>JAICLU010000086.1 GCA_025925195.1 Thermoleophilia bacterium
CACGAGGGAGCGGGCGTCGTCGAGGAGGTTGGTGACGAAGTGTCACAAGTGGCCCCGGGCGATCGCGTCGTCGTCGCGTGGCGGGCGCCCTGCGGCGATGCGTGCCGGGCCTGTCGCCGGGGCGACCCGCGCCGCTGCTCGAACAACCTGCGCGGCCGGCGTCGGTTGCACCGCGCCTCCGATGGGGCGCTCCTGACGCCGGTGCTGCGCTGCGGCTCCTTCGCCGACCGGGTGGTCGTGCACCAGGCGTGCGCCGTCAAGGTTCCGGAGGCGCTGCCGGTGGAGCAGGCATGCCTGCTCGCGTGCGGGTTCTCGACCGGCGCCGGCGCGGCGCTGTGGGCGACGCCGGTGCGCCCGGGGTCGTCGGTCGCGGTGATCGGTTGCGGCGGCGTCGGCCTTGCCGTCGTGCAGGGGGCGCGGCTCGCCGGTGCCGAGCGGATCGTCGCAATCGACGTCGTCGAGGAGAAGCTCGCGCTCGCGCGTTCGCTCGGAGCAACCGACGCGATCGACGCGGCGAACTCGGTCGCGGAGGTGAAGGAGCTGACCGGCGGCGGCGTCGACTACGCGTTCTCTGCGATCGGGGCTCCCGCGGGTCTCGTCGACGCCGTGCGGATGACGGCGTACGGCGGCACCGCGACGCTCGTCGGCGTCCCGTCGCCGGGTCGCACGCTCGACCTCGACGTCGAACGCGACCTGTTCGAGGCGAAGGTCGCGATCGCCGTCACCCACGGCGGCGACACGATCCCGCAGGAGGATTTTCCGTTCCTCGCGCAGGCGGCGCTCGACGGCAAGCTCGACTTGCAACGATTCGTCACAAGGACGATCGCGCTCGAGGAGGTGCCGGAGGCGCTCGACGCGCTGCACGCGCCGAGCGGCGTGCGCACGGTCGCCCTAATGGCCTGAGGCAGCGGCGTCGGCGTCGGCCGCGTGGCCGTCGCGCTCGACGTAGCCGCCCTTGCCGCCGACGACGAAGACCACGGCGTCGGCGTCGAACGGGTTCGAGATCTTGCGGTGGGTCGTCGAGGAGGCGTGGAAGAGACCGCCCTCCCCGAGCTCTCGCGTCTCGCCTTCGACCTCGACGCGGACTCGACCCCGATGGACGAAGTACAGCTCGTCCTGGATGTCGTGGTAGTGCGTGAAGCCCTCGTAGCCCGGCGGATACACGAGCGCGTTGACCCCGAACGCCTCGACGCCGAGCGCCGTCCGGATCTTCCTGAAGCCGTAGCCCTCGCCGAGCTCGTCGAGGGAGGAGAAGGCGTGGCTCATGCGGAGCAGGCTTCCGACGTCTCGGCCAGCGGGAGCCGTCCGAGCAGTTCCGCGAGCTGCTCGCGCTCCTCGGGCGTGAAGCGGGAGCCGAAGAGCTCCTCGACGTCTGCGAGATGGCCGGCCTGCGCGGTCTCGAACTTCGCCGTGCCCGCGTCTGTGAGGTGGGCGTAGGTCACCCGGGCGTCGGTCGCGCACGAGCGCTTCTCGACCCAGCCGGCCCGCTCGAGCCCGTCGAGCAGCCGCGTGATGCCCGACGCGGTGAGCAGGACGGTGCGGGCCAGATCGACGCGCCGCAGCGACCGCTCGGGTGCGTAGTAGAGCTGCACCAGCACGTCGTAGTCGTTCAGCGTCAACCCGTGGGCGCCCTCGAGCCGCGCCGACAGCTCCCGGGTCACCGCGGCATGCGCTCGGAGGAAGCGAACCCAGGCTTCGAGTCGTGGGGCCGCGGTAACTTGTGCGCTCAATACTTGACTAGACAAGGATCACCCGCTAACATGGTTGACAGCTCAAGTATAGACGAGAAAGGGAGTACATGTCCACCATTACGCAGAACGAGACGTTCGCCCCGGCCGGCACCTGGAGCGCCGACCCGGTCCACTCGAACGTGTCCTTCGAGATCGGCTACGCGGGGGTCAACCTCTTCCGCGGCTCCTTCCGCGAGTTCACGGCCACCCTGTCGGGCAATACGCTCGCCGGCTCGGCCACGATCGCGTCCGTCGACGTCAAGGACGAGCAGCTGAACGGGCACCTGCAGACGCCCGACTTCTTCGACGCGGAGCGGTTCCCCGAGATCGCGTTCACCGCCGGCGGGCTCGCGCGCGAAGAGAACGGCGCCGTCTCGGCGACCGGCGAGCTGACGATCAAGGGCGTCACGAGGCCCGTCCAGCTGACCGGCACGATCGCCGACGCCCCGGCGACCGACCCGTTCGGCCGCGAGCGTCTCGGCCTCCGGCTCGAGACCTCGATCGACCGCAACGAGTTCGGCGTCAGCTGGAACGCACCGAACCAGAGCGGCGGCAACTACCTCGCCGACGACGTGAAGCTGATCGCCGAGCTCGCGCTCGTCCGGCAGGAGGCGTAGTCGTGAAGGTCCTGGGTGTCGCCGGCTCGCTTCGGGCCGACTCGTACAACAGCCGGCTGCTCGCGGAGGCTGCGGTCGCCGCGCCGGCGGGCGTCGAGGTCGAGCTCTTCGATCCGGCGCTCCTCGCCGAGCTGCCGCTGTACGACCAGGACCTCGATCTTCCGGGCGACGTGCCCGTCCCGGTCCAGCGCCTTCGTGAGGCGTGGGCCGGGGCGGACGCGATCCTCTTCGCGACGCCCGAGTACAACGGCTCGGTGCCCGGCGGCCTGAAGAACGCGGTCGACTGGGCGTCGCGGCCGCCTGAGCAGGCGGCGCTGAGGAACCGGACGGTCGCCGTCATCGGCACGAGCACCGGGCAGTTCGGCGCTCTCTGGGCACAGAACGACCTGCGGCGGATCCTCGGCATCGCCGGAGCGCGCGTCGTCGGCGAGGCGCTGGCTGTCCCGCGGGCGCAGGACGGCTTCTCCGAGCAGTTGCGCGACCAACTCCACGACGTGCTCCAGCTTCTCGTCGAGGCTGCGGCGCCCGTCGATGCGGTCGCCGCGTAGGCCCGCGGCTCGTGACGATTCGTCACGAGCGCGGGTTCTGCGGCAAAGAACGCGGGTTCTGCGGCAAAGAAAAGGGGCCGCTCTCGCGGCCCCTGATCCGGTGACCAGCTTGTCCTGGGTAGAGGCGCTTTCCGGCTCGGTCGCGGCGAGTTCACACTGGTGTGAAGCTCAGACCGCGGAGCGGCGCTGAAAGCGTCGTCCCCCACGCTGGCTAGGCGGTTCCCCGTAGGTCCCGGGGACTACGCCTCTACCCGCTGGTACCTCCACTGCCCGTACTTGATGAAATCACTACCGGACCACCTCCTTTCCGCGGTAACCGCAGAATAGCGCAGCTACCGGCTCGCGACCTGCAGCAGTCCCAGACACATCTCGTCGGTCGTGCCCTCGCCCCAGAGGACGTAGCGCGGTGGCAGCGGCTTCCCGTTCACGACCGGCTGATGGGTGGCCGAGTTGTCGAACCGGCAGGTGACGCGGAGCGAGTCGCCCGTCGTGGCGTCGACCGGCCGGTCGAAGTAGTAGGCGTCCTGCCAGTGGAACGACCAGTGGGGGATGTGGAGCAGCGTCCGCCCGTTCAGGTCGATCCTGATGTCGACGCCCCGCAGGTGCATGTGGCCGGCGACGCCGTAGATCCGGAGCGGCCGGTCGACCGTTCGCGTGCACGACGTCGTCGAGCCCTGCGCCTGAGCCAGCTGTTCATGACAGAGGTAGAGAAGGCCGATGGGGAGCACCGCCGCGTCGGCGCCGTACTTCTTCACCTCGTCGTCGAATGCCGCCTGCCGCGTGCAGTTGCCGTTGTGGACGCCCGGCGGGCACGGGAGCTCGACCGGAGCCGGCAGGAGATAGGTCGAGAGCGGGATGAGGCTCGTCGTCGCCGCGGGGACGAAGCGCAGCAGCGCGCTCGAGCGGTCGACCGCCTTCTGGCTTCGGTCGTGGAGCAGGTTGTAGTGCACCTGCATGACGACGAGGTCGCCCGCGTGCACGAGGACGCCTGTTCCGGCAGGCAGGTCGTTCGTCACGTGGCCGGGCACCCAGGCGCTGATCCATTGCGGCGCGCCGAGGCTGTCGCTCGCGAGCGTGTCGGTCGACGCCTTCGTCTCGCTGAGCCCGGGCCCGCCGAAGCACGTCCAGCCCCGGCCGTGAGACTTTGCGTCGAGCGCTCGTGCGTCGGCGACGTTCTGACCGGTCGCGTCGAAGAGAATGACGTGGTGGACGATCCCCGCCTGCTGCGGCTCGATCGAAGCGGACGTGACGTAGGAGTTCTGCGTCAGCTTCGGGTCGAGAAGGAAGCAGTGGTAGTCGTCCGTGCCGCCCCCGCTCGCGTGCGGCCGGTATGCGTGCGCCGGCCGCAACGTCACCGATCTCCCGGGAGCCGTCTCCGGAGTCGCTTGTGACGAAATGGCACGAGCGTGACCAACCCTGGCGCCGCCGCTCGCCCAGCGTGCGATCAGGCTCAGCTCACCTGGGGTGAGAATTCGCCTGGCCTGGCCCTGGAACGGCGGCGAGTCGGCCCCCGGCATCCAGGGCGGCATGATCCGGAGACGCGTCATCAGCGCGATCGCCTGAGCGTGCTGCTGCGCGCTCTTCGCCGTCGTCAGCGAGAAGGGCGCGATCCCGCCGATCCGGTGGCAACTGACGCACTTCGCGGCGAAGACGGGTGCCACGGCATCCCAGGTCGGAGCGGCCGTTGCGGCCCGGCGGCTCGTGACAGATTGTTGCGAGCGGCCCGACGCGGCAGTGGCGACACCGACCGTGATCGCGGCGGCCACTGCGATCATGAGCGCGGTTCGCTTCACTTGCCTATGGTGCCACCGTGCGCGCCGAACTGTCCGTGGAAATCGCGAGAACGCCGGAGGACGTGTTCGATTACCTCACGGATGTCGCGAACCTGCCGGCCTGGCAGTCGGGCGTCCACTCGGCGAGCCGCGACGGCGACCGGATCCGCGAGTCACGCCATCTCCTCGGCCGCGAGCTGACGACCACGCTCGCGATCGACGAGGAAGAGCGCCCGCGGGTCTTCGCGATCCGCGCCGTCGACAGCCCCGTGCCGTTCACGGTGCGTCACACGCTCGAGCCGAGCGGGACGGGCACACGGCTCACCGTCGTCGGCGAAGGTGACGCGGGCCTGCTCCCCGGATTCGCCGCCGGCATCATGGCCCGTCGCGCCGAGAAGCAGTTCCGCAAGGACTTCGAGCGACTCAAGCGCCTGCTCGAGGCGTAGGTCGCGGACGTTTGGCGCGCGGCCGACGCTGGTAGCGCTCGCGCCGCCGCTCGATGTCGCTTCCGTCCCAGGCGTCGAGCACGATGCCCTTGCGGTCGCGGGTGTTCCACAGGAACTCCGCGCTCAGGATGGCCGCCCGCTTGAGTCGCGAGTACTGGAGACGGCGTAACTCGCGGAGATCGTGGACGGCGCGGCGCACGCTCTCGTAGCTGGGCTGAAGCAGCTTCCGCGCGCGGGCGAGATACCCGAGCTCGCGCCAGACCTCGGCGATCGGGCGCTCGCCGTCGTCGAGCTCACCCATCAGCTCGAACAGCTGCGGCCGGATCGCGGGAGCGAACTTCACCCGCGAAGCGTCGCCGACGAAGTGTCACGTGTCCGTCACAGCTTCGTGACGATTGTGCGTCTACCCGGCGCGCTCGTGACGATTCGTCACGAGCGACCGGTCGCGCTCGACGTCCGCCCGCACGTGACAGTCGGCGAGGTGGTCGTTGACGATCCCGCAGGCCTGCATGGCCGAGTAGACGGTCGTCGGGCCGACGAACCGAAAGCCGGCGGCCTTCAGGCGCTTCGAGAGCTCGCGCGACTCGGGGGTCTCCGCGACGTGATCTCCCGCCGGCGGGGTGTCGCGGCGGTACTCCCACATCAGCTCGTCGAGTGGCGTTCCCGCGTCCCGCAGCGCGAGCACGCCGCGCGCGTTCGCGATCGCCGCCTCGATCTTGCCGCGATGACGCACGATGCCCGCGTCCTCGAGTAGTGACGAGATGTCACGAGCGCCGAAGTGCGCCACCGCCTCGGGCTCGAACCGGGCGAACGCGGCGCGGAAGTTCTCGCGCTTCCGCAGGATCGTGAGCCACGACAGCCCGGACTGGAAGCCCTCGAGGCACAGCCGCTCGTACAGCCCGCGCTCGTCCGTGACCGGTCGCCCCCACTCCTCGTCGTGATAGGCGATGTAGGCCGGATCGGTCGTCGCCCAGCAGCGAACGACGGCCTCAGCCGACATCGACGCGAACGACGCCGTCGTCCCCGATCGTCACCGGGTACGTCGCGACCGGCTCGAAGGCCGGCAGCGTCAGCGCGGCGCCGGTTGCGAGGTCGAACTGCGCGCCGTGACGAGGGCAGACGACGCGACAGGTCTCCTCGTCCCAGTCCCCCTCACACAGCGGCCCGTCGTCGTGCGAGCAGCGGTCCTCGATCGCGTACAACGAGCCGCCGCAGTTGTAGACGCCCACGTATTCGCCCGGCCCGGAGACGACGAGCTTGAACGAGCCGGGCGGGAACTCGTCCGCCGGCGCGACCTCCACCCGGGCCACGCTACGAAAGGTCCAGGTCGTCGAACCCCGCGAGACCCTCGGGGAGCGCCGTGCCCTTCGCCTTGTGCAGCGCGACCTTCAACGTCGTCAGGCCGAGCATCGCGCATTTCAGGCGCACCGGCGTCAAGGGGATGCCGATCTCCTCGAGCAGCTCGTCCTTGTCGAGCGCAGCGACCTGGACGGCGGTGCGCCCTGCGACCATCTCGGTGAGCATCGACGTCGCCGCCTGCGAGATCGCGCAGCCTCGTCCCGAGAACTTCACCTCGTCGATCGTCTCGCCGTCCTCGCCGAATGCAACGTAGATCGACACCTCGTCACCGCACAACGGGTTCTGCCCGTCGGCGTGAGCATCCGGATCGTCGAGCGTCCCGTGGCCGCGCGGGTTCTTGTAGTGGTCGAGGATCACCTCGCGGTACATGTCGTCGAACATGCCGTCGCTCACGCGAACACTTTCTGCACCGTGTACAGGCCGTCGGCGAGCTGGTCGATCTCCTCCTGCACCGTGTACAGGTAGAACGACGCGCGGTTCGTCGCAGCGACGCCGAGCTTGTGCATCAGCGGCTGGCAACAGTGGTGGCCGGCACGGATCGCGACGCCCTGCATGTCGAGGATCTGCGCGACGTCGTGCGGATGGATGCCGTCGAGGTTGAACGACACGATGCCGGCCCGCCGGTCGGCGGGCGGGCCGTAGAGCGTGATGCCCGGTACCTCGGAGAGCCGCCCGAGGGCGTATGCGGCGAGCTCGTGCTCGTGCTGTGCGATCGCGTCGAAGCCGACGTCCTGGAGGTAGTCGATCGCAGCTCCGAGCCCGACGGCCTCGGCCATCGGCGCGGTGCCGGCCTCGAACTTGTGCGGCAGCTCGCCCCACGTCGTCTTCTCGAGACGAACCGACGAGATCATGTGGCCGCCGGTCAGGAACGGTTCCATCGCTTGTAACAAATCGCCACGACCCCAGAGCGCGCCGATGCCGGACGGACCGCACAGCTTGTGTCCGGAGATTGCGAAGAAGTCGACACCGAGCGCCTGCACGTCGATCGCGAGATGCGGGGCGGATTGCGCGCCGTCGCAGACGAAGATCGCTCCCTGTTCGTGCGCCCACGCGGCGAGCTTCTCGATCGGGTTGATCGTCCCGATCGAGTTCGACACGTGGTTCGTCGCGACGACCTTGACGTTGCCGTCCTTCGCGAGACCGTCGAGCGCGCTCAGGTCGAGCTCGCCGTCGTCGGTGAGCGGCAGCATCGCGACGCGAGCTCCCGTCTTCCCGGCGACGTACTGCCACGGGACGAAGTTGGAGTGGTGCTCGAGCTCGCTGACGATCACGAGATCGCCCGGGCCGAGGTTGTTCATGCCCCACGAGTAGGCGACGAGGTTGATCGCCTCGGTCGCGTTGCGCACGAAGATGATCTCGCGCGCGTCCGGCGCATTGATCAACGCGCGCACCTTCTCGCGCGCGCCCTCCAGGCCTGCCGTCGCCCGCTCCGCCAGCACGTAGACGCCGCGGTGGACGTTCGCGTACGAGGTCTCGTAGAACGTCGTCATCGCCTCGAGCATCTGACGCGGCTTCTGCGAGCTCGCGGCGGAGTCGAGGAACGCGAGCGGCTTGCCGTGGATCTTCTGCTCGAAGATCGGGAAGTCCGCCCGCACCGCGTGGGCGTTCAACTTCCGTGTGCCGGCCGTCGCAGCCACGGCCTCATGGTAGTTAGGGGACGCGGAACGACGCGGAGACGTAGCCCTGGGCGGCGGCCGTTCCCCGGCCGGCGGGCACCTTCGCCTTGCCGTTGCCATCGGCCGCGATCGTCCGGCCCCGGAGCCGGAAGCGTGCGTGCGGCACGGCGAAGCCGTCGTCGAGCGCCTGCGCCCACCACGTCACGCGCTTCTTCTTCGTCGTCCTGAAGACGCGGACCGAAAGGCCGGGTTCGACGTTCTCGGTCTGAAGGGTGGTGCCAGCGTTCACGACCACCTGCGCGTGCCCGACGGTGCCGCCGATCCCGGCCGCGGCCAGCTGGTACACGGTTCCCGGCAGGGTCGTCGTGACCGTCGCGCCGAAATGGAGCCCGTGGCTGCGCGAGCGTGCCGCGTGCAGCCTGCCGCCCTGCGTCCAGACGAGCCAGAGCCGGTCGTTCGCATCGACCGCGAGCGCCATGTGAGGGTCGGCGCCGGTGAACGTTCCACGGAACGTGACTCCGTCGCCCGAGGGGCCGCCGCCGCGAACAGGCACGACCGACAGCGAGACAGCGGCCGGATACCCCGGCGCCCACGCCAGGAACGTGTTCCCCGACCGGTCGGCGACCAGGGGCGCCTCATGCTCCGCGACGGGCTTCAGCACAGTGGGGGCTCCGGGCGTGAGATCCGGGCCGAGCGCCTCGTAGACAGCGGCACCGTCCGGATCGGCGTTCGAGTAGAGCGCGACCTGGACGAGCCCGGCGGTGTCGACCGCGAGCGACTCGTGGTAGCCGCAGCACCGCGTGTACACGTTCTGCACCTGTGTGCCGTCGAGGCCGCGGAAGACGTTGACGAAGCCCGTCCCATCCTGCGCGAAGTAGACCGTCCCGTCGGCTGCCACGGCCGCGCCGTTGACCGGGCCGAGCGTATGCGACTGCGTCTGGCTAGGCCCCGTCCACGTCCGGCCGTCGTCGGTCGAGGTCAGGCGAGCCACGCCCTGGGCGTTCGGGAAGTAGAGCTGGAGCGCCCCGTTCGGCTGCTGCACGAGCTGGGTGCGATTCGCGGCCGGGTCGCCGGTCACGAGGACCTGCGGCGGGGCGCCCTGGCGGACGACGGAGATCGTGCCGGCGAGCGGCGACTCGTAGGACGCGAGGACGGTTCCGGCCTGCGTGACGACGATCGACGGGACGACGGTGTTCTGCACGCCCGACCCGACCGGAGTCCAGGCAGCCGCAGACGGGGTGAAGGCGAGTGCTGCGAGCGCGACGGCGACGCGAAGCATGCCGGCGGATCGTACGCCCTCATCGTTCTCTCAGGAAGACTCCGGAGGATGATCGGGATGCCGAGGCTGATCGTTGCACTGTTCGCGCTGGCTCTCGGCCTCGCCGGCTGTGGCGGCTCGCACAAGGCGACGACCCTGCCCGCGCCCCCGCCGAAGCTGCCGCCCAAGCCGGTGAAGGCCGTCGTGCTTGCGACGCTGCAGCCGACGGGGTCACACCTGCTGCCGGCACCGGTGCAGGACGCCGCCGCCGCGACCTGGGGGAGGGGAGCGGTGCTCCTCGGGGGTCTCACCGCCGCCGACGTGTCGACCGACCAGATCGTCGTCGTCACGCGCTCGGGCGCGCGCGTCGTCGGGCGGTTGCCGGGCGTCTTCCACGATTCGGCCGCGGTGCGGCTGGGGCGGTACGTCTATGCGTTCGGCGGCGGCAACGGCATCGCTCAGCTCGATTCGATCGTCAGGGTCGATCCGCGCAGCGGCTCGGCGGCGGATGTGTCCCGACTGCCGTCGCCGAGCTCCGACCAGGCGGCCGCGGCGATCGGAGGCACGGCCTACGTCGTCGGCGGCTACACCGGGACGCAGTGGCTCGACACGATCGTCGCCTGGCGGCCCGGTCATGCGGCCCGAGTCGTTGCGCATCTGCCGCACGCCGTTCGGTACGCGGCTGTCGCGGCCGCGGACGGCAGGCTCGTGATCGCGGGCGGCTCGCTCGAGTCGGGTGCGGCGAGCGACGCCGTCTACAGCTATACGCCCGGAGCGGGACGCGTCGCGTCGCTCGGGCGACTACCGGCGCCGACCACCCATGCGGCGGCCGCGGCGATCGGCTCTCTCGTCTACGTGATCGGTGGGCGCGGCGCCTCCCTCGGGACGCCGACGGACAGGATCGTCGCCGTCGACCCGGCGCGAAAGCGCGTGCGGAAGGCCGGCTCGCTGGACACGCCGCTCTCCGACCTCGCCGCCGTCTCGAGCGGCCGCGGCATCGTCGTCGCCGGCGGCCACGGAACCGCCGGGACGGTCGCGGACGTGACGACGCTCGCGCCGGGGCCGCCCCGACGCGTGGCCGTGACCGCGGCCGCGACGGGCTCGAACGTCTATGCCGCCGACCGCGCCGGGAACCTCAGCGCGGCCGTGCGCGACGCGAAGCCGTACGTCTACGTCCCGAACAGCGACAGCAACACGGTCGACGTCATCGACCAGCACACGTTCAAGATCGTGCGTCATTTCGCGGTCGGGGGCCTGCCGCAGCACGTCGTGCCGGCGTGGGATCTGAAGACGCTGTACGTCACGAACGACACGGGCAACTCGCTGACGCCGATCGATCCGCGCACGGGGGCGCCGGGGACGCCGATCCCGGTCGACGATCCCTACAACATGTACTTCACGCCCGACGGCCGGTACGCGATCGTCGTCGAGGAGCGGCTGCACGAGCTCGCCTTCCGCGACGCCCACACGTTCGCGTTGCATCGCCTCGTGCACGTCGACTGCTCGGGCGTAGACCACATGGACTTCTCGGCCGACGGCAGCTACGCGATCGCGAGCTGCGAGTTCTCGGGGCAGCTCGTCAAGATCGACATTCCCCACGAACGGATCGTCGGCACGCTGACGCTCGGGCAGGGGAAGGCGCCGCAGGACGTCAAGCTCTCCCCGGACGGGAAGATCTTCTACGTCGCCGACATGGCGGCGAACGGCGTCTGGCTCGTCGACGGAGACCGCCTGCGGGTGCTGCGGTTCATGCCCACCGGCGCGGGCGCCCACGGGCTCTACGTGAGCCGCGACGCCAAGCACCTGTTTGTGACAAATCGTGGCGAGGGGTCGATCTCGGTCGTCTCGTTCCGGACGCGGAGGATCGTCGCGACGTGGCGGATCCCCGGCGGCGGCAGC
>JAICLU010000111.1 GCA_025925195.1 Thermoleophilia bacterium
CACGCTGGACGACGCACAACGAGCCCGCGGTCGCCTCGTGGCTCGGCTACGGGCGCGGCATCCACGCGCCCGGCCGCACGAGCCCGCAGGACGCCGTGTCGGCCGCGCACCACCTGCTGCTCTCGCACGGCTGGGCCGTCGAGGTGCTGCGCCGCGACGCACCGCAGGCGGAGGTCGGCATCGTGCTCGACCTCCAGCACGTCGACCCCGCGTCGGACGACCCGGCGGACGTCGCCGCCGCCGCAGAGGTGGACGGCCGCGAGAACCGCTGGTTCCTCGACCCGCTCTTCCGCGGCGCGTACCCCGAGGGCGTGAACGCCGGTCTCGAGCCGCCCGTACAGGAGGGTGACCTCGCCGCGATCTCCGCGCCGATCGACTATCTCGGCGTCAACAACTACTTCCGCTTCGTCGTCGCAGACGGCCCGGCGATCGTCGAAGTCCCGAACGCGGCGCGCACGGCCATGGGTTGGGAGGTCTACCCCGAGGGGCTGTACTGCGTCCTGACGCGCGTCGCGCGCGACTACGGTCCGCGCTCGATCTTCGTCACCGAGAACGGTGCCGCCTTCGACGACGTGCGCGTGCACGACGGCAGCATCCACGACCCCGAGCGCACCGAGTTCCTCGCGGCCTACGTCGATGCGGTCTGGCGCGCGCGCGCGGAAGGGGCGCCGGTCGACGGCTACTTCGTGTGGAGCTTCCTCGACAACTTCGAATGGGCGGAGGGCTACTCGAAGCGGTTCGGGATCGTCTACGTCGACTACGCGACGCTCGAGCGCGTGCCGAAGGACAGCTTCTACTGGTACCAGCAGCGCATCCGGACCCTGCAGCCCGCATGAGAACCGCGCTCCAGCTCTACACCGTCCGCGCCGAGTGCGAGCACGACCTCGCCGGAACGCTGCGGACCGTTGCCCAGCTCGGCTACGAGGGCGTCGAGCTCTACTCGCTGCACGGCCTCCACGCGCAGGAGCTGCGCGCCGCCCTCGACGATCACGGGCTCGCCGTCGCCGGTCGGCACATCGGACTCGACGTCGACGTCGACGCTCTCGTCGACGAGCAGCGGATCCTCGGCTGCGACCGGGTGGCGCTCGCCTGGATCGATCCGGTCACCACTCCGGCCGAGCGCGACGCGGCAGTCGAGCGGATCTCGGCGCTCGGCGCGCAGGTGCGCGACGCCGGGCTCGCCTTCGGGTTCCACAACCACTGGACCGAGACGCCGAGGTTCGACGACGGCGTCTCGTTGCTCGAGTGCCTGCCTCCGTGGATCTGGCTCGAGCTCGATCTCGGCTGGGCCTGGTGGGCCGGAACGTCGCCGGTCGACCTGCTCGAGTGGGCCCGCGGCCGGACGCCGCTCGTGCACGCCAAGGACCTGCGCGCGCGGGGGACGCACGAGTTCGTCCCCGTCGGCGACGGCGGCGTCGGCTACTCCCGGCTCGTTCCGCGCGCGGCGGAGCTCGGCGTCGAGTGGCTCGTCGTCGAGCAGGACGAGCTCGACCGGCCGATGCGCGAGGCGCTGCAGCGCTCGATCGACGCCGTACAGGCGGCGGCGTGAACGTCGGCCTCGTCGGCTGCGGCGTCATCGCCCACCGTTACGTCGAGGGATCGGCGGCGTTTCCGACCTTCGACGTCGTCGCCTGCGCCGATCTCGACGCCGAGTCCGGCCGCGCGTTCGCCGAGACGCACGACCTGCGGTTCTGCACGGTCGACGAGCTCGTCGCGAGCAGGGATCTCGACGTCGTGCTCAACCTGACGCCGCCCGCGGCGCACGCGGCGCTCGTCTCGGCGACGCTCGAGTCGGGCAAGCACTCGTACACCGAGAA
This sequence comes from Thermoleophilia bacterium, assembly GCA_025925195.1. Taxonomy (GTDB): domain Bacteria; phylum Actinomycetota; class Thermoleophilia; order Gaiellales; family Gaiellaceae; genus Palsa-739. The sequence continues at coordinate 1,818 of JAICLU010000111.1, forward strand.
GCCGCTGGCGGTGTCGGTCGACGCGGGCCGGACGCTCGTGGACCAGGCGCGGCTGGCCGGCCTCCGGATCGGCTGCGCACCCGACACGTTCCTCGGCAGCGCGTACGAGACGGCCCGGCTTGCGATCGCCCGCGGCGACATCGGCGAGCCGATCGGCGCCACGGCGCAGATGCTGACCGGCGGCCCCGAAGGGTGGCATCCGAACGCCGACTTCTTCTACCGCGCCGGCGGCGGGCCGTTGCTCGACATCGGGCCCTACTACCTCACGGCGATGGTCTCGCTGCTCGGGCCGATCGCGTCGGCGAGCGGGTTCGCCACGACCCCGACGGTGGAGCGGACCCTCGCCGTCGGGCCGCGCGCGGGCGAGGCCTTCGGGACGGAGGTGCCGACGCACGTCGCGGCGACACTCCGCTTCGCCGGCGGCGCGCTCGCGACGATGACCGTCAGCTTCGAGGCACGCGGCCGGTACGAGAGCGGCCTGCTCGTCCACGGCACCGAGGGCTCGCTGTCGCTCCCCGACGCGAACGGGTTCCTCGGCGAGGTCAAGCTGCGCGCCGACGACTCGGACTGGCACTCCGTCGTCTACGAGTCGCGGGGCGACATGGAGACGCGCGGGCTCGGGCTGCACGAGCTCGTCGAGTCCGTGCGTGCCGGACGGCCGCACCGCGCGTCGGGCGAGCTCGCGCTGCACGTCCTCGAGACGATGCATGCGATCATGCGCTCGGCCGAGGAGGGGTCGACGGTCGACGTCACGCCGCTTCGCGAGCCTTCCGCCGCCCCGGCATGACGCACCGGCGCCTGCTCGCTGTCGCGCTCGCCGCTGCGGCCGCCGCAGGTGTGGCCGTGACGACGCTGCAGGCCCGCTCGTCCGGAAGCTTCGTGCTCCGCCGGCTCGTCGTCCACGACCGCGCGCTCGTCAACGCGTGGGGTCTCGCGTCGTCGGCCACCGGGCCCTGGTGGGTGGCGAGCGAGGCGCGCGACACGAGCACGCTCTACGCCGGGACGGGCAAGAAGCAGGCGCTGACCGTCCGCGTCGCGGGCGGCCCGACCGGCGTCGTGTACAACGGCGGCCGCGGGTTCGTCGTCCACGGCGGCGGCCGCTCCGCGCCGGCGCGCTTCATCTACGCCTGCGAGGACGGGACGATCCGCGCCTGGTCGCCGACCGTCCCGACCGGCTGGTCGGACGAGGCGGTCGTCGCTGTCGGCGTCGGCCCGTCTGCCGCCATCTACCGCGGCGTGGCGCTCGCCCGCGGTCGGCTGTACGCGACCGACTTCCACAACGGGCGCGTCGTCGTCTTCGACTCGCGCTGGCACCGGGTCCTGCGCGGCGCGTTCGCCGATCCGGCGGTGCCGTCCTGGTATGCGCCGTTCGGCATCGCGGCATTCGGCGACCGCGTCTTCGTGACATATGCCTGGCGTGCGCCCGTCGACGGCAACGACGCGCCGAACGGCGGCTACGTCGACGAGTTCGACCTGCGTGGACGGCTCGTCGCCCACGTCGGGCGCTCGTCGCAGCTCGACGAGCCGTGGGGTGTCGCGCTCGCTCCAGGCGGCTTCGGCCGGTACGGCGGTGCGCTGCTCGTCGCGAACTTCGGCACCGGCCGGATCAACGCGTACGCGCGACGGGGCACCCGCTGGGCATTCGCCGGACGGCTGCCCGTGCGCGTGCCCGGCGTATGGGGCATCGCGTTCGGCACGGGCGGCATGAGCGGCCCGAGGACGACGCTCTTCTACGCCGCCGGGCCGCACGGCTGGCACGGCGCCTCCGAGAGCGGCGTGCGCGGTGAGCTCGGCGCGATCGATGCCGTGGGCTGACGCGATCTGTTAGAACACGCGAATCGAGCCTGGGGAGGGACGGAGTGGCCGGTGTCGCGTTCGACGGGGTGACGAAGACCTACGCGGATGGCACGACCGCGGTCCAGGATCTCGACCTCGAGATCGCCGACGGCGAGTTCATGGTCCTGGTCGGGCCGTCCGGGTGCGGCAAGACGACGGCGCTGCGGATGGTCGCCGGGCTCGAGGAGATCTCGAGCGGCGTCCTGAAGATCGGCGACCGGGTCGTCAATCACGTGCCGTCGCGCGACCGCGACATCGCAATGGTGTTCCAGAGCTACGCGCTCTATCCCCACCTCTCGGTGTACGACAACATCGCGTTCGGGCTGAAGATCAAGAAGGTGCCGAAAGAGGAGATCGAGCGCCGCGTCGCCGACGCCGCCCGCATCCTCGACCTCGAGCCGTATCTCAAGCGCAAGCCGCGCGCGCTCTCGGGCGGGCAGCGGCAGCGGGTCGCGATGGGCCGGGCGATCGTCCGCGAGCCGGCCGCGTTCCTGATGGACGAGCCGCTCTCCAACCTCGACGCGAAGCTACGCGTGCAGATGCGCGCCGAGATCGCCGGGCTGCAACGGGACCTCGGCGTGACGACGATCTACGTGACGCACGACCAGGTCGAGGCGATGACCATGGGTGACCGGGTCGCCGTGATGCGCAAGGGGGAGCTGCAGCAGGTCGCCGATCCGCAGACGCTGTACGACCACCCGGTCAACCTCTTCGTCGCCGGCTTCATCGGCTCGCCGGCCATGAACATGATCGAGGCGACGCTCGCGCGCAGCAACGGCTCCCTCACCGCGACCGCCGGCTCGCAGACGATCACCCTGCCCGAGGGCACGCTGCACGAGCGGCCGCGCCTTGCCGAGTACGACGGCCGCGCCGTCGTCCTGGGCATCCGCCCCGAGGATCTCGAGGACGCCGCGCTCGCGCCGGACACGCCGGTTGACCACCGGCTGCGCGGCGACGTGACGCTGACCGAGGCACTCGGCTCCGAGATCATGGTGCACTTCACGATGGACGCGAAGCAGGCGGTCACCGAGGACGTCCGCGAGCTCGCGGCGGATGCCGGCGACGACCGTGTCGCACAGCTCGACGAGAAGCCGCACGCCACGCTCGTCGGACGGTTCGGCGCGCGCTCGCGCGTGCGGCCGGGCCAGCCGGCGGAGGTGGCCGTCGACTCGCGTGCCCTGCACTTCTTCGACCCGGAGACCGGGATGGGGATCTACGACAGAACCGACGGAACTGAAACGAAAGGAGCAGGTACGTGACGAACCGTGTCGTGCGTGGGCTCGCCCTCGCGGCGGTAGTGATTCCTGTTGCTCTGCTCGCCGCGGGCTGCGGCGGGTCGAGCAACAAGAGCAGCAACAGCACCACCACGAGCGGAGGGAGCAGCAACAGCAACGTCTCCGGCACCGTCACCTTCGACGGGATCTGGACCGGTTCTGAAGCGGCCTCCTTCGCCAAGGTGATCGCCGCCTTCAACAAGCAGTACCCGAACGTCCACATCAAGTACAAGCCGGTCGGCAACAACGTCCCGACCGTCGTCGGCACCGCCGTGGCCGGCGGCCATCCGCCGGACATGGCCGACATCGCGCAGCCGGGGCTCGTCAAGCAGCTCGCGCAGCAGGGACACCTGAAACCGATCACGTACGCGCAGTCGGTGATCTCGGCGAACTTCGCTCCGGTCTGGCAACAGCTCGGAACGGTCGACGGGAAGCTCTACGCGCTCGTTTTCAAGGCGGCCAACAAGTCGCTCGTCTGGTACAACGTCCCGGCCTTCAAGGCGGCAGGCGTCACGGCGCCGAAGACGTGGACGCAGATGCTGTCCGATGCGAAGACGCTGAAGGCGTCGGGCACGCCGGCGTACTCGATCGGCGGCGCCGACGGCTGGACGCTCACCGACATGTTCGAGAACCTCTACCTGCGCACGTACGGGCAGGCGAAGTACGAGGCCTTGAGCGCCCACAAGATCAAGTGGACGGACCCGTCGGTGATCGCGACGCTGAAGGAGATGGCGCAGGTCATCGGTGACACGGGCAACCTCGCCGGCGGCGCGGCGGGCGCGATCCAGAACGGGTTCAACGACTCGGTCACGAACGCGTTCTCCGATCCGCCGAAGGGTGCGATGGTGTTCGAGGGCGACTTCGTCGCGGGCGTCATCACGTCGTCGACGAAGGCGAAGCCCGGCACCGGCTTCAACGCGGCGCCGTTCCCCGCGGTCAAGGCCGGCCCGAATGCGAACGCGGTCGAGATCGGCGGCGACCTGTTCGTCACGTTCCGCGACACCCCGGCGATCGAGGCCTTCGTGAAGTACCTCGCGACGGCCGACGCGGCCGAGGCGTGGGCCCGGCAGGGCGGCTTCGGCACCGGCAACAAGAACGTGCCCGCGTCGATCTATCCCGACTCGATCACGCGCGCGACCGAGGCACCGATCGGGAAGGCGACCGCGGTCGTGTTCGACATGTCGGACGAGCAGCCGTCCGCCTTCGGCGCCACGACCGGCCAGGGCGAGTGGGGGATCTTCCAGGACTTCCTGAAGAACCCGAGCGACGTCAACGGCATCGCGAGCAAGCTCGAGACGGCAGCGGCGGCCGCCTACAAGGGCGGGAAGTAGCCGCTTGTCGAAGGGCTCGATCACGGCGGAGCCGCCCGTCCGGGCGGCTCCGCCGTCCCCGCATTCCGTGGGGCGCGCCGGCTACCTGACCGGCATCTTCTTCCTCGGCCCGGCGCTCGTGCTGCTGACGGTGTGGATGGTCTATCCGGCCGTCTACACGATCATCCGCAGCTTCTTCGGCACGACCGGCTATCTCGGCAACTGGGTCGGGATCGCGAACTACGAGCGGCTGTTTACGACCGCGACCCTGCTGCGGGCGATCGAGAACAACGCGATCTGGGTGGCCGTCGTGCCTGCGCTCGTGACGGCGATCGGTCTCATCTTCGCGGTCCTCACCGAGCGTGTCGGCTGGGCGGTCGCGTTCAAGACGGTCGTCTTCCTGCCGATGGCGATCTCCGCCTTCGCGACGGGCGTCACGTGGCGGATTCTCTACCAGCAGGACCCGGACCTCGGGGCGATCAACGCGCTCGGCCGGAGCGTCTCGAGCTTCGTGTCGACACCCGGCGTCCTGCCGAACGCGATTCCGTCGACTCCGACCATGCACACGTCGAAGGGCGCGATCGTGCTGAAGACGCCGCTGCAGCCGGGCCGGTCGATCGCGCTCGGGCTGACCGGCATCCCGCCGCAGAGCGTGCCGGGCAGCGCCAAGCAGGCGGTGCAGCCGAAGGCGAAGGCGGGCGACATCGACGGCGTCGTCTGGCGCGACTTCAAGCCGGGCGGCGGCAAGCCCGGCGTCGTCGAGTCGCAGGAGCTCGGCCTGCCCGGGGTCACCGTGCAGCTGCGCGATTCGAGCGGCAAGACCCGGACGGCGAAGACGGCCGACGACGGCACGTTCGACTTCTCGGGGCTGCCGCACGGGACGACGTACACCGCATCGATCGGCGCGCAGACGTTCGCGAAGCCGTTCGGCGGCTTCTCCTGGCTCGGCCCGAAGTTGATCACGCCGTCGCTCCTCATCGCCTACATCTGGATCTGGGCCGGCTTTGCCATGGTCGTGATCGGCGCAGGCCTCGCGGCAATGCCGCGCGACGTGCTCGAGGCCTCCCGGACCGACGGTGCGACCGAGTGGCAGGTGTTCCGGCGGGTCACCGTCCCGCTGCTCGCGCCGGTCCTGAGCGTCGTCTTCATCACGATGATCATCAACGTCCTCAAGGTCTTCGACCTCGTGATCGCGCTCGCGCCGGAGTCGACGCAGTCGAACGCGAACGTGATCGCGCTCGCGATGTGGCGCACCGCGTTCGGCGGCGCGAACGACTTCGGTACGGGCTCCGCGATCGCCGTCTTCCTCTTCCTGCTCGTCATCCCCGTGCTGGCGCTGAACATCCGCCGCTTCAAGAGGGACGTGTGATGGCTGCCGCCAGCCCGGCGATCGAGCTTCCGAGCCCGCGCGACCGCACCTCGGCGAAGATTCTGCGCGCGGTCGCGAAGACGCCGCTGCACCTGATCCTCGTCGCCCTCGGCGCGCTGTGGCTCGTGCCGACGTTCGGTCTCTTCATCACGTCGATCCTGCCGGCGTCGGCCCTCGCGAACAAAGGGTGGTGGCAGATCTTCTCGCACCCGAGCGTCGCGACCTGGTCGAACTACGACAAGCTCTTCCACAACAGCGGGCTGCTCAACGCGCTGAAGACGACCGCATACATCGCCGTCGGCAACACACTGATCGTCGTGATCATCGGCGCGATGGCCGGCTACGCGTTCGCGTGGCTCGAGTTTCCCGGCCGCGACTGGATCTTCGTCGGCGTCATTGGCCTGCTCGTCGTGCCCCTGCAGATGGCGCTCATCCCGATGTTCAAGCTCTACGACACGTTCGGGATCTTCGACACGGTGATCAGCATCATCCTGTTCCACGTCGCGTTCGGCCTGCCGTTCGCGATCTTCCTGCTGCGCAACTTCTTCGTCGGGTTACCGAAGGACATCCTCGAATCCGCGCGGATCGACGGCGCGAGCGAGATCACGATCTTCCTGCGCCTGATCCTGCCGCTCGGGCTGCCCGCGATCGCGTCGCTCGCCATCTTCCAGTTCCTCTGGACGTGGAACGACCTGATCGTCGCGCTGACGTTCGGCCAGAACGTGCAGCCGATCACGGTCTGGATCTTCGGGCAGCTGCGCGAGTTCGGGACGAGCATCGACGTGATCGCACCCGCCTCGTTCATCTCGCTCGTCGTGCCGCTGTGCGTGTTCTTCGCCTTCCAGCGCTACTTCGTCCAGGGGTTGCTCGCCGGCTCGGTCAAATGACCCGCGTTGGGATCGTCGGCGGCGGGCTGTCCGGCTTCACGGCGTATCTGACGCTGAAGCGGCTCGGCGTCGAGGACGTGACGGTCTTCTCCCTCGACGGCGATCCGGCCGCCGCCTTCCGCGCCCGGGCGCGCGCGATCCGGCAGACGCACATGCGCTCCGAGAGCGACGGCCACTGCCTGCCGTCGAGCTTTCCGGGCCTCGCGGTGCGCGAGGCGCGCACCACCCGCTCCCTGCGTCCGCTCGTCGCGAGCGCGTGCGATCGCTACCGCCCGACCGTGGAGTCGTTCCTCGGCCACGTCGACGAGTTGCGGCGCGCGAGCGGCTGGGCACCGGTGCCGCGCCGGGTCGAGCGGGTGCGCGCCGTCGACGGCGGCTTCGAGCTCGATGGGCAAGGCGTCTTTCGCCACGTGCTCGTCGCGACCGGCCACCCGGGGCTGGAGGTACCGGAGGAGCTGCGGGGCGATCCGCGCGTCGTGCACGCGTACGAGCCGCACGACTACGCCGAGTCGGTCTGCGTCGTCGGCGCGGGCCTCGCGGCGGCGACCGAGTGGCGCAACGCGCTGGCCGCCGGCGCGCGCGTCGTGTCGGTGCGCCGCCGCGAGCCGACCCACCGCCCCTTGAACGTGCCGCGGCCGTACCTCTCGAAGCGCGGGCTGGCGCGGTACCAGGCGCTCGGCGCCGAAGCGCGCGCCGCGCTGCTCGAGGAGCTGCTCGCGCCTTCGTATCCGCGCGAGGCGCACGTCGACGTACCGGTCGAGCGCCGGGTCAACGGCGCCGACCAGGTCGTGTGCGCGACCGGCTTCCGGCGCGGCTGGCGCCACGACCCGCTGCTCGCCCGCCTCGTCGAGGAGCACGAGCCGGCGACCGTGAACGGCTGGGTGGAGGTCGCGGCCGACGCGACCGTCCCGTCGCTCACGGACCGCGAGCGCACGCTCGCGCTCGGCGGCGTCGCGGCGCAGTGGGCATATCCGGCGGCCGACACGCTGATGGGCGCGCGCTACGTCGCGCACGCCTTCGCGAGGCGATGTCGTACACGCTGAGAGGACGGTTCGAGTCGCGGCTCGCGGCGCTGTGCGGGCCGGTGCTCGTCGCGTGCGTCGTCGCGGCGGCGCTGCGCGAGTGGTGGCCG
>JAICLU010000191.1 GCA_025925195.1 Thermoleophilia bacterium
GACGTGTCGGCTGCGCAGCAGCAGGTCGAGGTCGGTGCCGAGAAACGCCCCGAAGCGTCGCTTCGTGACGAAGCAGTCCGACGGCTGCGGCGCGAGCTCGGCAACGACGCGCACGCCCTCGGTGCCCTCGCGCAGCACCCTGCCTTCGCGGACGTCGTCGAAGCGTGCCAGCGGTCCGATGTCTGCGCCCGTCGGCCGTAGCGCCTGCGTCACGAACACGACGAGTGCGCCACCCTCGCGGGCGGCGGCGACGAGCGGAGCGAGACGCTCTGCCATCGGCTCGGCGCCCGGCACGGCCATCGGCCCGCGCACGAAATCCTCCTCCATGTCGATGACGAGCAGCGCCGTCTGCGTCATGCCAGCCATTCGTCGAGGTTCAACGGCGGACCGCCCGGGGGGACGCGCCGCTCGTAGTGATCCCAGGTCTCGAATGGAATGGTGGCGTCGATGACCGCGCGCGAGCCGTGGATGCCGTGGGCGTCGCGCGGAAAGGCCGGTGCTCCGTGAGCGACCACGACCGCGTGCTCGGGACTGCTTCTGTTCGCGACGGCCCACCACACGTCGTCCGCAGAGTGCACGTCGACGTCCCGGTCGACCACGATGCAGTACTTCAGCCACGGATAGGCGCCGAGCGCAGCGAGCCCCGCGTTCTTCGCCTCGCCCGGATACCGCTGGTCGATCGAGAGCGCGCAGGTGAGGATGGTCGGCCCGACGCGCGCGTCGACGACGCGGACGCCGGTCCGTTCGAGGGCGGCGACGATGTCGGCTTCGCGGCTGATCCCGAGAAGGTGCACGTCCTCGCGCGAGCCTGCGACCATCGTCTGCAGGATCGGGTCGCGACGGTGCGAGATTGCCGTGACGCGTAGGCGGTGGTTCGCCATCTCCGGGACGTAGAACTCGAGGAAATCGCCGAACGGCCCCTCCGGTTCCCGAACGCCTGCCGGGATCACGCCTTCGATGACGATCTCCGCGTCGGCGGGGACGTCCACGTCGATCGAGATTCCGCGCGTCAGTCGCAGCGGCTCACCGCGGAGCGCTCCCGCGAGCGCGAACTCGTCCTCGCCGGCCGGCAAGCTCGTTCCGGCGGCGAGCGTGTCGACGGGGTGCAGCCCGATTGCAACGGCGACGGGCAGGTCGGCGCCGGTCGCCTCCGCGCGCGCCTGGATGACGCCGAGCTGCTGGGGCGGCATCATTCGGATCCCCGTCTCGCCTGCGTCTACGAGCATCATCCGGTTCACGGACACGTTGCGGGCTCCGGTCTCCGGGTCGTGCGCGATCACGGCCCCAGCAGTGATGTACGGGCCGGCATCGCCGGCCGAGTGCGTGACGAGCGGCAGACGGCGGAGGTCGACGTCGCTCTGGTCGTGGACGACTTCCTGGCACGGGGCATCGTCGACCTGCACCGGCTCGATGCGGTGGTCCAACGCGCTGCGGAAGCGATCTCTGACGCGCGACGGGTCGACGCCGAGAGCAAGCCCCAGCGTCCGGCGCGTCCCGATCAGGTTGTAGACGAGCGCCGCGTCCGAACCGCCCACGTCGGAGAAGAGGCCGGCCAGCCCGCGTAACTCCAGCTCTCGCATCAGGCGCGCAGCTTCGGTCGCCGGATCGACGCGCCGGCTGATCCGGGCGAGCAGCCCCTGTTCGTCCAGCTCGGCGAGAAAGGAGCGCAGGTCGGCCGCCATCGTTCGATCCTAACGTTGACTCTTTCCGGCCGAGCGTGGAGAATCGAGCGACGAAGCCGTCAGAGGAGGGGTCCATGAAGCGCGTGTTCCTGTGTCTCGTTGCACTTGCCTGTGCGTGCGTCAGCGGCACCGCGCACGCGGCGAAGCCCAAGCCGAAGCCGGTTTCGTGTGGGGCGACGTTCGGTGTCATCTCGCCCATCACCGGTGCTGCCGCGGTCGTCGGACAGGAGATCGTCAACTGGACGCGCCTCTCCATCACGAACTGGAACAAGCAGCATCACACGCACTTCAAGCTCGTCGAGGGCGACACGCAGTTGAACCCGGCCGCGGCGTCGACCGTCGCGCAGCAGTTCGCGTCGAACTCCAAGATCGTCGCGACTGTCGGGCCCGCGGCGAGTCAGAACGTGTCTGTGGCTGCGGCGATTCTCGACAAGGTGCACATGGCGATGGTCTCACCGTCGGCCACCGCGACGAACCTCACCGTGGGCGCGACGTTCCACAACTTCTTCCGAGTCGTCGCGCGTGACGACGAGCAGGGTCCCACCGCTGCCACGTACCTCCTGAAGCAGCTCCACCCCAAGCACGTGATGATCGTCGACGACCAGTCGAGCTTCAGCACCGGCCTCGCCGCGTCGGCAACGGCTGTGCTGCAGAAGGCCGGCGTACAGGTCGATCGCGAGTCGGTCCAGCAGACCGCGACTGAATACTCCAGCGTCGTCGCGAAGGCCGCATCGGCCGACGTGATCTTCCTCACGTGGCAGCTCCCGGCGAACATCAAGCTGTTCGTCGAGCAGCTTCGATCGCAGGGGAAGACGACGCCGACGTTCGCATCCACCTTCGACGGGGGGACGGACTACGTCTCGAGCTTCTCCGTCAACGCTCACACGTATCCGCCGGACGCCGCGATCAGCAAGCAGTACGAGAAGGCTTTCGGCAAGAACTACACCGGCCAGTTCGGCCCGCCCTCGTACGTCTCGGCGCAGGTGATCATGAGCGCCGCGGGGTCGCTCTGTGCAGCACGCAAGAAGATCACGCGGAGCGCGATGCTCGCGGCGATTCGCAAGGTCAAGATCGCGCACTCGATCATCGGCAGGTCGATCGCCTTCGACCGGCGCGGCGACCTGGTGGGCGGCCGCTTCTACATCTACAAGCTCGTGAACGGCAGCTACCAGCTCGTGCAGTAGCGGCTACGCAGTCAGCGCCACGAACCGTGGATCGTCGCGCAGCGAGGCGAAGTCGTCGTCCTGGCGCGCGTGCTCGCGGTAGCGCGGCTGCACGACCGCGCGCTCGAGCGCCGCGAGCGCGGCGTCGGCGTCGCCGGCGAGCGCCTCGTTGCAGGCGACGTGGTAGTGGACGGCCGGATGATCCTGCTCCGCCAGCCCCTCGGCGAGGATGCGGCGCGCCTCGTCGTGGTCGCCGTTGCGGATCGCGGGCAGCGCGGGGAAGTAGTACTCCCACGCCGATGGCTCGTGCACGCCCGGCACGCCGCCGATCGCGAGCACCGTCGTCCCCGCATCCTTCGCGACCGCATGCCGGCGCTGCTGCGGGTCGTCGAGGTAGACGAGCGTGCCCGCGGGCGCGTCGACCTCCTCGCCGTCGACCGTGAACGTCGCGTGGCCCGCGATCACCGCATAGATCTCCTCGTGGCCGAGCTGCTCCTCGGTATGCTCCTCGACCACCTCGTCGCCCGCGTTCTGCGCGACGTACGCGTTGATGCCGAACGCCGTCACGCCGAGCGGGCGGCGAACCGGCTTCCACGTGAGCGTCCCGAGCACCGGGATGCCCTCGACGTCGTCAATCCGCAGTGTCTTCACGGAGCACCTCCAGGACGACGGGGTCGATGCGGGGCTCGTCGCGGACACGGTCCTCGACGTTTGCGGCGCCCGCCCACTCGTGCAGCGTCGCGTAGCCGGTGCGCGCGACGCGGTCGCGCACTTCGCCGGCGAGCTCGCCCTCGAGCGGCAGCCAGTCCTCGTCGGGCGTGACGCCGAACAGCCGGTCGTGCAGCGTGTAGAGGCGCCGCAGCTCGTCGATCGGCCGCTCGTGGTCGTCGACGCGCA
>JAICLU010000022.1 GCA_025925195.1 Thermoleophilia bacterium
GGGCGACCGGCGAGGAGCGGCGGTTAGCCGTTGCCGACCTGGGCAAAGACTTCTGAGGATGGCCCGGCGGCGGCGGTACAGCGAAGAGGCCTTCGGGCCGACGATCGAGGCGCTGATGGCCGAGGCCGGCGTCACCTACCGCGAGCTCGCGGCGCGCACCGGGCTGTCCGCCGGCTACCTCAACCACCTCGTGCACGGCAACCGGCCCGTGCCGTCGAACGACGTCGTGAAGACGCTGGCCGACGCCCTCGGGGTCGAGCCGGAGCACTTCCGGGAGTTCCGGATCCGGGTCATCACCGACCGGCTCGAGGCGATGCCGGAGCTCGTCGACCGGCTGTTCCGGCGCTTCTCGGCGTAGGTAGGCTGTCGGCATCGCGGGGCGTGGCGCAGCCTGGTTAGCGCGCTAGTCTGGGGGACTAGAGGTCCCGAGTTCGAATCTCGGCGCCCCGACTGCTCGTTTGTGGTTCGACCGGCCGGATACGACGGTGCCATGCACATCGACAGGGACCTCGTGATCGAGGAGCTTCGCAAGGCCGGCAAGGACGAGCACGTCGAGAAGGCCATTCAGGAGCTTCCCGAGAAGATCGACCACAACGAGCACGCCGCGACGCTCGAGAAGTTCGGGCTCGACCCGGGCAAGCTCGCCGAAAAGGCCGCCGAGCGCGGCCTCGGCTCGCTGTAGCGCTACGACGAGAACACGTCGGCCGAGCACCCGTGCACGAGCGCCGCGCGGGGCTCGTCGACGCCGCGCAGCTGCGGGTGGGTCGCGTCGACCCGGATCGGCGACCACTCCGAGAGCCCGAGTGAGGCCGCTCCGCCGTCGGAGCCGATCGCGAGCAGCTCGTCGACCGAGAAGACGTCGCGACGACCGGTCTGTCGCCGCGCGATCCCGTCGAGCTCTCGCAGCTCCTCGAGGGGGTCGATGCGGACGTTCGAGTCGGAGCCGATGCAGAGCGGGATCCCCCTGTGCAGCACCCGCGTCACCGGCAGGAACCCGTCGCCGAGGTTCGCCTCGGTCGTCGGGCAGGCGCAGAGGCGTGCCCCCGACTCGGCGAGCAGGTCGAGCTCGCGGCCGTCGGCGTGCGTCGCGTGGACGATCGTCGTGCGCGGGCCGAGGCAACCGCACTCGGCGAGCAGCTCGATCGGACGCAACCCGTGCTCGGCGCGGCACTCGTCGATCTCCCGCGGCTGCTCGTCGGCATGGACGTGCAGGGGAAGCGCGTGCTCGCGGGCATACCGGCCGAGCTCCTCGAGCCACTCGCGTGGACAGGCGCGAACGGAGTGCGGGGCGACGCCGACGCGCACGCCGGCAGCCCGTAGCTCTTCGAGCCCGCGCAGGTATTCGCCGACCGACGCTTGCCGGAACCGATCGATGCCGCCGCGCGCATACGCGACGTAGAGGAGCACGAGCGCGATTCCCGCCTCGGCGGCCGCCGAGGCCGCCGCGTGTGCCTCCTCGAGCCCCAGGTAGTGGAACTCACCGACCGCCGTGTAGCCGTTCCGGCGGAGCTCGTCGTAGACCAGGACGTACTCCCGACGCACACCCTCGGCGGACTGCGCTGCCGCGAGGTCGAGCATCGCGTCGCGCCACGTCCAGAAGTCCGACCCTTCCGTGCGACCGCGCAGCGCCCGCTGGAACCCGTGGCAGTGTGCGTCGACGAAGCCGGGGAGTTGTAATTCGTCCGCCACGCGCGAGAGGATACGCGGGTGCTGCGGCGCCTCCTGGTCGTGGGGCTGGCATGGGTGTGCGTTTGCGCGCCCGCCTGCGCGCGCGCCGGCGCGGCGACGGTCGCGATCTTCTACTACCCCTGGTACTCGACGCCGTCCGTCGACGGCGGGTGGGAGCACTGGAACCAGAACAGCCACCGGCCGCCGGTCGACGTCTACTCCCGGTTCTATCCCACCCAGGGCCCGTACTCCAGCAGCGACCCCGGCGTCGTCGACCGGCAGATGTCCGAGATCGCCGGCGCGGGCATCGACGAGGTGATCGTCTCGTGGTGGGGTCGTGGCTCGGTCGAGGACCAGCGGCTGCCGCTCGTCCTCGCGGCGGCACGGCGACATCACCTGGCCGTCGCGCTCCATCTCGAGCCGTACGAGGGCCGGACAGCGGCCACCGTCGCTCAGGATCTGGCCTACGCAGCGTCGCTCGGCATTCGCGACGTCTTCGTCTACCACCCGCGCGACCTGCAGGCGTCGGACTGGGCGACACTGCACGCCGGCGCGCCGGCGGTGCGCATCTTCGCCGGCTCGGAGCTTGCCGGGTTCGCGGCCGCCGGCCACTTCGACGGCATGTACACGTACGACTTCCTCACCTACGGCGCCGCCCGGTTCGCACGGCTCTGCGCCCAGGCGCACGCCGTGCACCTGCTCTGCGCCCCGAGCGTCGGGCCCGGTTACGACGGACGCCGCGCCGGTGAGCCCCCGGCCGGCCGTGGCCGGCACGGCGGCAAGACGTACGACACGCTCTGGACGGCGGCGCTCGCTGCCGCCCCCGACATCGTCACGATCACGAGCTTCAACGAGTGGGGGGAGGGGACGCAGATCGAGCCGGCCCAACGTCGGCCCGGCTACGCGGGCTATGACGGTGCGTGGGGCCTCGTCGGCATTCCCGCTCAGCTCGCGTATCTCGCCCGGACGTACTACTGGGCCGCGCGGGCGCACACCATGACGACCCGGTAGGCCCCCGTACACTTGCCGGACCGATGGCGACGCCCGCAGTCCCGGCACCGCTCGCGCAGCTCCCGAATGCGCTGACGACGAGCCGGCTCGTCCTCATCCCGCTCTTCGTCGCGTTCATGGTCGAAGCCGGCGACGCGCATACCTGGCGCGCCGGGACGGTCTTCTGCGTCGCCGGGATCACCGACCAGGTCGACGGCTTCCTCGCACGCCGGTGGCGCGTCGAGTCACGGTTCGGCAAGATCGCCGATCCGCTCGCCGACCGGTTGATGATCGACGCCGCGATCATCCTCCTCGTCGCGTACGGCCGGCTGCCCTGGGTGGGGCTCGCCGTGATCGCCGCCCGCGACCTGCTCCTGTTCGTCGGCTGGCGGATCCTCGCGCCGCGCGGGATCGACCTCGACGTCAACCTGCTCGGCAAGGGCGCGACGTGGCTGCTCTACCTGGCAGTCGGGTGCCGGATCGTCACGCACGACTCCACGAGCTGGCCGCTCTGGCTGTTCTGGATCGGGCTCGGGGCGGCCGTCGTGGCGGCGATGTTCTACGTCCGTGACGCCTGGAGACGATTACGCCTATGAAGGCCGTCGTCATGGCAGGAGGGGAGGGCACGCGCCTTCGTCCTCTCACCTCGAACCAGCCGAAGCCGATGGTCCCGATCGTCGGCAAGCCGTGCATGGAGCACATCCTCGAGCTGTTGAAGCAGCACGGGATGGAAGAGGTGATCGTCACCGTCGCCTTCCTGCCGCAGGCGATCCGGTCGTACTTCGGGGACGGCTCGGCGCTCGGGCTGGACATCTCGTACTCGGTCGAGGAGTCGCCACTCGGGACGGCCGGCTCGGTCCGGCTCGCCGCCGACCGGCTCGACGACACGTTCCTCGTCATCTCCGGCGACGCGCTCTGCGACGTCGATCTCACGAAGCTCGTCGAGTTCCACCGCGAGAAGGGCTCGTCGGTGACGATCGGCCTGAAGTCGGTCGACAACCCGCTCGAGTTCGGAATCGTCGTCACCGACGAGGAGGGCCGGATCGAGCGTTTCCTCGAGAAGCCGTCGTGGGGCCAGGTCTTCTCCGACACGATCAACACCGGCATCTACGTGCTGGAGCCGGAGGTGCTGCGGCACATCCCGACCGACCGGCCGTACGACTTCTCGAAGGAGCTGTTCCCGCTGCTGCTCGAGATGGGCCGGCCGATGTACGGGTTCGTGCTCGACGGCTACTGGCAGGACATCGGCAACCTCGACCAGTACCGGCAGGCGAACTTCGACGCGCTGGACGAGCGGGTACGCCTGAACATCGGCGGCATCCGCATCCGCGGCAACGTGTGGGTGGGGGACGGCGTCGACCTCAACGACCTCGACCAGATCGACGGGCCGGCCTACCTCGGCAACTACTGCCGTGTGGCACCCGACGCGTCGGTGGGTCCGTACTCCGTCCTCTCGACGAGCGTCACCCTGCGCGAGCGCGCGCGCATCACGCACTCGATCGTCGACGCGTCGACCTACATCGGGCGCAGTACCGTCGTCGAAGGTGCGATCGTCGGCCGCGCCTGCGACCTGCGCGCCCACGTCCGGGTGCACGAGGGCGTCGCGATCGGGGACGAGGTGAGCATCGGCTCCGAGAGCGTGATCATGCCGAACGTCCGGATCTACCCGTACAAGGAGGTCGAGACCGGGTCGCAGATCTTCGAGAGCGTGATCTGGGAGTCGCGCGGCACGACGCGCATCTTCCGCCAGCAGGGCGTCTCGGGCCTCGTCAACGTCGACCTGACGCCGGACGTTGCCGTGCGGCTCGCGGCGGCGCTCGGGACGGCGCTCAAGCGCGGCGAGCGGGTGGTCGCCTCGCGCGAGGGCACGCCGGCCGCGCGGATGATCAAGCGGGCGATGCTCTCCGGCATCGCGTCGACCGGAGTCGACGTCGCCGACCTGCGCGTCATCCCCGCGGGGGTCGCGCGCCACCTGATGAAGGCGGAGGGGTACGCAGCCGGCTTCCACGTCGGGACGAGCGCGACCGACCCGGAGGCCGTGCGGATCCAGTTCTTCCAGGCGCCCGGCATCGAGATGACGGCGGCGATGCAGAAGGAGGTCGAGAAGCACTTCACGCGCGGCGAGCTCCGGCGCGTGTCGTCGGCCGAGGTGGGCTCGATGTCCTATCCGGCGCGCGTGCACGAGAGCTACGCGAGCGAGCTCCTGCGGACGGTCGACGCGGCGAAGATCCGCGCGCGCGGGTTCCGCGTCGTGGTCGACTACGGCTTCTCGGCCGCGTCGTACGTCCTGCCGCTCGTGCTCGGGCCGCTCGGCGTCGAGGTGGTCGCTGCACATGCCTTCCCGAGCGAGGGCGACGCGAGCTCGACCGGTCTCGCCGCGGCCCTCGGGCAGACGACGCGGCTCGTCTCCGCGGTGAGCGCCGACGTCGGCGCCGTCTTCGACCGTGCAGGCGAGCGGCTGTACCTCGTCGACGAGCAGGGCCGGGACGTCCCGGTCGAGCTGGCGCTGCTGCTGCTCGTCCGGCTGCTCTCGTCGGACGGCCGAACGGGGAAGCTTGCGTTCCCGGTCACGATCACGAGCCAGGTCGACCGCCTCGTCGAGGGTTCGTCGCTCGAGATCGTCCGCACGCCGCATTCGCTGCCCGCGCTCACCCAGGCCGCAGCCGCCGGCGACGTCGTCTTCGCCGGGGCGCTCGGCGGTGGCTACGTGTTCCCCGAGTTCCTGCCCGGCTACGACGCGGTCGCGAGCCTCGTCAAGCTCCTCGAGCTGCTCGCCCCGGTCGAGCGGCCGCTCTCGGCGCTCCTCGCCGACCTGCCGCGGCCGACCCTGGTGCACCGGCAGCTCGCCTGCCCGTGGGGGATGAAGGGCCTCGTCATGCGCGTCCTGAACGAGCGGCTCGCGGGACGGGACCTCGACCTGACCGACGGCATCAAGGTCTTCGGGGACCGTGGCTGGGCGCAGGTGCTGCCCGACCCCGACGAGCCGCTCATCCACCTGTACGCGGAGGGGGCCACGCAGGAGGTCTCCGAGGAGCTCGTCGCCGAGCTGCGGGAGATCGTCGAGGAGATCGAGCAGCGGTCGTCAGAGACGGGCCAGGGGCCGGGGCCGGGGCAGGGGCAGGGGGAAGCGGTAGCAACACGAACCTAGAGTCGAGGTCTAGACTTCGCGCCGGCGAAGGCTAAAGTTCAACTTGACCCCTGTAACGTGACCCCTGTTCTCAGGCCCCGACCGAAAGGCTCCAGTGGACCCACTTCCCGATCTTGGCACGCTCAGCGACGAGGACCTGAAGCGGCTGATCGACGAGTACACGCGCGAAGAGCAGGAAGTCTCCTACCGGCGCCGGATCCTGCACGGGAAGATCGACATCCTGCGGGCCGAGCTCGTCGCCCGGCTGCAGAAGACCGGGGGCGCGAGCGTCCTCGACCAGGTCGACGTCGAGTCTCTCACGGAGATCCTCGCCGGAAAGGCCGCTCCGCCCGCCGAATGAGCCACATCTACTGCCCGGAGTGCGGCTTCCAGAACCCGGAGGCTGCGAACTACTGCTCGAAATGCGGGGCGCTGCTGCACACGCCCGAGAGCGGGGAGCAGACACAGACCTTCAGCCCCGAGGTGCGGGAGGAGCTGCTCGAGTCGCTCGGCGAGCTCGGGGTCAGCGGGCCGGCGCTCGTCGTCCGCTCCGGTGGCGGCCGCACGGGCGAGTCGTTCTCGCCGCAGGGCGACCGGACGACGATCGGCCGCTCGCCGGATTGCGGTGTCTTCCTCGACGACGTCACCGTCTCGCGGCGTCATGCGGCGCTCGTCAAGCGCGACAAACGCTGGATGATCGACGACCTCGGCAGCCTCAACGGCACGTTCGTCAACCGCCGCCGCGTCGACTCGGCGCCGCTCGAGGACGGCGATGAGATCCAGATCGGCAAATACCGGCTGACCTTCCTCCAACACTGATGTCCGCCACCGCGCCTGCCCGGGAGAAGCTCCACACGATCGGCAGCGTGTGCCGGCGGCTGAAGCCCGAGTTTCCCGACATCTCGATCTCGAAGATCCGCTATCTCGAGGATCAAGGGCTTCTGGCGCTGAAGAGGACGCAGGGCGGCTATCGGCTGTTCAGCGAGGACGACGTCGAGCGCCTCGAGACGATCCTGCGGCTGCAGCGCGACGAGTTCCTGCCGCTGCGGGTGATCCGCGAGGAGCTCGCCGCCGGCGCAGGCCGCGAGCGCCGCAAGCGGCGCGCGGCGATGGGGGAGCGCGAGGAGGATGTCGACCTCGAGGAGCTGTGCGAGCGGTCCGGCGTCGGTCCGGCCCTGGCACGGGAGCTGGAGGAGTTCGGGTTGCTCGAGCCTCGCGTCGAGCGGGGGCAGCGGCTGTACACCGAGACCGACGTCGAGGTCGCGACCGCCTGCGACACGCTCGCCCGCTACGGGATCGCGCCGCGGCACCTGCGGGCGTTCCGCACGGCCGCCGACCGCGAGGCGGGGCTGCTCGAGGCGCTCATCGCGCCGGCGCTCCGTTCGCGGAACGCTGACCGCCGCCGCGCGGGCATGGAAGACCTGCAACGCCTCGCCGAGACCGCGCAGGAGCTGTCCCAGCTCCTCTTCACGCGGAACGTGCGTAGGCTTGCCGAGTCGTGACCGCGGTCGACTTCAAGCGCTACGTCCGTGAGGTGCCCGACTTCCCGGAGCCGGGCGTCGGGTTCAAGGACATCACGCCGCTGCTGCTCGACTCATCGGCCCTGCAGGCCGCTGTGGCGACGCTCGCGGACTGGACGGCTGCGCACTCGCCTGACCTCGTCCTCGGCGCCGAGGCGCGCGGCTACTGGCTCGGCGCGGCGATCGCGTGCAAGGTCGGCTGCGGCTTCGTACCCGCCCGCCGGCCCGGGAAGCTGCCGCCCGAGACCGTGACTGCGCGCTACATGCTCGAGTACGGCGAGAACGCGTTGGAGGTCGCCGCCGACGCGATCGCCGACGGCGCCCGCGTCGTGATCCACGACGACGTGCTCGCAACGGGAGGGACGGTCGAGGCGATTGCCGGCCTCGTCACGCAGCTCGGCGGTGAGGTCGTCGGGATCAACTTCGTGATCGACCTGTCGTTCCTCGGCGGACGTCAGCGGCTCGGCGGCTACGACATCTACTCCCTCATGGAGTACTGAGCGCAGGTTTTTCCGTCCGGAGGTGCGATTACAACTCCGGTATGTACGACGCGATAGCCGGCAGGTACACGTTCTCGTGTCCGCGGGCGGGCGAGAGCCGGGTGGCGCTGTCCGCGTTCCGCACGATCGAGCGGTTGCCGGGGACCGCACATCCGGTCGTCTACCGCGTCCGCTTCGCGTGCGCGTGCGGCGACGAGCACGACGGCCTCGTCGCCCACGACGAGCTGGACTGGGCACCGCTCGGGCTCGAAGGCGGGACGTTCCTCAACCTCATGACCTCGCGGGTCGAGCCGGTTGCGGCCGAGCTCGGCGAGCTGGCGGCGACGCGGATCAAGGCGGGGGAGTGGCCGTGGAGCTTCTTCTGTTACCCGGAGGAGCGGCCGCGGCCCGTGTTCCCGTCGGCGTTCATGCTGCTGACGCCGGGTAGTGTCGGCTCCAACGGCCGCGGCCCGCTCGGCCTGGCCGTCCGCTGCCCGGCCTGCGCTCGAACCTCGGTCAACGTCGTCTCGCACGAGCACGTCGACGTCCCGTTCCACAACGATCGCGAGGTGGGGGTGGTCGAGCAGCTGTTCGCGGACGACCTGCACGCGACGGTCGAGGAGTTCCGGGCTGAGCTCTGGTCGGCACGCTTCGACGCCCGCCGCCTGGCCCTGGAGTAGCAGTACCCCCGGCGGCGCGATCTCCGTTGTAGAGATATGCGCAGATACGGAATCTATGACGGAACTCGCGGGCTGACGACGGCGATCGCTGCCGGCGTCGCAGGCCTGCTGCTCTGGTGCGCGACGCTCGTCGGCGTCGGAAGCGTCACCCGCTTCTGGGAGTCGATGGGCATCGTCGCGGCGGCCGGGCTCGTGCTCGCGCTGTCGCAGGTGGTCGGCGGCTGGACGAAGGGCGGCCGGACACGGATCTCGCCGACGACGTTCCTCGTCGCGTTCCTGCCGGTGCTCGTCTGCGTCGGCTGGATCCTCATGGCGACGCAGCCTGGTAACGGCTGGCACGAGGGGACGATCGTCTCGTGGAGTCACTCGATCGGGATCATGGGTCTCGTGCACTCGCTCGGGCTCTGGCACGGGGTCCTCGCCTTCGGCTTCGGCCTCGTGCTCGGTATGACGCTCGACACGGTGCCGGTCGACGAGCCTGTGGCGGCGCCCGCGGCGCGGAGCGAAGCGGTCGTGAGAAACGACACGGTCCGGGACGACGAGACGCTCGTCGCCGACCGGCGCGGCCCGGAGTGGCGGCAGCGGCCGGCGACCGGGACCGACGCCGACGAGCCAATGACTGCGGAGCGCGAAGCGGCGCGCGCCGCGGAGCCGAACACGGTCACGGTCGGGCCACGGCAGGACGTCGAGAGCTGACGGCAGCAGGGGAGGGGCGGCTTCGGGCCGCCCCATCCCTTGCAGTAGTGATCATGGGTCCTACCCCGTCCGGTCGATGAGATTCGCGGGATGAACGCCGTACCGTCGCAGCGGGGAACCGCTCTGCTCCTGGCCCACTGCGCCAGTCTCGACCCGGCCTCGGCGTCGGCGCGGGAGCGGCTCGACGAGGCGCTCGGGGCCGACCTGGCGCGGAAGCTCGTGTGGGCGCTCTGTAGCGGGGCGCCGTCGCGGGACGAACGCGGGCTACGCGCGCGGGCCGTCTTCGCCGCGTAGGCGGACGAAGAGCCAGATCCCGGCGAAGCCGAGCAGCGCCAGCACGATCGAGAAGGCGCCGGACGACCCGATCGCCTTCAGCCCGAAGAAGATGAAGACGGCGAGGACGAGCGCCCAGATGAACGCGGTGACGCCGGGATCGATGCTCGGCGGGTTCGGGCGGCTCACGGGCGCGATCCTACCCGGCTGCGTTCGGCCGTGAAAAAAGAAGCGGCGCCCCGAGAGGCGCCGCTTCAAAGAGTCACCCAGCCGGCTGCGGTTTCGTCCACAGCTCCGTCTGACTTTCCGCCTCAGCCCTTGCGGACTTCCTCGTACGGCCCTACGGCTCTGCTTCGATCTAATCCCGCGCCCCGCTGGGTGCAAGAGGGAATCTAGGGCGCGCGCAGACCCATTGCAAGGGGCCGCGCGGACGAAAAACACGCAATTTGCGATCTTTGAATAATCAACATTTCCACAGCGTCGTGTGCAACGTGTGGATAACCGGGGGAGGTCACGCCGCCGGGGAGTCGTTCTGCTCCGACTTTCCATAACGTCTCTTCTCGTGCGTGGAGATCGAGGAAATACGCGGCGCAAACCCCTTGATTTGACCGGTGCCCGCGTGTTTGGGTTGTGCGAGCGCGAGGGAACGTGTACTGCCCAGGACACGCGGATCAGGGGGAATCGCTTTGACGACGGTCGAGATCGAGTCGATCCTCGGAAACGAGGAGCTCGCGACACTGCTGGATGCCGCCGAGGTCGCCGGCCAGCTGCGGCAGGCAGAACTGAACGAGCTGCTGGAGCCGCTCGAGCTCGAGCCGCTCGAGGTCGAGTCGGTCTACCAGGAGCTCGACCGGCGCGGAATCGACCTCGTCGCCGAGGAGCCCGAACCGGAGCCCGAGCCTGAGAAGCCCGCCGCGCAGGAGCCCGCGGCGCCGCCGTCGCTCACGGCGCCCGTCGAGACGACGACCGACGCGCTCCAGCTCTTCCTGCGCGAAGCCGGCCGCCACGCGCTTCTGACGGCCGCGCAGGAGGTCGAGCTCGCGAAGAAGATCGAGCGCGGCGACCTCGACGCGAAGCAGCGGATGATCCAGTCCAACCTCCGCCTCGTCGTCTCGATCGCGAAGAACTACCGCAACCAGGGTCTCCCCTTCCTCGACCTGATCCAGGAAGGCACGCTCGGGCTGATCCGCGCGGTCGAGAAATTCGACTGGCGCCGAGGCTACAAGTTCTCGACCTATGCGACCTGGTGGATCCGGCAGGCCGTCGCGCGTGCGCTCGCCGACAAGGCGCGGACGATCCGAATGCCCGTCCACATCGTCGAGCGGATGCAGAAGATGAACCGGGCCGAACGGACACTCTGGATGGAGCTCGGTCGCGAGCCGTCACTCGAGGAGATCGCCGAGGAGGCCTCGCTCCCGATCGAGCAGGCGCGCGAGGTGAAGGCGGCCGCCCGCGCGTCCGCGAGCCTCGACCAGCCGGTCGGCGAGGCGGACGACGCGGTGTTCGGCGACTTCGTCGCCGGCGACGAGCCGCTTCCGGAGGAACGCGTCGAGGTGTCGCTTCGCAGCCAGGCGCTCTTCACGGCGCTGCACGCCCTGCCGGACCGCGAGCGTCAGGTGCTCGTCCTCCGCTACGGGCTCGTCGACGAGGAGCCGAAGACGCTCGAGGAGATCGGCAAGCGACTCGGCCTCACCCGGGAGCGCGTCCGCCAGATCGAGCTCGAGTCTCTGCGGCGCCTCGCAGGCTTGCGCGAGATGCAGTTCATCGCCGCAACATAGCCTGCCGCGGCCGTGGCGCACCGGCTGAAGCAGGTCGCTGGTATTTCGACGAGGCGGTCAGCGCATCGTCTGCCTCAACGGCGCGCGAGGCGGCGTCCGCTGACGCTGTCGGGCGGGGTGTAGTTGAGCTCGAAGTGGTGGTAGAGCGCCGACTCGTCCGCCTGCGAGAGCTCCTCCCCGTGCAACTCGATGGTCGGCGCAGACTTGACCTGCTCCTTGCTGACGGCCACCCGAAGCTCGTCCGGGCCGACCGTGATGCCGCCAAGCGGCACAAAGGTGAGGTGGCGGCCGATGAAACCCTCCTTGACCGTCGCGAACTGCGGCTCGTCGTTCTCGACGTCCACGTAGACGTCTTCCAGCTTGCCGATCTTCTCGCCATGACGATCAAGCAGCGTCTTACCGTGCCAGTCGGCCACATTCCACTCTGCTTCCTGCTGATGCTCGCTCATCGTCTGCCCTCTGGTCTCGGATTCGTCCACCGTCACGCGGTGTGGAGTAGCACTTCCCGGGCCGACAGACGCCCAACCCTCGGACGCAGAGAATGCCGATCGATACCGGCGTGCCCGCGCCCTACGGGCGCAGATAGAGCTCGAGATCCGGCGCTGCCAGGCGCAGCTCTCTCAGAGCCCGCGATTCCAGTTGCCGCACACGCTCGCGGGTGACACCGAGCTCGCTCCCGACCTCTTCCAGGGTCTTCGGCGAGTTGCCGTCAAGACCGAAGCGAAGCGCGAGCACGTGCCGCATGCGCGGGTTCAGGCCCGACAGCGCGTCCGCGAGCTCGCGGTGGCGGAGGTGCTTCGCCGTCTGCGCCTCGGGCTGGTCGGAGTGGACGTCCTCGATCAGGTCGCCGAAGAAGCTGTCGCCGTCGCCGACCGGGGTGTCGAGCGACACCGGGTCCTCGACGAGGTCGAGCAGGTCGCGCACCTTGGCCTCGGGCAGCGCAGCCTCCTTCGCGAGCTCTTCGATCGTCGGCTCGCGGTTCAGCTTCTGCGCCAGCTGGCGGCGTGAGCGCAGCAGCCGCCGCACCTGCTCGGCGACGTGCACGGGCAGGCGGATCGTCCGTCCCTGGTCGGCGAGCGCGCGCGTCACCGCCTGCCGGATCCACCAGGTCGCGTACGTGGAGAGCTTGTAGCCCATCGTGTGGTCGAACTTCTCGACCGCGCGGATCAGGCCGAGGTTGCCTTCCTGGATCAGGTCGAGCAGCGGCACGCCGGCCTTCGTGTAGTTGCGCGTGATCGACATGACGAGCCTCAGGTTCGACTCGATCAGGCGCCGTTTCGCCGACGCGTCGCCGGCATCCTTGCGGCGCGCGAGCTCGGCTTCCTCGGCGCGCGTCAGAAGCGGGCCGCCGCCGATCGAGCGCACGTAGAGCTTCAGCGGATCCTGGGTCTGCGTCTCGCCCTCGAGCAGGACGGCGCCCGCGTCGGGCTCGTCGGCCGTCTCGTTCGGATCGTCGAGCGCAGGCACGAGCTCGAGGCGAGGCTCGTCGAGAGTCTGTGTCCCGAATGCGTCATCGGGGAGCGGCCGCTGCTCCATCGCTTTCTTATCGGCGCCCGCGGCGCATGCCTTGATAGGCACAAGGGACGCGGCCGCGACCGCCGAATCAGGCGCTAACTTGGCTCGAGGCCCCGCGTCGTACTCCATAAGGGGTCTTTTTCTCTCGTATGTGCGGAATCGCCGGATACAGCCTCTCGACCCGCAGCGCGCTCGATCGGACGCGCGCCGCGCAGTCTCTGCTGGCCGGGATCGCCGAGCGCGGTGCCGACGCGGTCGGCTACGCGCATCGCTCGCCCGGTGAGACGTACCCGGTCGTCGTCAAGCAGCGCACGCCCGCGAGCATGCTGCTCGACCGGCTCGACGTCCCGCAGTCGGCAAGCGGGCTCCTCGTGCACGTGCGCGACTACACGAAGGGCCATCCGTCGATCGCCGCGAACAACCATCCCGTCCGGCACGGCCCGGTCGTCGGGATCCACAACGGGATCATCCTCAACGACGACGAGCTGCTCGCGCAGTTCAACTGCTCGCGGTCGGAGCCGCGGATGACGGTCGACTCGGAGGCGATCTTCGCCCTGGCCGCCCACTCGCACAACGACCCGCTCGCGCTCGAGGAGCTGACCGGCGCGCTCGCGGCGGCCTGGATGGACGAACGGCAGCCGGGCACGATCTACGCAGCACGCGGTGCCGGGCGGCCGATGTGGCTCGGCGCCGGCAAGCACGAGCTCTTCTTCGCGTCGACCCGGCGCGCGCTCGAGGTGGTCGAGAAGTATGCAGGCGTCCGGCTGCGCAAGAGCGAGGTCGCCGAAGGCACGTTCCTCGAGCTGAGCGACGCGCGTGTCACGCGGGCCGCCACCTTCCGGCACGACCGCGGCTATCGGGACCCGATCGACCTGCCGACGATCCGTGCCCCGCAGGAAGGCGTGTCCTGCCTGGAGCGGCTCGCAGTTCTCGCCGCCGCGTAGAGCTACAAGAGCCGCCCGTCCGTCGCGACCCGGACGCCGTCCTCGTCGAGTCGCTCGCGGACGAGGAACTGGAAGGTCGACCAGGCACCGCGCTCCGCATCGAGCATCCGGTAGACCTGCCACTCCGTCAGGAGCGAATCGTCCTCGCGGCGCGCCTCGGCCCAGTCGGCGAACTTCGGCAGGCGACCGAGCCGCCGGGCGAGCTCGGCTCCCTGGTCGACGGCCCGCTCGAGACGCTCTGCCCCGACCGCGACGTCGAAGCCCGCCTCGCGCAACGCGTTCGAGAGCGAGCCGAACGTGTGCCAGTACAGCGACTTCGACGGCATCCGGCCCTTGTGGTCGTCGATGTCCCCGGCCGTCGGCGGGCGGCCCAGCTCCTCCCCCAGCTCCCGCAGCAGCCCCAGGAGCTCGTCCCGGGTCGCGAACCGCCGCGGCACGAGGCCCGCCGCCCGCTTCGCGGCGTTCCAGGAGCCGAAGTGCTCGATCACCGTCTGCGGATGCACCGTCGTCTCGGGGTCGGCGGAGAACTCCCGCATCGTCGGCGACGTGCCGAGTCGCTCTGCGCACGCCCGAAGCTCCGCGAGGATCTGGTCGTCCGAATATCGCTTGCGGATGCCCGCCTGGAACTCGGCGAGGCGAGCCTGGTCGATCTCGACCAGCCGTTTCCTGGCCATTGCAAGAATGGTAGAGCAGATTGGGCGGATTGCAAGCGATCGCTAGCGCGGTTTGAACCGTGAGCGTCTTCAGGCGATCACCCGGTGGCGCCGGAGAGCGTCCGAGTCGCTCTGCCGCGCTCGCGCGACCCTCCGAGGGTCACGGACGTTACGGAGCCGCAGTGCTCAAGGGCTGTCCCGAGGGCGACGACGATCTCGGGTCCCTCGGTCCACCTCACGAACCAACTCTTGCAAGGACGCGGACTAGCTCGCGGCGACGAGCGGCGGGCGCTCGGACTTCTGCGGTGCGACCGCAGGCAGGTCGGAGACGATCGACTCGAGCGGGAGGATCCGGGCGAGCGCCTGGACGCAGCGCGGGCAGAACTGGGACCCGGACTTCGCCTGCACCTCGGCGAGCGCCTCGTCCACAGACCGTGCCGCCCGGTAGATCCGCGTCGTGAGCATCGAGTCGAGCGCGTCGGCGACGTGGATGATCCGCGCGCCGAGCGGGATCTCCTCGCCGGTCAGCCGCTGCGGGTAGCCCGTTCCGTCGAACCGCTCGTGGTGGTGGCGGATCGCGGGCACCGCGTCCTGCAGGAAGCCGAGGCGGTCGATGATCCGCGCTCCCTCCTCCGCATGGCCCTGCATGATCGTCCATTCCTCGGGCGTCAGGCTCGCCGGCTTCAAGAGGATCGCGTCCGGGATCGCCAGCTTGCCGATGTCGTGGAAGAGCGCCGCGTGGCCGAGCAGGTCGAGCTCCGCCTGCGAAAGGCCGAGCTCGCGGCCGAGGGCGAGCGACAGCTGCTGGACCCGCCGCGAATGGCCGGCCGTGTACGAGTCGCGGGCGTCGACCGTGGCCGACAGCGACTCCATCGCCTGGGTCGACCGCTCCCTGAGCGCCTTGTTCGCATGCTCGAGCGACACGTTCTGCGACTGGATCGTCTCGGCCGCCTCACGGAGCTTCTGGGCCGACTTCTGGGTGTGCTTGAGGTAGGCCTCCTGCGTCTTGCGCATCAGGAGCAGCGGCACGGCGAACACCGCGAGGGCGTAGAGCCCGACGGGCTGGTAGGCGATCGCCATGACGGCCCCGATGAAGCCGTAGACGACGTAGTGCGGCAGCAGCCACGCGTAGCGCTCGCGGAAGACGCTCCACGGGTTCTCGTGTCCCTCGACCGCCGATGCGACGCTCAGCAGCCCCATGTTGACGAGGAAGTAGATCGCGCCGCCGCCGACGCCGAGCCCGGCCACGGCGATCCGGCCGAAGTCGCCGCCGCCGTTGTAGATGTCGAACACCGCGGCTGCCGCGAGCGACGAGGCGGCCATCGTCCCGATGTTGTATGCGACGTGGTGCAGCGAGTTCCGGCGCGCACTCCAGTCGACGACTGCGATCGTGATCGCGAGCGGCAGTGCGGCGCGATAGCCGAAGAGCGCGGCGCCCGCGAGCGAGCCGACGACGCTCACCGACAGCGAGCCCTCGAGCTCCACGGCCTCGTAGGACAACGCCTGACCCGCCCCGACGAGCGCGAGGATCGCCAGCAGGCCGACGTAGTCGGTGCTCGCGCCGAAGACGAGCCCGCCGAGGCCCGCGCCGACACCGATCACCGAGACCGACGCGACGACGATCGCCAGTCGCAGAGACAGCGAGAAGAAGGTGGGCCCGTGGAGGGTGCGCGGCTTCGGCGACGGCGTCTGGGCGGTGCGGCGCTCCCCCACCTGCTGGGTCTCGAACGCCTCGACCGGCGGCAGCGATGCGACGGTGCTCGTCTCCTCGTCGACGACGGCGCGCAGCTTCGCGCTGCGCTCGGCGGCCATCAGCAGCGGCTCCGTGCTGGCACCGAGCACACGGTTGCGGCCCTGGAGCTTCGCGCGGTAGACCGCGAGGTCGGCCTGGTGGATGAGCTCGGTCGCGTCGACCCCGTCCTTCGGGAAGCCGGCGACGCCGATCGAGACCGTCGCGCGGATCGGTTCCGCCGCCGTGTCGACCTCGAACTGCGTGTCCGCGACCGCGCGGCGGATCCGCTCGGCGGTCTCCATCGCCTGCTCGACAGGCGTCTCCGGCAGCAGGATCGAGAACTCCTCGCCGCCGAACCGGGCGGGGACGTCGTAGTGGCGGAGCTCGGCGCGGAAGATCTCTGCAATCCCGGTCAGCACCGCGTCGCCGGCGAGATGGCCGTAGCTGTTGTTGATGTCGCGCAGGAGATCGAGGTCGGCCATGATCAGCGACATCGGCCGCTCGAACCGCGCGGCCCGCGCGATCTCCGCCGCAAGCGTCGAGGCGAAGTAGCGGGCGTTGTAGAGACCGGTCTTCGGATCGACGCGCGCCTCCGCCTGGAGCTGCGGCACGGCGAGCGAGCGGTGGACGACGATCAGCGGCGCGAGCGCCGCGAAGGTCATCCAGGGG
Organism: Thermoleophilia bacterium; assembly: GCA_025925195.1. Classification (GTDB taxonomy): domain Bacteria; phylum Actinomycetota; class Thermoleophilia; order Gaiellales; family Gaiellaceae; genus Palsa-739. The sequence continues at coordinate 16,725 of JAICLU010000022.1, forward strand.
TTCCAGTTCCAGAAGGCGGCGAGTGACGCGCCGAGGACGGTCAGGACGACGTCGACCGAGATCCCCTCCGAGCCGAAGAGCCCGGTCTCGCGGAAGCTGTGACCGCGCCCGAGCCTGAGCATCAGCGCGAGCAGCAGATGGTTGACCGTGACGAATGCGAGCGCCGCGCCCAGGCCTGCCAGCGCGAACCGTGCATCCCCGTTGTGGATCACGGCCGAGCCGTGATTGTCGATCAGGTGCGCCACCCCCCACGCCGCGAGTGCGTCGAGCGTGTAATTCGAGAGGTTGAACCCCTGGATCTGCCACGGATAGCGCTCCTTCAGCCATTCCGGGACGGTCTGGGCGAGCGGGATCAGCACGATCAGCTCGGGCGGGAGCAGCAGCGCCGCCGCGACGAGGAACACGGTCGAGGTGTGGTACATCTGGTTCTGCGGCGACTTGACCGGGAAGACGTGCGCGACGGTCGCCGCGGCGGCCAGGATGAAGAACGTCCCCCAGTCGTGCCGGATCCCAGGGGCGTCGAAGTAGAACTTGCCCGACGCCGCGAGCCAGGTCGCGGCGACGACTGCGAGATAGATCTTCGCCGTGCCCGGCAGATCACTCGGTGCGGCGGCCTCGACCGGCTCCGGAAGGAGCTCGCCGTGGAGCGCGTCTGGAACGGCGCTCACGAGCGCGCATCCCGGGGTGGCCGCAGAGCCATACCGCAATCTTCGGAAACGAGCAACCCCAAGGCATCCCCCGTTCGGACCATTCGGGTCCGAACGCGGAACGGGCCCCGCAGGGCCCGTTCCGTCGTTTCGAGGGTAGTACGGCTGTCCGTTACGGCAGGAGAGTGCCGGTCAGATCGGTCGTCGTGCCGACCACCGAATCGACCGTCGAGCAGATGGAGATCGTCGGATCGCAGTTCGGATCGACGATGCCCAGGTCTGCCTCCGTGGTGTCCACGGCCGTCCCGTCGGCGACGGGCGTCGGGCCGTCCGTCTCGGTGCCTGCTCCGTCGCTCCAGGCGGCATCGCTCCAGGCGGCGTCGCTCCAGGCGGCGTCGCTCCAGGCGGCGCTACCCCAGGCTGCCGACGCCCACGCGGCGTCGCTCCAGGCCGCGCTGCTCCACGCAGCGGACGACCAGGCGGCGTCGCTCCAGGCGGCACTGCTCCACGCCGCGCTGTTCCACGCTGCGTTCGAAAGAGCCGCCGACTGCCACGCAGCCGCGTCGAACACCCTGCTCCCGTCGGTCGCCGTCGCCAGGTACTGGTCGAGGCCGGCGTTCGGGTTGGGGATGTTGCTCGACTTCGAGTACACGCGGGCCTTGGCGATGTTGACGTCGCCGACGCCGAGCGCACCCGGCTTCACGTGGATCTGCGGGGTCGCAGTGGCCATGAGGATGCCCTTGACCTGATCCGGCGTGTAGTTCGGGTTCTTCGCCCGGATCATCGCGGCAGCGGCCGCAACGACCGGAGCCGCGAACGACGTGCCGCTGAGCTGCATGTAGCCCGGTGCGATGACGTGGTCGGGCCGCTCGAGGGCGAGACCGCCGCCCTGCGTCACCGGGCCGACCATGTAGCGACCGGGAGCACCGATGTCCGGCTTCATGAAGCCGTCCGGCGTGTAGCCCCAGGCCGACCACGGAGCCACCGCGTCGTCACCGCCACCGATCGTGGTGCCGATGTCCGCCGCGCCGACCGTGATCACGAACGGGTCGTTGCCCGGTGCGTACGACACGCCGCTCGGCGTGTTGGCCGCGTCGGTGGCGTAGTTGCCCGAGGCCGCGACGACGACGACGCCGTTCAGCCACAGCTTCTCGACTGCCGCGTCGAGCGGGTCGAACAGAACGCTCGCCCGGCTGACCGCGTGCAGCGAGAAGTTCGCCACCTGGATGTTGTAGGTGCTCTTGTTGGCGAGGATCCAGTCGGCCGCGTGGATCAGGTCGCCGACCGTCGTCTCGCCTTCGTCGTTCATCACGTCGACGGAGAGCAGGTTCGCCTTCGGAGCCGCACCCGCGTATCCGGGAGCCGCGCCTGCGGCGATGCCCGCCACGAACGTGCCGTGGCCGTAGCCGTCGCCCGGCGAGTCCGGCTTCAGCGAGCCGAGCTGAACCTGGCCGAGAACGCGATTGCCAAAGTCGGCGGTGTGGGCCGGGTCGATGCCCGAGTCCACGATCGCGATCGTCGGAGCCTTCGGCGAGCCGTTCGTCCAGTCGACCGGTGCGCCGACGGCCCACGGCCACAGCTGCGTGCTGTAGACCGGAAGCTTGACCGCCGAACCGGCTGCGGACTCATTCGGAACGATCGAGGACGCGACGCCGGTCTTCGCGAGATGGAGGATGACCTTCCCGCTCAGGTTGGCCTCGAGGCCGTCGATCGAGTTGAACTGCTGGCGAACGCTGGCAGCCGACATCTGCTCGTCGGTGCTGCCGCTCTTGTCGCCGAGGATCTTGTTGAGGAATCCGCGCGTCTTCTCCTTCGGATTCCCCTGCAGGATGACGTCGAACGTCTGCTTCGGGTTCTGCTGAATGGCCTGGAGCAGTGTGTCCTGGACGTAGGACTTCAGACCGAGCGACTTACCGCTCTGTCCGCCGCCGTTGTCCAGGCTGCCTGCGCTGGCCGCCGCCGCCATGACGAAGGCGGTCGCAACCATTGCAACGACCGCACCGGCACGACGGCCGCCGCGACCCCACAGCGCATTCGAACGGGCCTCGCCGCGCGAGCCCCGCCCCCAAAGTGCGTTCGAGCGATCACCGCAATCATTCGCTCGTTTTTGCCGCATCTACCCTTCCTCTCATATCGCGCAGGCCGGAGCCGGCACGAGCCGCAGTACACGTGGAATCAGGTGGAACGTAGGGCGGTTCCGTGCGCGGTACCTCCCCCGGAAGGGTCAGGGGCGTAGAAGTTCCCTCGAACGAGTGACAGGCCGGGTGCCGTAGGCTCGACGCCGATGCGCCTCGCCGCCGAGATCGCCGCCGCCCGCGCAATTGCAAGCCTTTCCCGCCTCGTCGGCGCCGGCGCGGGTATGACCGTTCCCGGCAAGCTGCTGTCGAAGCTCGACCCCGGCGCCATCGACCGGCTGGCCGCCCGCCTGCCTGCCGGGGCGGCCGCCGTGTCGGCGACGAACGGCAAGACGACCACCTCGGCGATGGCGGCGGAGATCCTCCGGCCCCGCTTCCGGCTCGCGCACAACCGGTCGGGGGCGAACCTCGTGTCGGGCGTCGCCTCCACCCTGCTGTCGTCGGACGGCGCCGAGCTCGGGCTGCTCGAGGTGGACGAGGCGGCGCTGCCGGAGGTCCTGCGGCGCGTCCGGCCGCGGGCCGTGCTGCTCGCGAACCTCTTCCGCGACCAGCTCGACCGCTACGGCGAGCTCGAGCTGATCGCCGAGCGGTGGCGGCAGGCAGTCGCGGCGCTCCCCGCGGGGACGGCCGTCGTCCTGAACGCGGACGATCCGCAGGTCGGATCACTGGGAGGTTCCGTGTACTACGGCCTCGACGACCCCTCCGTCGCACGGCCCTCGCTCCAGCACGCCGCCGACTCGAAGTACTGCATCCGCTGCGGCACGCCCTACGGCTACCGCGCCGCATACGTCGGCCATCTCGGCGACTACCGCTGCCCGAGCTGCGGCCACGCGCGACCCGCCCTGGACCTCTGTGCCCGGTCGATCGAGCTGGAGGGCCTCGAGCGGGCCGCGTTCGACCTCGTCACGCCGGAGGGCACGCGCCGGGTCGAGCTGGCACTGCCTGGGCTGTACAACGTCTACAACGCACTCGGGGCGGCAGCGCTCGCGCGGGCGCTCGGCTCGTCGCTCGACGAGATCGTCGACGGGCTCGGCCGCTTCAGCGCCGCGTTCGGCCGCTTCGAGCGAATCGCCGTCGACGGCAAGCAGCTCGTGCTGCTCCTGATCAAGAACCCGGCGGGCGCGAACGAGGCCGTGCGGACGCTCGTCGAAGGCCGGCCGCCGCGCGTCGCGGTCGTCGCGCTGAACGACGCGATCGCCGACGGCCGCGACGTCTCGTGGATCTGGGACGTCGACTTCGAGCCGCTGCTGGCGGGCCTCGACCGGGTCGTCGCGGCGGGCAGCCGCGCCGCCGAGCTGGCGCTGCGGTTCAAGTACGGCGGCCTCGACGAGGCCAGCATCGAGGTCGAGGCCGACCTCGCGCGGGCGCTCGACCGCGGGCTCCAGCTGACCCCGGACGGCGGCGAGCTCGTCGTCCTCCCCACCTACACCGCGATGCTGGCGCTGCAGCGCCTCCTCGCCGACCGCGGGCTTGCGAAGAGGTACTGGGAGCGCGCCGCGTGAGCACCATCCGGGTCGGCCACCTCTATCCGGACTACCTCAACATCTACGCCGACCGCGGCAACATCGCCGTGCTCGCCCGACGCTCCGCCTGGCGTGGCCACGACCTCGAGGTGACGGCGCTCGGCATGGACGAGTCGATCGAGCCGGGTGCGCACGACCTGTACTACGTCGGCGGCGGTCAGGATCGCGAGCAGTTCCTCGTCGCCGAGAACCTCGCCGGCAAGGCCGAGGCGCTCGTCAGCGCCGTCGTCGAGGGTGGCGCCGCCCTGCTCGCCGTCTGCGGCGGCTATCAGCTGCTCGGACGCGGCTACCGGGGCTTCCACGGCGAGGAGATGCCCGGGGTCGGCCTGCTGCCGCTCGAGACCGTCGCCGGCGAGCGCCGGCTGATCGGCGACGTCCTCCTCGAGACGGACCTCGGCCCGGTCGCCGGCTTCGAGAACCATGCGGGCCGGACGCGGCTCGACGAGGGCGCGACACCGCTCGGCCGGGTCGTCTCGGGCTTCGGGAACGACGGCGAGAGCGGGTTCGAGGGCTGCCGGCTCGGTCGCGCGATCGGCACGTACCTCCACGGCCCGCTGCTGCCCCGGAATCCCCGGCTCGCCGACTGGCTGCTCGAGCAGGCGCTCGCGCACCGCACCGGCGGCGAGGCGCCGGCGTTCGACCCGCTGCCGGACGATCTCGAGGCCCTGGCATTCGAGGTTTCCGCCGGCCGTGCCCGTGCGCGCGGCGGCCGGTCCTAGTAGCTCGTCCGCGCTGCCCGCAGGACCTTCTCGACCGCCGTCCTCAACGGCTGCGGCACCTCGCCGTTGCCGCTCTTGAACCGCCGGACGGCCTTCTGCGGCTTGCGACCGCGCCCCCGCGCCTTCATGCCCGACACGGCCTCGAAGTCGGGCGTCAGGACGACCGTGCGCCGCCGCCCCGCGACCTCCTGGATCTGCCGGTTGACGACCCGCTCCGACTCGACCGGGCGCGCGCCCTGCGGTGCGTCGCGGTCGTGCACGATCACGTACGGGATGCCGCACGCGTTGCAGATGCGCGCGAACAGCGGCATGTTCCCCTTGCCGCCGCACTCGAGGACGAGGATGCCCTCCTTGTCGGGCTCGCTGCCGAGCGCCTCGAAGACGAACGGGAACGTCATCTTCTCGGTGCGTCCCTCGACGAGCAGCACGGCGCGCGCCAGGAACAGCTCGGCCCGGTCGCTGTCGAACTCGGAGAGCACACGGAAGGCCTCCGCCTCCGGCAGCGGCTCCGGCTGCAGCAAGGTCGTGCCCTCGTCGTCGGTGTGCCGGACGAGCGCGAGCTCCTCGATCCGGTCGACGCTGAGGAACACCGGCGCGTGGGTCGAGTAGAGGATCTGGTTGCCGCGCTGGGCAAGGCTGCGCAGCAGCCTGAACAGGTGCCGCTGCATGTGCGGGCTGAGGTAGAGCTCGGGCTCCTCGATCAGCAGCACGAAGCGGCGGAGGTTCGACGCGAGCAGTCGTTCCATGCCGAGCACGAGCTGCAGGCCGCCGTCGAGCTGCGACCAGTGATGGTCGGCGATCGGCGGCTCGAACAGGTGCACGACGTCGGCCGGGCCGGTCCCGGTCGCCGGCGCGACGAGCTCGTGCGCCCGTAGGTTCGCCGGGAAGAACAACACGGGCGGCGATCCGGCCCGGTTCAGGTTGAGCGTGTCCGGCGGACGGGCGTCGAGGAAGATCGTGGAGCCGTTCGGCAGGTCGGCCTCGAGGTGGATGCGCCCGGACATCCCGCGCGAGACGTCGTCGATCGTCGGCGGCGGGGCGGCCGCCTCGAGCAGCGTCCAGATCGCGGTGAGGACGGTCGACTTGCCGCTCGAGGCCTCCCCGACGAGCGCGCAGACGTTCCCCGGATCGAACTCGAGGTCCCGCACTGCGCGGTAGCCGTGGATCGAGACGCGCCGCAGAGGGGGTGCCATTGACTCAGGGTGCCCACATCGATCCCAGGTACACCGCGGGATCGCCGGGCTGCCAGCGCTCGAGGAAGCGCTGGATCGGCGGGTGCAGGACGAGCTCGTCGAGCTCGGCGGAATCGCAGAGGCGATGGCCACGCACCGCGACGTCGGTCGAGGTGACCGCCTCGAGCGAGCGTCCGGTGAGGTCGCCCGCGAAGATGATGTGGACGACGTGCTTCGACGTGAGCGCGCGCTGCGGCGAGATCGAGTCGACGATCGCCACCGGGCCCTCCAGGGGCAGCTCGTCCTCAATCCCGCACTCCTCGCGCAGCTCCCGGTGCAGCGCGTCCGTGAGGCTCTCGCCCGAGTTGACGCCGCCGCCCGGCAGCAGCCAGTACTCCCGCCCGTTCTTCTCGTGGCGGCAGAGGAGGAGCCGGTCGCGCCAGCGCAGCACCGCGGAGACGCGGATCCGCGGCTCAGCGGGCATTGCTGCTCCCGAAGCCGCGCGCACCGCGTTCACTGTCGGGTAGCTCCTCCACCTCGACGGGGTCGACGCCCGGGATCTCGACGACGACGAGCTGCGCGATGCGCATCCCGGGCTCGACGACGAACGTCTCGCGCGCGTCCGTGTTGTGGAGGATCACCTTCAGCTCGCCGCGATATCCCGAGTCGACGAGGCCCGGCGTGTTGACGATCGTGATCCCGTGCCTCACGGCGAGCCCGGACCGCGGCTGCACGAACCCTGCGTGGCCGTCGGGTATCGCGACCGCGAGACCCGTCCCGACGAGCGCCCGCTCGCCGGGCGGCAGCTCGACACGCTCGCACGCGGCGAGGTCGAGCCCCGCGTCGCCGGCGTAGGCGCGCGTGGGCACGACCGCGTCCTCGCGGAGCTTGCGGATCGGCAGCCGGATCATCCGCCGTTGACGACGTAGGAGGCGAAGCGGACGATCTCGCGCCGCGGCAGTCGCGCGACGACGAGCACGCCTTCGTCGGTGTCCTGCCGCTCCTCGATCGGGGCGCCGAGCGCGTACAACTCGTTCAGCTTGCCGCCTTCCGCGTACGGGAGCAGCAACCGGACCGGCTCGAACCGCTCGGCGAACCGCTCGGCGATCCGCGCCCGCAGCGCGTCGAGCCCCTCGCCGGTCGCGGCGGAGACCTGGAGCGCGTCGGGATAGCGGTTCGCGAGCCGTCGGCGCGTCTCGGCGTCCACGAGGTCGACCTTGTTCACGACGAGCTCGCGCAGCAGGTCGTCGGCGCCGATGTCGTGCAGCACCCCGTCGACCGACGCGATCTGCTCGACGAGGCGGTCGGCCGCTGCCGAGCCGTCGACGACGTGCAGGATCAGGTCGGCCACGAGCGTCTCTTCGAGCGTCGCGGCGAAGCCCTCGACAAGTTGATGTGGCAGTCGGCGGACGAAGCCGACCGTGTCGGTCACGAGGTAGCGGCGACCCTCGTGCTCGAAGCCGCGCGTGGTCGGGTCGAGTGTCTCGAAGAGCCGGTTTCGCACCGAGACGCCAGCGTCGGTCAGCGCGTTCAAAAGGGTCGACTTGCCGACGTTCGTGTAACCGGCGAGCGCGACGGTGGGGATCTGCGTCCGGCGGCGCTCCTTGCGGCGGATGTCGCGCTGGGCGCCGAGCTCCTTCAGCCGCTGCTTGAGCAGCGAGACGCGGCGACGTGCGAGCCGGCGGTCGGTCTCGAGCTGCGACTCGCCCGGGCCTCGCGTCCCGACGCCGCCGCCGAGCCGCTCGAGGTGTTGCCACATGCCGCGCATGCGGGGGAGGTTGTACTCGAGCTGCGCCAGCTCGACCTGGAGCTTTCCCTCCGCGGTCACGGCGTGCTGGGCGAAGATGTCGAGGATCAGCTGTGTCCGGTCGACGACGCGCGACTCGAGCTGGTTCTCGAGCACCCGCTGCTGCGACGGGCTCAGCTCGTCGTCGACGAGCAGGACCTCGGACCGCGTCGCCTTGTACGACTCCTTCAGCTCCTCGAGCTTCCCCTTGCCGACGTACGTCCGGGTGTCCGGCTGCGACCGGTGCTGGACGAGCCGGGCCACGGGGTCGACGCCTGCGGTCCGCGCGAGCTCCTCGAGCTCGCCCAGCTCGTCGTCTGGATCCACGCCTTGCCCGAGCACGGCAAGGACGAAGCCGCGCTCCGGTTCCTCCATGCAGCCATTATGACGCGGTGCCCGACCTCGCCCAGACGACGCTGCAACTCGTCGACACGCCGTCGGAGAGCCGCGACGAGGCGGCCGCCGTCGAGCTGATCCGCGAACTGATGCCCGGCGCCCCCGCATTCGACGACGGCGAGGTGCTGCTGTACGGCGACGGGCCCGTCGTCCTGGCAGGACATCTCGACACGATCCCGGCGCAGGGCAACATCCCGGGTCGCATCGAGAACGGCTGCGTGCACGGCGTCGGCGCGAGCGACATGAAGGGCGGTGTCGCCGTGATGGTCGAGCTTGCGCGCGCCGGGGTGCCGGGCCGCTACGTCTTCTTCACCCGGGAAGAGGTTCCCGTGAGCGAGTCGCCCCTCCCCGCGCTCTTCGCAACCGGCCTGCTCGACGAGGTGGAGCTCGCGGTCGTGCTCGAGCCGACGGACTGCATCCTGCACGCCGGCTGCCTCGGAAACATCCAGGCGCGCGTCACCTTCGAGGGCGAGAGCGCGCACTCGGCGCGCCCGTGGACGGGTGTGAACGCGATCCACGAGCTCGTGCGCGGACTCGGCGAGCTCGTGCGGCTCGAGCCGCACGACGTCGAGCTTGACGGACTGACCTACCGCGAGGTGGTCAGCGCCGTCCGGGTCGAGGGCGGGATCGCGTCGAACGTCGTGCCCGCCTCCGCGAGCGTCGAGCTGAACTACCGCTTCATGCGAGACGA
>JAICLU010000061.1 GCA_025925195.1 Thermoleophilia bacterium
GGCGAGACCGTTCGTGATCGTCCGGTTGGCGGCGTTGCCTGCGGCGTCGGCGATCGTGCCGCCGGTGATCGAGGAGCTGTCGAGCGCGGTGGTGTTGGTGTCGCCGCCGGCGACGGTGTAGTTGAAGAGGAGCGAGCTCGTCCCCGAGCCGGACGCGTACGAAGCCGTCGCGCCGTTCGACAGCGTGAGCACCGGCGTCCCGGTCACCGTCACCGGCTCCGAGAGGTTGATCGTGATCGGCACCGTCTGCGTCGCGCGGTACGAGCCGGAGGTGCCGGTGATGCCGGAGACGGCCGGCGCGGTCTCGTCGACCTTCACCGTCGTCGTCACGGAGGCGCTGTTGCCGACCGCGTCCGTGCCGGTGAGCGTGAACCGGTAGCAGTTGCCGTCGGCGATCGCGGGCGAGGCCGTGCCTGTGATCGTCCCGCCGCCGGCGAAGCTGCCGCACGTGGCGGTGGTCGGCGAGTACGTGGCGACCTGGTAGGTGAGGACGGAGCCGCCGGCGGCGAGCCCCGACTGGGTCGCGCTCTGCGCCTCGGTGTAGTCGGTGCGGGCGATCGTCACCGAGGAGCCGCTCATCAGGAAGCTCGCGTTGCCGGCACCGGCGGTGCCCGTCGTCCCGTTGACGGTGAGGACGCCGCCGCCGCTCGGCGCAGCGCTGTCTGCGACCGCGGCGACGGTCAGGCCCGCACTCGGCAGCCCTGCGTTGTTCGTCGCCGTGATCGAGCCGCTCTGCGTCCCCGACGCGTTGCTGAAGTCGTAGGCCGGCGGCGTGTTGGTGAACCCGGTCAGAGAGGGATAGGCGTACGACGCGATACCCGATTGCGCGTCGGTCGCGCCGCTCGCAGTGATGGCGAAGCTGCCCGAGGTGCCGCCCCTGAGGTAGACGTTGGTCGCGTTCGCGCCGGTGCCCTGGACGACCGATCCGGTGACTCCGGAGAGGGCGATCGCAGTCGGGGCGGATGGTGCGCTCGTGTCCTCGGCGAAGCCGAACCCGATCCCGACGTTGGGCGCCGCGGTCGACAGCGTGCCGGTTGCGCTCGTCTGGGGAATCGCGGCCGAGGTGACGCCGGCGTCGTGGAACGCTGCGCCGGTCGACGTCGTGCCGGTCCCGGTGTCGGCGTCGTACGTCCACGGGTTGAACGTCGCGAACGTGCCGTTGGAGCCCGCCCCGACGAGGCAGAGGTAGAGCTGCTGCGTCGTCGACGACGCGAAGCTCGGGCACGAGATGGTCGTCGTCTTCGCGTTGTTCGGGAAGGCCGCCTGCGCCGTCTTCATCGGAGCGGTGCTGTCGACGCCGCGGTAGACGTAGAGCTCAGCTGTGGCGGTCGTCGCGCCGGTCGGGGCCGTAACCGCGACCGTCCCGCTGTCGGACGCCGACTCCACGTACTTGTAGAAGGCGCCGTTCAGGGTTGCCACACGGTTTCCGCCGCTGCCCGTGGAGGCCATCTGCGGCGCGCCGGCCGGCACCCACGGATTCGTCGCCGAGTTCGCGTCGGTGGGAGTGGCGATCGTCGTCGTCGTGAAGTTCTTGCCGCCTTCGCCGACGACCTGGAGCACCAGGAGATCGGTCGTCACCGCAGCCGCCGGGATCGACGGGCTGCCGGTGCTGAGGTCGACGGCGCCGGAGGCCGTCCGGAACGCAGCCGGGTCGATCGTGTACGGCAGCGGCAGCTTCCGGTCATTCAGCGTGAGCTGGAGCCAGCCGCCGCCGTGGGCCGACGCTATGACCTGCCATCGCAGGCCTGGCGGGGTGATGTCACGGCCGCGGCGGTCGAGGATCGACACGGGCTCGAGAGCAAGGGACGTCAGGCGGCTCCCGGCGAAGAACCCGATGGAGCCGTTGGGGCTCAACCGCGGCTCGAGGGTTGTGTCGAGCCGCCACTTCCACGTGGCGACGCCGTGGTGGCGGGTGATCGTCCGATACTGCTCGGTCGCGGTGTGCGTGACCGTGATCGTCTCCGGGCCGGAGGCGGTGGAGCGGACCGCTCCGTGGCGGTAGGCCGACCACGCGCTGCCACGCGTGTCCGACCGAACGCCGAGCGATCCGTCGGGCGTGGCGAAGGTGAAGCCGCCGCCGGCGACGGCGACGTGGAGATCTGGCGCCGGCGTCCTGACGAGGGCATGCGAGGGCTCGGCAGCCCCCAAAGCCCTCGCCAGGAATGCCGGCGCGTGGGTCGGAGCCACGGCGTTGCGCTGGAGAGTGGCGAGCTCGAAGATCGCAACGGTGGCACCGATTGCGGCGATGGAGAGCGCCGCAAGCATGAGGACGAGCTTCCGCTGCACGCGCAAGCCCTCGGTCTCCGCCGAGGGCTTCACAGCACGCTTTGCATCGGGGTAGCTCGCCATGGGTCCTTCCGTAACCACCGCACACCCGTCGGTGTGCGTCTCCACGTGGTTTGTCGGCTTCCGGGGGCCGCTCGGTGAGCGTTTTGCGGTATGAAAGGGGTAGGGATACGAAGATCACCCGTAGGGGTGACTCACCCGTTTCGTCCCTCGTTCGAGGCGCAGCCGGCCCGAAAGTGAGCGCTAAAGCTCTACCTGAGGGTTACTGTCGGCCGAGGATCCAGCAACCGGCCCCCGGCATGCCGCCGGCGCACCGGACCCGGCGCAGGCCGCCGGTGTCGCTCGGCTCGAGGTCGCGGTCGATCGGCCGCGCCTGACCCGAGATCGGGCCGGCGAACGTGCCCGCGGGCGCGAGTGGGGCGCGCGAGGGGGTGGACCCTGCCGCGACCGCCGCGGCGACGAGCCCGGCTGCGGCGACGGCACCGAGCCCGGCGAGACGGCGACCGAATGCTGCGGGTGCACCCATGCTTCGAGTGTCGGACGGCGGCGCGCGCGACCCGATCCCGATTCCGCTCGATCCGTCTACCCCTTCACAGGGTTGGTCCGGCTCAGCCGCAGAGCGACACGGCGACCGTGCCGGTGCCCGCGTGGCCCGGGTCGGACGCGTAGCCGGGATCCGTCGCGACGATCAGGATCCGCTCGACGTCGCCGGAGATCGCCGAGCCGTGCTTCGCGATCGAGCTCGAGACGACGACTGCCATGTATGCCGGCAGCGGGCCGGTCGGCGGGGGCGTGCTGTTCCCGGGCCGCGTCGTCCAATTGGCGCCGCACTGCGTCGGGGTGGCGACTGTCCCGGCGAAGCCCTTGAAGTCGTTCGGCGCTGCGCCGTGGTCGAGAGCGTTGAGCTTCGACCACTGCGAGCCCCAGAAGACGATCGTCCCGGTCGTACCCGTGCGGTCTCCGATCACGAAGGCGCCTCCGGTCGGGAAGGCGTAGACGATCGCGGTGCCGTCGGCGTGCGCGGCCGCGTACGTGTCGTCCGCCGGCAGGTCGGCGGTCACGGCCTGCCTTGCCGCCGACGAAGAGACGCTCGCGATCGTGCAGGTCGCGACCCCTGCGGAGTTCGTCGGCGCGGCGGTGCACGACTGCGATCCGAGCATCAGCGTCACGGTCGCTTCGGCGATCGGGCCGGCGCCTGTGCGGGTCAGCGTCGCCGACAGCGTCACAGCGTGGCCGGTCTGGACGGGGGCGACCGGGGAGAGCACGAGTGTCGTCGGGATCGGCACGACCGTGGTCGAGCCGTTCGCCGTGGCAGCCGCCACGCGCGCGTCGCCCGCCACCGCCGCGGCGGTCGTGACCGCGCCGAGCGGGGCCCTGACCGAGCCGATGGTGCAACTCCCCCGGCCGTCCGCGTCCGTCGCCTGTGTCGTGCACGACTGCGACCCGAGAGAGAGCGTCAGCGCCTCGCCGGAGACGCCGCTGCCGGCGACGGTCAGGGTTCCGCTCAGGGTCACCGGATCGGTGCGCACGACGGGCGCGACCGCGTCGAGCGCGAGGACAGCGGTCGCGGGTGAGACGACGAAGGCGCCGGTGCCACGACTTTCGTCGTAGCCGGGAACGCCCGCGAACGAGGCCGACGCGGTCACCGGCCCGCCGAGCCGGTTCGTGACCGCCGCGGGCCACGACGCGACGCCGTCCCCGTCGGTCGCCACGGTCTGCGCGACGGCCCCGTAGGTGATCGTCACGCGTTGGCCCGCGAGCGGCGAGCCGCCGGATGCGAGGACGAAGGCGATCGTCGCGGGCGCGCCCGCTGCGACGGTGGTCGAGCCGGCCCAGGTCAACGTCGTCGGGCTGCTCGCAACGACATCGAGGGTCGCCGGTGGCGCGTCGGCGGCGAGCAGGTCGGCAGTGCCGTCGAAGCGTGCCGTCACGCCGTACGTCCCGACCCCTTCGCCGACGGTCACCGCGCACGAGGCGACCCCGGTTGCGAGTGTCGGCGCGGTGCAGTGCTCGGCGCCGTTGAGGGTGAGGGTGACGGACTGTCCGCCGACCGGCTCGCCGGCGCCGTTGCGGAGCACGGCCGCGAGCGTCGCCGAGTGGCCCGTCGACGCGCGCGTGTCGCCGCGGTAGGCGAGCGTGGTCGCGCCTGCGACGACCTGGAGCGTGCCGGTGTTCGAGCTCGCGTAGTACGAGTCGTCGCCGGCGAAGGAGACGTCGACCGTCGCCGGGCCGGCGGGCGCGTGCACGACCAGCGGGCAGGAGCCGAGGCCGAGCGCGTTCGTCGTGGCGACGCAACTGTCACCCGTGCCTGCGATGGTGATCGTCACCGACTTGTCCGGAAGCACGCCGCCGGTCGTGTCGGTGAGTGCCGCGCTGACTGTCGTGGTCTCCCCGGAGCCCGCGGTCGCCGGCCCCGCGAACGTGACCGAGCTCCGTGCTGCGGAGGTCAGCGTCGCCTGGCCGAACGACGGCTTGAAGATGTCGCCGGTGTAGTCGGCCTCGAGCACGTAGCGCCCGGGCGTCCAGCCGCCCTTCGTGTATGTCGCGTAGCCGTCGACGAGCGGCGCGGTCCCCATCGTGTAGCCGTTGTTTCCGTTCGCGTCCACGACCTTGAACGTGACGTTGCCCCCCGGCGGGGCGACGGTTTGCCCGTACTGGACGACGTGCGCAGTCATCGCGATCTCGTCGTCCGACGACGAGAACGTCGCCGGCGCGAGCGCCAGGCTCGTCTGTGTGCGCAGGTCGGGCTGGCCGGTGGTCGTGAGCGTCCACGGATCGGTGACGCACAGCAGTGCGCCGCCGTCGTACGTCGCTGTGATCCCGTAGGTGCCCGGCGGTAGCGACTGCGTCCGGAGGACCGCCGTCCCGGTCGAGCCGGACAGCGTGAACGTGTTCGAATAGGAGCCGATCCCGCTCGGGACGAGGCTGGTCTGGAACGACACGGTGCCGGCCGGCAGCGTCCCGCCGCTGTGGACGATCGTCGCCGTCAACGTGACGTCGTCGCCCTGGCTGATCGACGTGACAGCGGCGCCGGTGGCCGTCGACGTGACGGTGAGCGAGCACGTCAGGTTCGGGTCGGTCGAGCCGGCCGACGCTCCTGCCGCACACGCGAGCAGGACGACGAGTGCGCCCGCGCACAGCGTGGGCAGCACAAGACGACGCCGCAGTTCTCTCGCCGCAGAGAGCACTCACCCGAAAGGGTAGTTGCGCCCCCGGAGGGGGGCATCCCTCGAACGAGGGTCGTCAGCCCGTTGCGTGCCAGGTGAGGTCGATCGACGCGGCGAGATTCTGGTCCGCGTTGCCGGCCGACGTGGGCAAGTAGAGCTCGACGACGAGCGAGATCGACTGTCCGGCCGCGAGCGTCGCGATGTGATTGAACTGGGTCGTCCAGAAGAGCAGCGGGGGCAGGGGCGACGGCGGTGCGGTCGCCTGCTCCCAGACGCCCATCTGCAGGTCCTGCCAGAGCTGGTTCTGGGTGCCGGTGGCGCGGAGGGCCAGGGTGTACGTCGAGCCGCTCGTGTTCGTGACGCGGATGTGCTCGAACGTCGAGTCACCGGGCGCCATGTTCACGGCGGCGATGCGGCAGCCGGGCAGGTCGCTCTCGACCGCGATTCCTCCGGTCCCGCAACCGAACGTCTGCGGTGGTGCCGTCGTGGTCGTCGTCGCAGTGGTCGTCGTCGCGGTGGTCGTGGTCGCGGTGGTCGTGGTCGTCGTCGGCGGCGGCGGGGCGGTCGTCGTCGTCGTGGCCGTCGTGGTTGTCGGAGCGGTTGTCGTCGTCGTCGTCGTGGTCGGCGGCGGCGGCGGCGGCGGCTTCTGCCGCGTCGTCGTCCCCGGGCTGCCTCCACTGCCACCGCCCGGCGGCGGCGTTCCGCCCGGGCGGCCGCCGAAGCCCTGGTTCGGCGGCGGCACGGCTCCGCCCGGGGCCGGAGGCGGGGGTGTCGGCCTGCCGAGGCCGGGGACAGGCAGCCGGCCGTTCTCGGGCGGTGTCGTCGCGGGCGGAGTCGCCCGCCCGCCGGTGAACGTGTAGCTGCGGATGCCGCCGCCGGCAGCCTGCGCGAAGAGCGGCATCTGCGGCCGGAAGCGGCCGCCGACGATGTCCCTGCCGCCGCTCGTGAGGGCGAAGGCGGCGACCCGCGCCGGCAGGAAGCCGCCGAGGTCGCCCACGTGGCGATATGCGAGCGCGCCGAGGTCGCGGAAGGCCGCGGCGGTCGCGCTCGGCTCGAGCGGCTCGAGCTCGGCTACGCCGCCCGCCGCCGAAGGAAGGGGCGAGTCGTAGTCGAGCCGGATCCCGAGCAAGGCGGGGTTCGGATGGGCGATCGGCGTCGGAGCCGCCTCGCCGGGCGGCCCCGTCCGCGCGATCCCGAGCCCCGCGAGAGCTGCGACCGCTGCCAGCAGGAGAACCGCGCGTCTCAGGGCCGCCGCCGCTGCACGTATTCGACGCGGGCCCAGAGCGCAAAGACGATCACGAGGACGCAGAGGATGCCGAGTGCCGCGTAGATCGAGACCCACCGGCCCGTCACGTTGCTGTCGTCCTCGAGTGAGACCCCGAGGACGGCGTTCGGGGTGTGGTCGACGATCAACCGGCCGAGCTTCTCGCGGTGGTCGGCGTAGACGTACCGCGTGGCGACGGCGGCGCCGCCGAGCAGCGCGCGGGCAGTCGCCGGATCGACCGGCGCCGGGTCGAAGGACGCCGTTGTCGCGAGCGGCCGGCCGTCGCCGTCGTATGCCGTCAGCTCGGTGCCGACCTGCTGCGACAGGCGACCGAGCACGTCCGCGAGCGGCGTCAGCGCGAGCACCGCACCGGCGACACGGGCGCCGTCGCGGATCGGGCTGACGGTGACGAGCGCCGCACCGCTGCGGAACACCGCAAGCTCGGTGAGGCGCCCGCCGCGCGCGCCGTTGTGCGTGGAGAGCGCCGCGCGTAGCGCACGCAGCCCGCGCCGCGACGCAACCGGCGCCGGCGCGCCTTTCGAGCGCACGGCGAGCACGACGCGCCCGTCGGTCGTGACGACGTCGACCATGGGCACCGTCGAGTTCGCCTGCAGCGGCGTGACGATCCGGTTCAGTGCCGGCCCGTCACGGCGCGCGAGCGCGGCGCCGACACCGCGCGTGAACGCGATCGCGCGCACGGCCGACAGTTGCTCCGACTCGACGGCGACCACCGCCGCGTCCGCGCCTGCGCCTGCGCCGACGAGCCGGTCGTCGAGCGCGTGGCGCATGCCGTCGGTGGCGCGGGCGCCTGCGAAGAGGATCGTCAGCACCGCGACGGCGAGCAGCGCAAGCAGGTGCAGCTCGCGCCGCAGGTACCACGGGGGACGGGAGTCGGGCATGCGCTGGCGCGTCAGAACGCGCCGGACCAGGCCCAGGGGCAATTCACGGTGCACACCGACGCCGCGCCGGCGGTCGACTGGATCACGGTGCCCGAGCCGGTGAACGCGAACGTCCCGGTACCGGTGACCGTGGTGCGGTCGTTGGCGCCGTTGCCGCCCCCGCCGAGCACGATCGACAGCTGGTTGTTCGTCGCGGAGACGGCGACGGTCGTGTACGTGCGGCTGGCGTTCGGGATGCTCACGCCGGTGATCTTCCCGATCGTCGGTGTGTCGCTCGAGCTCGCGCAGCCGGTGTCGCCGATCAGGATGACGTTGGCGGGACTGACGAACGCGCATACCGAGATCGACGCGGCGCCGGAGTATGCGATGTTCTGGTTGAACGAGAGCGTGATCGTGTCACCGCTGTTGATCTGCCCCGCGTTGCCGCTGTTCGTGACGGCGACCCCCGTCGGCACGAGCCCGACCTGCAATGCCGCGAAGTTCGCACCCGCGTACCAGGAGCCGCGCGTGCTGCGGATCTGGTAGCACATCCAGTGACCGTTCGAGCTCGCGAGCCCGGCGTCGGTCGTCGTCGTGAGCGACGTCGTGAGCCCGGTCGCCACCTGCGTCGCATACGTCGCACCCGTGCAGTTCGTCGTCGTCCCCTGATCCGTCTCGAAGAGCGCCTGCCCGGTCAGGTCGTGCGTGCCGGGCGTCCAGGTCAGCGTCGCGCCGTAGCCGCTCACGACCGGCGCCTGCAGGCCGGTCGGCGCGTCGAGCCAGCCGCCGGCGAACGTCGACGTCTTCGTCTGCGTCTCCGCACTGAACCCGACGAACGCACCGGCGGCGATACCGGCGCCGAGGACGAGGACGGCGGCGGCGACGAGGACGTGCGACGTCACAACCCGCCGCAGGCCTCCGGTCATTCGACGCTCACTCCGGGGCCCTTGCGGCGCTCGGTGACGAGCTCGTAGAGCGTGATCAGCCCGAGGAGGACGGCCGGGACGATCAGGAGCAGCAGCCGGCCGGCCGGCGACTGCAGGTCGGCGAGGACGTAGCCGAGCACGGGCACGTGACCGGCCGCGATCCAGCCGGTGCCGACGGCAGGGATGCGCCAGTCGTCCGGCGCGCCGTTGGCGTCGCCCTTGGTGACGAAGAACGGGCCCGTCGAGGAGCTGCCGATCTGGAAGACGCGGTGCGTGACCTTCTCGTCGGCCTGGCCCGGCTTCGCGAAGACGATCACGTCCCCGACCTTCACCTTCGCGGCGTCGATCTTCTTGTAGAAGACGATCGACCCGGTCGGGATCGTCGGCGACATGCTGCCCGACCGGACGACGAGCGCCTGGTAGGGCAGGAAGCGCGGCCCGATCGTGATCGCGGCGAGCCCGAGCACGACGATGGTCACCGCTGCGAGCAGCAGCCACGAGACGACGGCGCCGGCACGGCGGACGGCCGGCCGGGACGTCGCGGCGGCGGATGTGGGGGCTTGCATCGGAATCTCCATATCAGGTTCGCGTCTCGCTTTCGTAGACCTGTCGTCAGCTCGTCAGGTGCCATGCGAGCGCGAAGGTCGCTGCCTGGCCCTGCAAGGTGTTGCTTGCGTTGATCGGCTCCTGCAGGCCGATCGTGAAGGTCCGCGTCTGCTGCGCCGCCGGCCCGGCACCGAGGTCGAGTGAGAGACCGAGCGTCGTGCGCGCTGCGAAGGACGAGAGGTCCGACGTGAAGGAGCACGCTCCCGCGGCCGCGGGGAACCAGCACTTCGGTCCGCTCGCGGTCGTCTCCTGGATGTAGAACTGCATCCCGCCGGCGGCGCACGGATCACCCGTGCCGGGCGACGACGCGCCGGTGGTCGCCGCCTTCGTGCAACCACCGGGCATGTACACCGCAAGGTCTGAGGCGGCGAGCGACCCGTCGTTTCGCAGCGTGACCGGGATCGTCACGGGCTCTCCGGGGTACATCTCCGCCGACGAAGAGAAGGTCACGAGCGAGTCGCAATTCGTGTTGACGTTGCCGGGGCTCGCCGGGCCGAGGTACGAGTAGCAGGGCGAGCCGCCGTTGACGACGAGGTCCATCGTCAGCGTCCCGCTCGAGACGGTCGCCTGCGTGTTCCGGGTCTCGGCGACGTACACGGCGTAGACGCCGGGCACCGCGATCGAGCCGAGCGCTCCGATCACCATCGTCCCGAGCAGGACCAGCTTCAGCTTCCGCCGGCTCATTGCTGGATGTGCCAGTTGAGGCCGAACGTCGAGATCAGGCCCTGCAGCTGATTCTGAGGCAGGCTCGACCAGGCCGGCAGGTACACGCCGACGTAGAACGTGCGCTGGTAGCCGGCGTTGCCCGCAGAGCCGTACTTGCCGAGGCTGACGGTTGCGGCGCTGTTCGGCGCGGTCGTGTTGGACGTCAGGGGGTACAGCGCGACCGGCGCGTTCGGCCGGTGGAGCGTGTCGAAATTCGAGATCGTGTCGGTGAGGTCGCCGTCGAGTGCGTTGAACGCGCTCGTGTCCTTGACCACGGCGGCGCTCGTGTACGAGAACGACGGGGTCCAGCTGTTGATCGAGACGGTGGTGCCGTTGATGTACGCGTTGCCGGTCACGGCATTGGTCGTGATCGTGTCCTGGTTCGTCCCCTGGGTGATCGTCAACGTGTCACCGGCCGCGATGTTCCCTGTGAGCGAGCTGACGTTGAGCGTGGTGACGGGCGTGCCGGCGACGACGCCCGTGCCGCTCAGCGCCGCGGTGGTCGGCGTGCGGCACTGGCCGACCGTCGA
Organism: Thermoleophilia bacterium; assembly: GCA_025925195.1. GTDB lineage: Bacteria > Actinomycetota > Thermoleophilia > Gaiellales > Gaiellaceae > Palsa-739. The sequence goes on from JAICLU010000061.1 coordinate 10,363, forward strand.
GACCGCAGGCGATCCGACCGCGCCGCGCCCGGCCCAGCAGTAGTTGACGCCGTTCGTCTGCTCCTGCACCCAGAGAAGCGCCGCGGCGCAGAGCGGGTTACCCGTCGTCGAGACGAACGGGAGGGTCTGGCCCGGCGTCGCGCCTGCAACGGGCACGGTTCCGCTCGTGGTCGCGACGTCGTAGCAGTCGGTGTTCGTCGGGCTCGTGTCGCCGCTGGTGACCTCGACGCGCGAGTTGACGAGGTAGCTGTAGTTCGCCGCAGGCGCGCTCGAGAGGGGGATGATCGTCGCGCCGATCGCGGCGCCGGCGAGTCCGACCGTGAACGGCTGCGTGTGGCCCGCGTACGAGACCGTCACCTGGTCGCCGGAGACGAGCGCGGTCGTCAATCCGCTCGTGAGCGAGAGCTGCGTCGGCGCGGTGCCGAGCGTCAGGCCCGTGCCGAGCGTCGCGCGCGGCCACGGTGCGGTGAGGTAGAAGACCGACGCGTCGAGACTGCCGCCGTTCTGGATCGTCAGTCGCGTCTGCGCGGTCGACACGCCGGGCGCCATGTTCGTCGGCGAGACGAGTGGCGCGCAGCCGGTGTTGACGTTGTCGCTCGTAGCGCCGCCGTACGACCAGCAGCTGGTCGCACCGACCATGTCGTTGAGCACGAGCGTGCCCGAGCTGATCGAGCTGCCCGTGTTGGACGTCTCCGCCGTGAAGATCGCGAACGTGCCGTGTCCGCCGACGAAGGCGACCGTCCCTGCGAGCATGACGAGGACGAGGATCTTCTTCGTCCGGTTCAGCGCCGGTGAGGCCGCCGTCCCTTCGGACGGGTCGGGCGCAAGTGCCCAGGCGCGGACGGACGGCAGCGTGACGACGGCGGTCGCCGCGGTGATGACGGCGACGAACGCGTCGATCGGGCCGAAGCCGACGTCGCCGGTGCCGCCGACCGCGATCAGCGTTCCGGACGCTCCCACCCCGAAGAGGTAGAGGAGCGGCCGCAGGTGGGGGATGTTGGAACGCTTCATGTCGTCTGTCGTGCAGGTGGCGCCGTCATCCTGCGGCGGAGGATGACGGCGCCACGGTGCTGTTCGGCCGGAGGAGCGGACCCGGCCGGACAACGTGTTACTGGTCGACGTGCCAGGTCAGGGAGAAGCCCGTTCCGGCCGTGTTCTGGTACGTGTTGTCGAACCCGCTGCTGTTCAGGTGCACGGCGAGCTGGAAGTAACGGCTCGCGCCTGCCGCCAGCGTTCCGCCGAGCGCGGTGGCGGTGTTGGTGCTGAGCGCGACGCCCTGCGTCAGGTCGCAGGCGCTGGTGTTGACCGGGTTCGCGTTGCCGCCGTAGACGCAGCTGGAGGCGTTCGTGAAGGCCGTCGGGAAGCTCGCGGTGCTGTTCTCGGTGATCGACAGCAGCAGCTGCCCGCAGATGCTGTTGGCCGTGTTGCCGTTGAACTGCGGGCCGCTCACGGTCGACGTCGTCGCCGGATAGGCGTAGTTCCAGGTCTGACCGGTCTGCACCGGGATGCTCCCGGTCGCGATCGGCCCGGTCGCGATGAACGTCTGCGAATGCGTTCCGGTCGAGTCCGTCACGATGACCGGATCGCCGGCAGACCAGGTGCCGCCGACAACCGTGGTCGGCACACCGTTGACGGCGTTGCCCGCGACCGCCAGGGTGGTGAGCGTGCCGTGACCCTCGCGATACGAAGCGGTGCAGCCGGAAGGCGTGATCACGACGTCGTTCGCGGCAAGGGTGCCCGCGTTCTGCAGCGTCACGTCCGCGAGCGCGGTCGGGCTGCCGTCGAGGATCGTCGCGCTCGAGAAGGTTGCGCCGAGCGGGGCGGAGATGGTGACGGCCCCCGGGGACGAAACCGGCGTCGTGTTCGTCGTCGTGACGGTGAACGAGGAGCCGCTGTTCGGCGTGATCGTGAGGACGTCGCCGCGGTAGATCGTGCCACCGGTGAGGCTCGTCAGCGTGATCGACGTCGCAGCGGGTGTGCCGGCGCCCATCGCCGCGTGGGCGTAGCTGAACGGCGCGACGTTGAACAGCGTCGCGCAGTCGTGGCCCGTGCTGTTCAGGTTGTTGGTGTTGTTCGAGACGCCGCTGTTGATCGCCGACGTACACGTCGTCGACCCGTGCGTGTTGTTGAGGATGAGGCTGCCGGTGGCGAACACGTTGTTCGCGTTCGTCACCTCGGCGCTGAAGCTCGCAAATGTGCCGCCGCCCGAAGCGGCGACGGCGATGACGCCGATCGCCAGCAGCAGCATCAGGTACTGCTTGATCCGTTTCCTGCCCATGGGTGTTTCCGCTCCTTAATGTCCGCGTGCGTTCGCCGCACGGCTTTGCTCGCCAGGTGATGGTCTCGAGGTCTCCCGCCTCGTCTTTCAGCTCCCGCCTCGCCAAAGGCCGGAGTTACGCCGCACAACTAAGAATGTTGTAGAGGAATCACCCGAAATGTGCAACGTAATCTGCAAATCCCTTCCGAAGATCACCCGGAAGGGTGAGGCCCGGGCGGCCTCGGTTGCCCCGGCCCCTAGAATCCGGGCGTGGCGACCACCGAGGGCACCGGGACGGAGCACTGGCGCCGGGAGCTCTACGAGACGAAGCCGGAGCGCCGGGGAGAGCTTTTCTCCTCGATCTCGGGGCTCGAGAACGAGCCCCTCTATACGCCCGATTCCGTCGAGGTCGACTACGAGCGGGATCTCGGCTATCCGGGCGTTCACCCATTCACGCGGGGCGTCTACCCGTCGATGTATCGGGGCCGGCTGTGGACGATGCGGCAGTTCGCGGGCTTCGGGACGGCCGCCGAGACGAACGAGCGGTTCCGGTACCTGCTCGAGCACGGCCAGACGGGCCTTTCGACCGCCTTCGACATGCCGACCCTGATGGGCTACGACTCCGACCACCCACGGTCGCTCGGCGAGGTCGGCCGGGAGGGGGTGGCCGTCGATTCGCTCGACGACATGCTGACGCTGTTCTCGGGCATCCCGCTCGAGTCGGTGTCGACGTCGATGACGATCAACTCGCCGGCGGCGATGCTGCTCGCCTTCTATGCGTGCGTGGGTGAGCAGCAGGGCGTGCCGATCGCGGCGCTGCGCGGGACGGTGCAGACCGACATCCTGAAGGAGTACATCGCCCAGAAGGAGTGGATCTTCCCGCCGGAGCCGTCGATGCGGCTGGTCGTCGACATGATCGAGTGGTGCTCGCGGGAGATGCCGCTGATGCACCCGGTCTCGATCTCGGGCTACCACATCCGGGAGGCCGGGTCGACGGCGGCGCAGGAGCTGGCGTTCACGCTCGCCGACGGGTTCGCGTACGTCGACGCGTGCATCGAGCGGGGCCTCGACGTCGACGAGTTCGCGCCGCGCCTGTCCTTCTTCTTCAACGCGCACCTCGACTTCTTCGAGGAGATCGCGAAGTACCGGGCGGCGCGGCGGATCTGGGAGACGCAGATGCGCGACAAGTACGGCGCGAAGGATCCACGGTCGTGGCTGATGCGGTTCCACACCCAGACCGCC
>JAICLU010000062.1 GCA_025925195.1 Thermoleophilia bacterium
CCATGCGCGGGCGCTCTACGAGCTGTTGTCGGACGACGCCGACGCGCTCGCCTTCGACCGCCCGCTCGAGGAGTACCGCTGCGCGCCGTTCGTCGAGCTGCGGCTGCTCGACTGGGGACACACGATCGCCCGGCGCTGGTTGTACGAGACGGCCGACGAGATCCGGATCGGCGAGCTCAAGGAGACGCTGCCGCTCGCCGCGAAGATCGACCGCGAGGAGCGCTATCACCGCCTGCACGCCGAGATGTGGCACGAGCGGCTCGGCGAGACACCCCGGTTCCGGGCCGCGGTCGAGGAGCTGTGGCCGTACGCGCTCGGGATGCTGCCGCCCGGGCAGCGCGAGGCGCTCGCCGCGCGCGTCGGGCTGCCGGTCGTCGAAGCGGTCGAGCGCGGGACGCATACGGACGAGCTCGCGCCGATGCTCGAGGAGATGACGATCGTGCGGCGCTCGGCGCCGGCGGGCGCGCAATGGTGACGGCGGCAGCGGTCTGGGAGAAGCTCGCCGGGATCCCCGACCCGGAGATCCCCGTCATCTCGCTCGTCGACCTCGGCGTCATCCGTTCGGTCGATGTCCGCGACGGCCACGTCCACGTGGAGTTCACGCCGACGTTCCTCGGCTGTCCGGCACTCGAGGCGATGAAGCGCGGGATCGAGGAGACGATTGTCGGACTCGGCGCCGAGCCCGACGTCGAGGTGGTGAACGACGACTCGTGGGGAACGGACAAGATCACCGCCGCCGGCCGCGAGAAGCTGCGCGCCGCCGGGTTCGCACCGCCCGCACCGCGGCTCGTCCAGTTGCAGTCGGTGGTGCACAGGTGCCCGTACTGCGGGTCGACCGACACGAAGCTCGAGAACATCTTCGGCCCGACGCCGTGCCGCTCGCTCCGCTACTGCAACGACTGCCGGCAGCCGTTCGAGCAGTTCAAGACGATCTGACGGTGCTGCGGCGGCCGTGATTCGCCTGGGCGCGATCGCCGACGACGTCACGGGCGCGACCGACGTCGCGAGCGTGCTCGTGCGCGGGGGGATGCGCACGCACCTCGTGATCGGCGTGCCCGAGCGGATCGACGCCGATGCGGACTCGGTCGTCGTCGCGCTCAAGTCGCGCACCGCGCCGGTCGACGACGCCGTCCGCGACTCCCTCGCGTCGCTGCGCGCCCTCCGCAGCTGGAGGGCCGACCGCTTCTACTTCAAGATCTGCTCGACGTTCGACTCGACACCCGCGGGGAACATCGGGCCGGTCGCCGACGCGCTCCTCGACGAGCTCGGCGCCGGCAGCACCGTCGTCACGCCGGCCTACCCGACGAACGGCCGTACCGTGCGCGACGGCCTGCTCTACGTCGGTGACGTCCTCCTGTCGGAGTCGTCGATGCGGAACCACCCGTTGACGCCGATGACCGATGCCGACCTCGTCCGCGTGCTGCAGCGGCAGACGGCGCGTCCGGTCGGACGGCTCGGCACGGACAACATCGTCTACGCGATCGCCGACGCGACCACGGACGACGATCTCTGCGCGCTGGCCGAGCAGGCGAAGGATCTGCCGCTGCTCGTCGGCGGCGCCGGCCTCGCGTTAGGCCTGCCGCGCGCGTACGGCTACACCGGCAGCGCGGCGACCGCACGGCGCGTCGACGGCCCGGCGATCGCGATCGCCGGCAGCCTCTCGGAGGCCACGCGCGTGCAGATCGAGCGCTTCGGCGGCGGGATCGCGCTCGACGACTACGACGGCTACCGCGGCGAGACGATCCTCGTGCACAGCGGCGCGCGCCGTGGCGGCGATCCGCACGAGATCGAGCGGCGGCTCGCAGCCGTCGCGGCGGACGCCGTCGAGCACGGCGCACGCCGCGTCGTCGTCGCGGGGGGCGAGACGTCGGGCGCCGTCACGCGCGCGCTCGGCGTCCGCGAGCTCGCCGTCGGCACCGACATCGCGCCCGGCGTGCCGTGGATGACGACGATCGGCAGCGAGCCACAGCTCTCGCTCGCGCTCAAGTCCGGTAACTTCGGCGGCCCCGACTTCTTCCTCGAGGCGCTGACATGAGAGACGAGATCGTCGAGACCGGCCGCTCGCTGCAGGCGCGCGGGCTCTCTCCCGGCACATCGGGGAACCTCAGCGTGCGCGACGGCGACGGCTTCCTGATGACGCCGACCAACTCCTCGCTCGGCGCGCTCGACCCGGCCCGGCTCTCACGGCTCGACGCCGCGGGCCGCCACGTCGACGGCGACCCGCCGACGAAGGAGGTCTGGCTCCATCTCGCGATGTACGAGGAGCGCCCCGAGGCGCGGGCGATCGTCCACCTGCACTCGACGTACGCGGTCGCCGCGGCCTGCCTCGACGGCGTGGACGAGGACGACGTCCTGCCGCCGCTGACGCCGTACTACGTCATGCGCGTCGGCCGGCTGCCGCTCATCCCGTACGGCCGGCCGGGCGACCCGTCGCTCACCGCGCTCGTGCGGGAGCGCGCCCGCTCGGCTCACGCGTTGCTGCTCTCGAACCACGGGCCGATCGTCGCCGCACCGTCGCTCGCCGCCGCCGTGAACGCCGCCGAAGAGATCGAGGAGACGGCGAAGCTCGTGCTCCTGCTGCACGGGCTGCCGAGGCGCGAGCTGACGCCCGAGCAGGTCGCCGAGCTACGCCAGTAGAGCCGCGGCGCGCTCCATGCCGAGCCGCGGGCTCGACAGGATCGGGACGGCGCGCTCGGCGTCTGAAAGCGTCTCGACGACGCGGGCCATCGATGCCTGCGCGAGCACGACGACGTCGGTCTCGGCGATCACGCGCCGCAGACCCTCGCGGACGAGCTCGTCGTGGCGGTCGCGGTCGCCGGCCTGCAACGCCTCGAACGCGCCCTCGCAGAGCTGCGGTACGACCGTCACGTCCCTCCCCGACTCCCGCGCGCGCCGCTCCACGAGCTCCGCCGTCGGCTGCAACGTCGTCGCGAGCGTCGCGACGACGCCGACGCGCGAGCCGGTGCGCACCGCCTCGTCGGCCATCGGCTCGTCGATCCGGAGGACCGGCACGTCGAGGAACGAGCGGCTCGCGTCGACCGCCGGCCCGATCGAGGAGCACGTGACGACGACGAGATCGGCGCCCGCCTCGGCGGCCGACTCGACATAGCCGAGCACGCGCCGCCGCGTCGTCGGCGTCAGCGATCCCGTGCGCCGCGTGACGCCGAGCAACGTCTCGTCGACGATGTGGAACACCTCCGCGTCCGGCACGAGCTCCTCGGCGAGCGCCGCGAACGTCGGCGGAAGCGACAGGACGGTGTGGACGAAGCCGATCGTGCTCACCGGGCGATCGTAGTCACCGCGCGGCGGCTGCGACGTCCCCCGGATACGTCGAGCGGGCGCGGAAGAGCAGCACAGCGCTCGCCGCGAGTGGCACGACCATGACGAAGAACGTCCATTGCAGGCCCGAGCGGCCGCCGCCGAAGACGTAGTCCGCCACGGCGCCGAACAGCAACGGTGCCAGCGCTTGCGCGAGCGACCGCAACAGCGTGCGGACCGACTCGGCCCGGCCCCAGAGGTTCGGCGGCATGATGTCGAGCCGGGCGGCATCGATGGGCGGGTTCTGGGCCGACAGCGCGAGCGCGGCCACGATCAGATAGGGAAGCGCCCCGAGTGCGCTGCGCGCGAAGATCGCCGGGATGAAGAGCAGCGTCGTCAGCGCCGCGGCGACGGACGCGGTCGTCACACGGCCCGTCAGATGGCCGCGCCGCAGCAACGCGTCGGCGACGTTCCCGCCGGCCAGCGTGCCGAGCACCGCGCCCACGCCGACCACGAGCAGCACGAGATTCGCCTCGGCCTGATTGACGCCGTACTGCTCCTTCGCGAACTCGGCGCCGAAGGTCTGAACACCGGCGAGGAAGTAGTAGGCGAGCGCGCTCGACGCGATGAGGATGATGTTCGTCCGGACGTGCAGGACGTAGCGCACCGCGTCGCGGAACCCGAGCCTCGGCGTGTTCGGGACGCGGGTCTCGGCCGGGTCGACGCCGCTCTCGCGCGCGAGCCGCTGCGCATCCGTCTCCCGCACCTCGGAGCCCGCGCGACCGCGGTTGGCACCGCGCTCCGGCTCCGGCAACCGCCACACGAGCCACGCGACCGCGAATGCGGGGAGCGCAAGGATGACGAAGGCCGCCTGCCACGAGAGGGCGGCGATGTCGCCGGTCACGGCGAAGCCGAAGCCGGCGCCGACGAGCTCGCCGGCGAGGATGAAGCCGTAGATGCGGCCGCGGTCGGCGTCGTCGAAGTAGTCGCCGACGAGCGAGGCCACGAGCGGCCCGGCCGCCGCGCTGACCGCGCCGAGGAAGACCCTCGTCAGGATCAGGTCGCCGAAGGTCGACGACGTCGCGCCCCACAGCATGACCCCGCCCCAGAGGACGACCGCGACCGCGAGCGTCGTCGTCCGGCGGATCCGGTCGGCGAGCACGCCGAACGGCAGCGTCGCGAACGCGCTGACGAGCGAGCTGGCCGCGACGAGCAGCCCGATGTCGGTGTTGTCGATGTGCAGCGCGTGCCGGAGCTCGCTCGCCGACGCACCCACCGTCGAGGCGTCCGCCGAGCTCAGGCCGAGCACGCAGGCCAGCACGAGGACGACCCGGGTGCGCTCGGCGCCGCCCGTGGCGCGGTGCAGGTGCGCAACCGCGGCCGCGGCCACTCGGCGAACGTCGATGCGGGTTCGGTCGGCCGCCACGGTAGAGGGCTGGCAGCCTACCGCGGTGCCGCCGACTCCCCGCACCGGTGACGATCTGCTCACGGGCGCAGCCGACCTACTCGAGCGGAACACCCGCACGGGCGAGCGTGACGGCCGCACCTACCGCTTCTCGGTGCCCTCGGCCCGCGCGTATCCATTCCAGTGGTTCTGGGACTCGTGCTTCCACGCGATCGTCTGGTCGCACGTCGACCGGGAGCGCGCCGCCGACGAGCTGCGGTCGCTCCTCGCCTGGCAGCGGCCGGACGGGATGATCCCGCACGTCGTCTTCTGGGACGGTTCGCGGATCGCGATCCGGAAGTTCTGGCACTACGCCGAGAGCCGCGGCATCCCGTTCGTGCGACGCCCCTTGACCACGGAATGCGTGCAGCCGCCGGTGCTCGCCCAGGCCGTCGAACGGGTCGGCGGCGAATTCGTCGACGAGGCGCTGCCCGCGCTCGAGCGCTACTACCGGTATCTGGCGCGTGAGCGCGATCCCGACGGCGACGGCCTCGTGTCGATCGTCAACCGCTTCGAGAGCGGTCTCGACTTCAGCCCGGCCTACGACCACGGGCGCCGCTACCGCGATCCCGTCTCCCTGTTCGCCGCCGCCCGGCGCGGCGAGGTCGTGAACAAGCTGCTCGGGTTCGACCTGTCGCGGATCTTCCGCCTGACGAACCACCACGTCGAGGACGTGCTCTTCAACACCGCGTTCGCGGACGGGCTCGCAGCGCTCGCGCGGCTCGCCGGGCGGCGCGAGCCGCAGCTCGCGGCGTGGGCGCGCGACACCGGCCGGCGCACGCTCGACGCGCTGCTCGAGCGGTCGTGGGACAAGCGGGCCGGCCTGTTCTGGAACCTTCGCGGGCGCAAGGAGGAGCCGCAGCGGCAGCCGACGATCGTCTCGCTGCTGCCGCTCGTGCTCGACGACCTGCCCGCCGAGGTCGCGGCGCGCCTCGTCGAGCACCTGTCCGACCCGCGAAGCTTCGCCACGCCGTGGCCGGTGCCGTCGGTTCCGCGGGACGACCCGCTGTTCCTCCGGACGAGCCGTCTGCGCCACGCCCGCCTGATCTGGCGCGGCCCGGCCTCGGTGAACACGAACTGGTTCCTGGCGAACGGGCTGCGCCGGCACGACTATGGGCGCGAGGCGGACGCGCTGCGCGACCGGACGCGGGAGCTCGTGGCGCGCGGCGGCTTCAACGAGTTCTACGACCCGATCGACGGAACCCCCGTCGGCGCGCCGGAGTTCGGTTGGGCGACGCTCGCCGTGGACATCTAGATCGGGCGCATGCGCATCTATCCCGACATCCCCATACGGCGCGCCAACGCCGTGGCGCACGACGCTGCGACGCTCGCGGCGCTCGTGCTGCTCGCCCTGCTCGGCCTGTGGGTCTACCACGCCGTCGATCAGCTGACGATCCTCGGCCGCGGCGTGCACGACGCGGGCACCGCGGTGCAGGACGGCTTCTCGAGCGCGGCCGACAAGGTGGACGGGGTGCCGCTCGTCGGCGGCTCGATCGCCGGCGGCCTGCGCGATGCCGGCAGCGCGACCGGCGGCAACGTCGCAGACGCCGGCACGCGCGGGGAGCAGCGCGTGCACCGGCTCGCGCTGCTGCTCGGCGGGATCGTGTTCCTGCTGCCGGCGGCGCTGCTTCTGTCGCGCGTACTGCCGAGACGGCTGCAGCAGATCCGCGTGCTGACGAACGCGGAACAGGTGCTCGCGACCGGCGGCGACGACGAGCGGCGCCGCCTCGTCGCGATGCGCGCTGCCTTCGCGCTGCCGTACGCGACCCTGCTCGAGCACACGCGCGATCCGATCGGCGACCTCGCCGCCGGACGGTACGACGCGCTCGTCGACGCGATCGCCGAGGACGCAGGTCTGCGCGTGCCGCGGTAGCGTCGCGCCCGTGGATCTCCGCCGCGTCGCAGCGACCCGCTACGTCACACCGCTCCGCGAGGGCGGCTCGCTGCCGGCGCTCGTCGAGGCGGACGACGACGGCCTCTACGTCCTCAAGTTCCAGGGCGCCGGGCAGGGGCGGAAGGCGCTCGTCGCCGAGGTCGTCGCGGGGGAGCTCGCCCGCGCCCTCGGCCTCCTCGTGCCGGAGCTCGTCGTGGCGTCGCTCGATCCGGTGCTCGGCCGCGCCGAGCCCGACCCCGAGATCCAGGATCTCCTCGTCGCGAGCGCCGGGCTCAACCTCGGTGTCGACTTCCTGCCGTCGGCGCTCCCGTTCAGCCCGGCGGCGGAGCCGGTGGTGGACGCCGACCTCGCCGCGGACATCGTCTGGTTCGACGCGCTCGTCACGAACGTCGACCGCACCTCGCAGAACCCCAACCTGCTCTGGTGGCACGACCGCCTCTGGCTGATCGACCATGGTGCAGCGCTCTACTTCCATCACGCGCGGCAGGACGAGCGGGCACACGCGCGAACGCCGTTCGCGGCGATCGCGCAGCACGTGCTCTGGCCGTACGCGTCGTCGGTCGAGTCCGCGCACGAGCGCCTCGCCCCGCGGGTCACCGAGGAGCTGCTCGAGGACGTCGCCGCGGCGGTTCCGGACGAGTGGCTGGACGGCGACGACCGCCGACGCTACGTCGACTATCTCCTCGTGCGGTTGGAGCATGTCGTCTAACTCGTTCTCGTACGCGGTGTACCGGCTCGTGCCACGCGTCGAGCGCGGCGAGCGGATCAACGTCGGCGTCGTCGTCTTCTGCCGGCCGCTCGACTATCTCGCCGCGCGCACGTCGCTCGACGCAGAACGGGCTCGCGCGCTCTGGCCCGAGCTCGACGAGGCCCTCGTCCGCCCACACCTCGACGCGATCGAGCGGGTCGCGGCCGGCGACTCAGCGGGCGGGCCGATCGCGGCGCTCGACACGACCGCGCGCTTCCACTGGCTCGTCGCGCCGTCGAGCACGATCATCCAGCCGTCGGCGGTGCACACGGGCGTCTGCGACGACCCGCCCGCACAGCTCAGCCGATTGTTCGATTCACTCGTTCTCTGACCTCGCCGAGACGCTCGATCGACTCGAGCACCTTCTCGTGCGGCAGCGCGCCGAGGCTCGTCTGCATCAGGAAGCGGTCGTGGCCGAAGAGCTCGTGCTGGAAGAGGATCTTGTCGACGACCTCGTCGACGCTACCCACGAGAAGCGCGCCGCGCCGCGTCCGGAGCGCATCGAAGTCCTGCCGCTGCGTCGGCGGCCACCCCCGCTCCCGGCCGATCGTCGTCATCACGTCCGCATACGCCGGATAGAAGTCGTCGGGATCGCCGACGTACCCGTGCGAGTTGATGCTCAGCGTCGCGCCACCCGACTGCCGGTAGACGTCGGCGAACGGAACGAACCGCTCGGGCATGCCGCCGATGATCGCGAGCGCCATCGGCAGACCGAGCCTTCCCGCGCGGGCTGCCGACTCGGGGTTGCCGCCGACGGCGATCCACACCGGCAGCGGGCTCTGCACCGGCACCGGGAAGACGCCGTGCGCCGCCGGGTCGTCGCGCACCTGCAGGAGCCGTCGCAGCTTGGTCGCGAACAGCTCGTCGTACTGCGACAGGTCGTGGCCGAAGAGCGGGAACGATTCGACGAACGAGCCGCGTCCGGCCATGATCTCGGCCCGGCCGGCCGAGATCAGGTCGAGCTCGGCGAACTGCTGGTGGACGCGGACGGGATCGTCCGACGAGAGCACCGTGACCGCGCTCGTGAGCCGGATCCGCTTCGTGCGCGAGGCGATCGCGGCGAGTGCGACCGCCGGCGCGCTGACGGCGTAGTCCGCGCGGTGGTGCTCGCCGACGCCGAAGACGTCGAGGCCGACCCGGTCTGCCAGGTCGGCCTCGTCGAGCAGATGTGCGAACCGCTGCTCCGGCGTCAGCTCGCCGAGGTCGGCGAACGTGTAGACGCCGATCTCCATCGGGCTATGGAAGCGTCACGTACTGACCGAGGAAGCTCCGTGCCGACTCGGTGTCCATGCGGTAGTCGACGTTCGTCGCGCGGCAGACGAAGTCGCCGGTGATCGTCGTCCCCGCCACGATGTTCGTGTCGCCGAGGAAGTTCGGGCCGCCCGAGTCGCCGTAACACGTGCCGCCGTCGCCGGTCGACGGGTTCATCGACGCGCGGATCCACGCGGCGTTCATCGCACTGACGCTGCCGACGGCGACGTAGCGGATGTCGGCGTAGTGGAAGTCCGCGCCGCCGGCGCCCATCGTGACCGACTGCGCGCCGTAGCCGACCGACACGATCTTGTCGCCGACCCGCAGGGAGTCGAGCGAGCCGGCCGCCGGGAGGCGTGCGGGTGCGATGCCCTTGACGGCCTTGTCGAGGACGACGACCGCGACGTCCTGCGGGTCGTTCTGGGCCTGGTTGTAGTTGGGGTCGGCGTGCCAGGTGCCGGTGTACGTCGTGCTCTTGCCTGCGACGTACTGCGACGCGAAGGTGACGGTGACCCGGCTCAACCCTTCGTCGCAATGCGCGGCCGTCAGGAAGACGGTCGGCGAGATCAGCGTCCCGCTGCACTCCTCCCAGGTCCCGTCCGAGAAGGCGTGCGGTGCGAGGAGCGCCCCGACCTCCGGGTGTCCGTTGCCGTCGGGGCCGCCGTTCGTGATCGCGACCGCGACGCCGGTGATGCCGAGTGCGGCGACCGCTGCGGCGGCCGCTGCTACGAGCCTCTTCATGATGTCTCCCCTCGTTTCCTCGAGTGCGCCTGGGAGCCTATGCTTTCGGGCGATGCCGGTCGAGATCTTCTATTGCCCCGTCTGAAGCTACGACGACCGGGCGGCGAGTCTCGCCGCCGAGCTGAGGGCGAACGGCTTCGACGCGGTCGCAGCGAAGGGCCGGAACAACCAGTTCGACGTCCTGCGCGACGGCGAGCTCGTCTATTCGAAGGAACGGGAGCACCGATTTCCGGCCTCCGGCGAAGTGCTCTCGCTGCTTCGGGGCTGACGCTCGCGCTCGCCGCCGCCGGCTGCGGCGGCGGCGTCTCGCACGGCTCGTACGTGAAGCATGCGGACGCGGTCTGCTCGGCGTACCGGTCGCAGACGAAGCCCCTGACGACGCCGCGGTCGTACGACTCGATCATCCGTTGGGGGCGGCGGACGCTGCCGCTCTACGCGGCCGCGCTCGAGAAGCTCCGGGCTCTCGAGGCCCCGAAGGCCGACCGGGCGACGGTCGCCACGTGGCTGGCGGCGGACCGCAAGGTGCAGGGCGCGGTCCGCGACCTCGTCGCCGCGGCCCAGCGGCGGGACTACCCGTCGGTGACTGCGGCCGCCTCGCGCGCGCAGCTCGCCGGCAACGCGAGCCGCCGGGCCGCGAACGCGCTCGGCCTGCAGGTCTGCGGGACGTTCGCGACTACCGGCCGCTGAACCGCGGCGGGCGCTTCTCGAGGAACGCGGCGACGCCTTCCCTGAAGTCGTCGCTCTGTGCGGCGACCGCCTGCAGTTGCGCCTCGTGCTCGAGCTGCTCGTCGAGCGTCGCGGTGTCGGCATGGTCGAACAGCCGCTTCGTCATGCCGATCGCCCGCGTCGGCAGCGCGGCGTAGAAGGCGGCCAGCTCCGCTGAACGCGCAGCGAGCGCATCGGCTTCGACGACCTCCGACACGAGACCCCAGGCGTGGGCTTCGGCGGCCGTCAGCCGACGGTTGGACGACATCCATTCGAATGCGCGCGACGAGCCGAGCAGCCGGTGGATGAAGTACGTCCCGCCGGCATCGGGTACGAGGCCGATGCCGACGAACCCAGGCACGAAGCTCGCGCTGTCGGCGGCGATGCGGATGTCGCACGCGCACGCGAACGAGAGGCCGGCGCCCGCGCAGGCGCCGTTGACCGCGGCGATCACCGGCTTCTCGAGTGCGCGCAGCGCATGGACGTTCGGGTGGTAGGTCTCACGTAGAGAGGCGCCGACGTCACCGCCCTCGCCGAACTCCGTCAGGTCCTGGCCGGCACAGAACGCGCGTCCGGCGCCGGTGATGACGACTGCGCGCACCTCGGCATCGCGCGCTTCCTTCAACGCGGCACGGATCTCACCGTGCATGCCGCGCGTGAACGCGTTCATCTTCTCGGGCCGGTTCAGCGTGATCGTCTGAACCGCACCGTCGCGCGACACCTCGACGTCGGCCATGCGTGGAGCCTAACGCCCTCGGCTCGACGACTGCCCTCGGCCGCGCGCGCGTATTACGTGCCGCGGAATTCCGGCAGCCGCTTTTCGACGAACGCGTTCAGGCCTTCCGTCGCGTCGTCCGAGGCGCGCGCGAGGTAGAAGGCGCGGCGCTCGAACTCGACGCCGACGGCGAGCGGCGCCTCGAACGCCTTGTCGACCGCCTCCTTGGCGAGCCTGACGGAGATCGGGCTCTTCGCAGCAATGTCCGCCGCGACCCGCTTCGCCTCGGCGAGCCACGCCTCCCGCGCGACGACGCGGGCGACGAGGCCGAAGCCGAGCGCCTCGCGGGCCGAGAGCGTGCGACCGCTCAGGATCATGTCCATCGCGACCGCCTTGCCGACCGCGCGCGTCAGCCGCTGCGTGCCGCCGGCCCCGGGGAGCACGCCGAGGTTGATCTCCGGCTGGCCGAAGGTCGCCGACTCGGAGGCGACGATCAGGTCGCAGAGCATCGCGAGCTCGCAGCCGCCGCCGAGGCAGAAGCCCGACACGGCGGCGACGAGCGGCGTGCGAACTGCGCGGATCGCGTCCCACGCGTCGATCCGCCGGTTCTCGTAGAGCGAGATGGCGGTACCGGCCGCGAGCTCGGCGATGTCGGCCCCCGCCGCGAAGGCGCGCTCGTTGCCGCCGACGACGATCGCGCGCACGTCGCGGTCCTCGTCCAGCTGGCGCAGCGTCTCGACGAGCGCGGCCATCAGCTCACCCGAGAGCGCGTTCAGCTGCTTCGGCCGGTTGAGCAGGACGACGGCGACCGGGCCTTCCCGCTCGAGGCGGATCAGCTCGTCGCTCAAGAGAGCTCGGCGAACTCGACCGTCGGCTGCGGGAACCCGCGCTTGTACGCGTCCTTGCCGGTCGCCATGAACTCCTCGCTACGCGTCGCGTTCGTGAACGCATCCTCGTCGGCGAACTCCCACTCGGCGTAGTACGCGTGCGTGGCTTCGCCCATCGGGGCGCCCGTCACCTTGCCGTGCCGGAAGACGCCGCCCGGCACCTGCTTGCAGAGCTCGACGTGCTCGGCGTAGGAATCGGCGTCGGGCTCCTGCTCGTACAGCACGATCACGCGGTGCATGGCCTTCCTTTCGCTCGCTGATCGTGGGACATTAACGGGATGAGTAACGGAGAGATCGTCCACATCGAGTTCCCCGCGCAGAACGCCGATCGCGCGGCGCAGTTCTGGGGCGGGCTGTTCGGCTGGGAGTTCGGCGGCTCGGCGATGCCCGAGTTCGACTACCGGATGGCGCGCGTGTCGGACACGGCCGGGGTCGCGGTCATGGCGGCGACGGAACCGACCGGACATCCGAACTTCTACTTCGACACCGACGACATCGAGGCGTCGATCGCGAAGGTGCGGGAGCTCGGCGGCGAGGCGGGCGAGAAGTCGCCGGTGCCGACGCACGGCTGGTTCTCGGTCTGCCGCGACAGCGAGGGCAACGAGTTCCACCTCTGGCAGGGGGACGCGAACGCCGCGTAACGATCCGTAAGGTTCCGCACGTGTCGGGGAACGTGCTGGCGACGCTGTTGACGGTGTCCGCGGGAATCGCGGGCTCCGTCCAGGTCGCCGTGATGTCGCGCCTCGGCGAGCGGATCGGCGTCGTCGAGGCGCTCGGCTTCTCGGCGGCGGTGACCGCGGTGCTCTCGTTCGTGCTGCTGTTCGCCGCGCGGCGCAGCCTCGCGGGGTACGCAGACGCGTTCCACCAGCCCTGGTGGATGCTGACCGGCGGCTTCATGGGCCTGCTGATCGTCTTCACCGTCACGTACGCGGGCCCGCGGATCGGCGTCGCCGCAACGGTCGGGATCCTGATCGCCGGCCAGCTCGGGATGGGCGCCGCCATCGACCGCTGGGGGCTCTTCCGCTCGGAGCAGATCCCGCTCCACTGGCCGCGCCTGCTCGGGATCGGGCTGCTGGCGGTCGGCGCCGCGCTGTCGCTGCGCAAGTGACAGATCGTCACAAGCGGGGTGGCCGCGAGCGCGGGCCTGCGGTGCTGCTGCTGATCGCGGCGGCGACGTCCGTTCAGGCCGGCGCGTCGGTCGCCAAGTCGCTCTTCCCGGAGCTCGGGCCGCCCGGTGTCGTGTTCCTGCGGCTCCTGTTCGGCGCGATCGCGTTGTGGGCGATCGCGCGGCCGGAGCTGCGCGGCCGGCCCTGGCACGAGCTGCGACTCGTGGTCGCGCTCGGCGTCGTGCTCGTCTCGATGAACGTCACCTTCTACGAGGCGATCGACCGGCTGCCGCTCGGGATCGCGGTGACGGTGGAGTTCCTCGGGCCGCTCTCGGTCGCCGTCCTCGGGTCGCGCCGCAGGCTCGACTTCGCGTGGGTCGCGCTCGCGGGCGGCGGCGTCGCCCTGCTCGCCGAGGGCGGCGGCAAGGGCGTGCACGCGCTCGGCCTGATGTTCGCCGCGGTCGCAGGGCTCTGCTGGGCGCTCTACATCCTGCTGAGCGTGCCGATCGGCCGTCTCTATCCGGGGGCGAGCGGTCTCGCGCCCGCGATGGTCCTCGGCGCGGTGCTGATCGCGCCGTGGGGGATCGTCAGCGCGGGCAGCGGCCTGCGCGATCCGCAACTCGTCGGCGCCGCCGCGGGCGTCGGGCTGCTGTCGTCGGCGTTGCCGTGGTCGCTCGAGCTCGAGGCGCTGCGACGGCTGCCGACACACGTCTTCGGCGTGGTGCTGTCGCTCGAACCGGCGATCGCCGCGCTGGCCGGCTTCGTCCTCCTGCACGAGCACCTGCGACTGCGCCCGTGGCTCGGGATCGGCCTCGTCGTGCTCGCGAGCGCCGGTGCCGCGTTCGAGCCGCGGGCGAAGCCGGAGGCGCCCCCGGACGTGTGAATCCCGTGACATTCCCGTAACGGGGCCAGGCCCTGTTACGGAGGCGTCACGGAACGGTCACGTTCCTTCCACAACGGCTGCCGGGGTCGGCACGCGGACGGCGAGCGGGGTGCGTTCGAGCAGCCAGAACGACGCTTCGATCGTCGGCCCGACCGAAAGCGCGAAGATGACCGTGCCCGCGCCGAACGTGCCGCCGAGGAC
>JAICLU010000051.1 GCA_025925195.1 Thermoleophilia bacterium
GCCGCTGACGCTCGGACCGGCGACCTGCGAGACGCTGACCGTCAGCTGCAGCTTCGAGTTGCCGTCCACGAGGTGCTCCCGCTCGATCAGTGCGGGGAGGTACGACTGGTAGGCGACGTCGAAGAAGACGGTGAAGACGCCGATGACGAACTGCAGGACGAGCAGCTGCCACATGCGCAGCGCATCGATTGCCCACAGGACGGGGATCAGCGCCAGCAGGACCGCGCGGGCGGCGTCCCCCGCGATCAGGATCTGGCGGCGGCGCAGGCGGTCGACCCAGACGCCGGCAGGCAGGGCGAACAGGATGAACGGCAGGAAGCCGAGGACGCCGAGAAGCGAGAACTCGAACGGCGACGCGTGCAGGCTGACGGCGGCGAGCAGTGGGATCGCAAGCTGCGAGATCTGCGAGCCGAACTCGCTGATCGTCTGGCCCGTCCACAGCTTGACGAAGTCGGGATGAGACCAGAGCCCGCCGGTGGGGCGCGCGGGCCTACGCATCGGGGGCTCGCCGGTACATGGCGATCGCGAGGCCGTAGGGCTCCCCTGCGGGATCCTCGGCCGCCCGGAAGTCGGTCATCAGCCTGTCGAGGCGCCGGTTGAAGCGGGCGGCGTCGTCGCGGGTGAGGCGGATGCGGAGGGCCCCCGAGCAGCCGATCGCGTCGTCGTCCTCGGCCTCGAGCGGCAGGATCTCCTCCGCTGCGATGCGGAGCGAGGCGGCGACGATGTTCCGCACGTCATGGTCGGTGCTCGGGTCGGCGCTCTCGTAGAGGAAGAGCCGGGCTGTCCGGCCGTAGTACTTCTCGGTGAGCGCTCGCACCTTGCGCGTCCGGACGACGCGGACGAGCCCGGCGCGCTCGAGCACTTTGACGTGGTGCCCGACGGTGCCCTTCGGCAGGCCGAGCTTCTCGGCGAGCTCGGTGATGCTGCGCGCTCGCTCCCGAAGCAGCACGACGATCCGGCTGCGCAGGTCGTCGGCGAGCGCTTTCAGCTGCTCGGGTCGACGGACGACGAGCACGTCCGGCGCGTCGTAGTCCGGCGTCCCGCCGGCGAGCGGAGCGGACGTCCCGGCGCGGGCGGCAACGGAGGTCGTACTGTCCATCTTTCCGAAACGTACGACATTTCCCGCCCGTTCGTCAAGCGGACACGTCCGGGGCCAGGCCCTGTTACGTGAGTGTCACGAGCCTTCGACGTACCGGCGTAGGTCCGCGCGCCGCAGCTCGAGCGGCCCGTCGAAGCAACCGAGCACCAGCGTCGGGTCGACGAAGTCGTCGGCCGGCCGAAGACCGGCGGTGCCCGCGTAGCTGCTCCAGGGCCAATCGATCGGGCTTGTGCATTCCTCGGCTCGGACCGGGTTCATCACGACGTAGCGATAGGTGCCGAGCAGGTCGGCATTGTCGTTGATCCTCCGCGACCAATACCGCGCAGCCATGACATGTCCGCGGAAGCCGTACTCCGAGTTGAACCAGGACGCGTAGCGGAAGTTCAGGCGGTGCATGCCGCGCGGGAGCGCCTCGTCCTCGACCTCGAGAATGACGTGGTAGTGCGTCGTCATCAGGCAGTAGACGACGCACGTCCATCCCGAACGCGCTTTCGCGCGCGCCAGCTCGCGGAGAAAGTGCACCCGGTCGCGATCGCTGCGGAACAAGGCCTCGTCACGAATGCTGTGGGTGACGGCGTGGAAGACGCCGGCCTTCTTGTCTCGTAACGGACGCGACATTTGTACAGCGTGCGTGCCGCAACGCCGCAGCGAAAGATGTCTTTTACGAAGTTGACACACATCCGAAACGGGGCCTGGCCCCGGCCGTGGCCGTAAGGTGCGTGTTCAATGGAGCCACTGATCGTCGAGGTGCGACGCAACGGGACGGTCGAGGCGCTGCACCGGGTGCATGCGGTCGCCGTCCGCGACGGCGCGCTCGTCGCGGAGGCGGGCGACGCCGGTCTCACGTGCTTCATGCGGTCGAGCAGCAAGCCGATCCAGGCGCTGCCGCTCGTTCGCGCTCGTGACGATTTGTCACAAGCCGACATCGCGATCGCCTGCGCGAGCCACCGCGCGACCCCCGAGCAGCTGGCCGCGGTGCGCGCGTTGCTCGCGAAGGCGGACGCAACCGAGGACGACCTCGAGCTCGGGCTGCAACTCGACCGGACACTCGAGAAGATCTCGAACAACTGCTCCGGCAAGCACGCCGGGATGCTCGCCCTCTGCAACGCCCGCAACTGGCCGACGCAGGGCTACCCGCTGCGGGACCATCCGGTGCAGCAGGCCTGCGCGCACGCCCACGCCGAAGCCGCGCAGGCAGACCCCGACGACTTCGCGACCGCCACCGACGGCTGCGGCGTCGTCACCTTCGCGATGCCGCTCGAGCGGATGGCCCACGCGTTCGCCCGCCTGCCGCACCTCGACGGCGGCGACCGCGTCGCCGGCGCGATGCGCGCGCACCCGGAGCTGATCGGCGGCGCCGACGGCGCCGACGTGCTGCTCATGCAGCACACGGCCACGGTGATCGCGAAGGGCGGGGCCGAGGGCCTGCTCTGCGCCACCGACCTCGCGACCGGCGCAGGCTACGCGCTCAAGTGCGAGGACGGCGCCTCGCGGCCGCTCGCCGTCGCGGCCGCCGCGTTCCTCGGCGTCGACCTGCCGCCGACGCTCGTCCGCAACACGCTCGGCGACGTCGTCGGAGACGTGTCTTTACGGACCATGCACCCGTAACTAGTATCCGGCGCGGGAAGGGTGGAGAGCCGGTGGGGTGCTTCTCCTCTCAGCAGTTCTGGTTATTGCGATCAGTGCCATTGGGAGGTAATGGGATCAGTGCTCACCGTCGACGTCGCGCTCCCTGAAGTCGAGGAGCTGCAGAAGCTCGTAGCCGAAGGCCAGGAGAAGGGCTTCCTCAACTACGACGAGATCGCGTCGGCGCTCGACGACGTCGAGCTGTCGAAGGAGCAGGTCGAGGACTTCTACACCTACGTCGCCGAGCACAGCATCGAGCTCGTCGAGGGCGACCAGCACAAGACGCCGCCGCGGCAGGACGTGCAGCCTGAAGAGGAGGCGAAGATCCCGGCCGTCCCGAAGCTCGACCTCACCGTCGAGCCCTCGCTCGACAGCCTGCGCCTGTATCTGCGCGAGATCGGCAAGGTTCCGCTCCTGACCGCCGACCAGGAGGTCAGCCTCGCCAAGCGGATCGAGCGCGGTGACATGGCTGCCAAGACGCACATGACCGAGGCCAACCTCCGGCTCGTCGTCAGCATCGCGAAGGGCTACCTCGGGCGCGGCCTCACCTTCCTCGACCTGATCCAGGAGGGCAGCCTCGGCCTGATCCGCGCCGTCGAGAAATTCGACTACCGCAAGGGCTACAAGTTCTCGACGTACGCGACGTGGTGGATCCGCCAGGCCGTGACACGCGCGATCGCCGACAAGGCGCGCACGATCCGGATCCCGGTGCACATGGTCGAGAAGCTGAACAAGGTCGTGCACATCGAGCGCCAGCTCGTCCAGCGCCTCGGCCGCGAGCCGAGCCCGGAGGAGATCGCGGAAGAGCTCGAGATGACGACCGACGAGGTGCGCGAGATCCTGCGGATGGCGCAGCTCCCCGTCAGCCTCGAGAAGCCGATCGGCGAGGAGGAGGACTCGAGCCTCGGCGACTTCGTCCAGGACGAGACGGCCGAGAGCCCCTTCGACACGGCGCAGCTGTCACTGCGCCGCGAGGACATCGAGTGCGCCCTGATGGCGCTCCCCGAGCGCGAGCGGAACGTGATCGCGCTGCGGTTCGGCCTGCACGGTGGGCCGCCGCAGACGCTCGAGGAGGTCGGCCGCGCGTTCGGGGTCACGCGCGAGCGGATCCGTCAGATCGAGAACAACACGCTGAAGAAGCTGCAGCACCTGCCCGAGGCGCAGGCGCTGAGAGACGCCGTCAGCTAGCGCCGCTCAGCTCTGATCCGGATCGCGCGAGAGCGCCTGCTCCGCGATCCGGTCGTACGGGACGAAAAGGCGGCAGTGCGGGCACTTGAAGCCGCGAATGCGACCCTTGCCCTGCACCGCCGGCGCCTCGAAGGGCTTGTGGCAGTGCGGACAGACGATGGTGTGTCCTTCGACCTCGTGTTGCGTGCTCATCCGGTCGTCTCATTCCCCATTGCGCCGCCGTGACACGTCGAATCGGTCGAGATTCATCACCTTGTCCCACGCGGCGACGAAATCGCGCACGAACACCGGCGCGGAATCCTCGCCCGCGTAGAACTCGCAGAGCGCGCGCAGCTGTGCGTGCGAGCCGAAGACGAGGTCGACGGCGCTGGCCGTCCATCTGACCTCGCCCGTCCGCCGATCGCGGCCCTCGTAGCCGCGGCCGGACGGCCTCCACTCGGTTCCCATGTCGAGCAGGTTGACGAAGAAATCGTTCGTCAAGGTCCCGGGCCGGCCGGTGAGGACGCCCTCCTGCGCGCGGCCGACGTTCGCGTCGAGCGCCCGCAGGCCGCCGACCAGCACCGTCATCTCGGGTGCCGTCAGCGTCAGCATGTACGCGCGATCGAGCAGCCCGTGCTCGAGCGGCATCTCCTCGCCGGCACGGGCGTAGTTGCGGAACCCGTCGAGCCTCGGCTCGAGCACCTCGAACGACTCGACGTCGGTCTGCTCCTGCGAGGCGTCGGTGCGCCCGGGTGTGAACGGAACCGTGATCTCGTGGCCGGCGTCGCGGGCCGCCTGCTCGACGGCGGCGCAGCCGCCGAGGACGATCACATCCGCGAGCGAGACCGGTTTGCCGAACTCCTGCCGGACGCGCTCGAGCGTCTCGAGCGCGGGCGCGAGCTCGGCCGGCTCGTTCACCTCCCAGTCCTTCTGCGGTGCGAGCCGCAGGCGTGCGCCGTTCGCGCCGCCGCGCTTGTCGGTGCCGCGGAACGACGCCGCCGCCGACCACGCGGTCGCGACGAGCCGCTGGATCGACAGTCCCGAGGCGAGGATCGCGCGCTTCAACGCGGCGATGTCCGCCTCGCCGATCAGCTCGTGCTCGACCGGCGGCACCGGGTCCTGCCACAGCTGCGGCTCTGCGACGTACGGGCCGAGGTAGCGCGACACGGGCCCCATGTCGCGGTGCAGCAGCTTGTACCAGGCCTTCGCGAACGCCTCGGCGAACTCGTCGGGGTGGTCGAAGAACCGCTTGGCAATCGGCCCGTAGATCGGGTCGACCCGCAGCGCGAGGTCGGTCGTCAGCATCGTCGCGCCCGAACCGTCCGTCGCCTGCCACTGCTTCGCGCCGGCCGGGCTCTCCGTCAGCTCCCACTCGTGGCCGAAGAGCTCCTCGAAGAAGCTCGAGTCCCACTTCGTCGGCGTCGGCGTCCACGTCACCTCGAGCCCGCTCGTGATCGTGTCCGTCCCGCGGCCGCTGCCGTAGGTGCTGAGCCAGCCGAGCCCCTGCGCCTCGAGCGGCGCCGCCGCAGGCTCCGGGCCGACGTGGTCGGCCGGTCCGGCGCCGTGCGTCTTGCCGAACGTGTGACCGCCGGCGATCAGCGCGAGCGTCTCCTCGTCGTTCATCGCCATGCGCCGGAAGGTCTCCCGGATGTCCCGCGCCGCGGCGAGCGGGTCCGGGACGCCGTTCGGGCCCTCCGGGTTCACGTAGATCAGGCCCATCTGCACGGCCGCGAAGGGGCCGGTCAGCTCGCGGTCGCCGCTGTAGCGCTCGTCTCCGAGCCAGGTGTCCTCCGGACCCCAGTAGATCTCGTCGGGCTCCCAGATGTCCTCGCGGCCGAAGCCGAAGCCGAAGGTCTCGAACCCCATCGACTCCATGGCGACGTTGCCGGTGAAGACGAGCAGGTCGGCCCACGAGATCGCGCGCCCGTACTTCTGCTTGATCGGCCAGAGCAGCCGGCGCGCCTTGTCGAGGTTCGCGTTGTCGGGCCAGCTGTTGAGCGGCGCGAAGCGCTGCGCGCCCTGGCCGCCGCCGCCGCGGCCGTCGGCGATGCGGTACGTCCCCGCGGAATGCCACGACATGCGGATGAAGAGGCCGCCGTAATGGCCGTGGTCGGCCGGCCACCAGTCCTGTGAGCTCGTCATCAGCTCGACGAGGTCGCGCTTCAGCGCGTCGAGGTCGAGCGTCTTGAACTCCTCGGCGTAGTCGAAGTCGTCGCCGAGCGGGCTCGAGAGGGGCGAGTGCCGGTGCAGAACCTGCAGGTTGAGCTGATCCGGCCACCAGTCCTGGATCGTCCGCGGTCGGCGGCCCGTCTTCGGCTCGGGGCTCGGGATTACCGGGTTCTCGCTCTCGCTGACGCTCTCGGTCACGTCGATCCTTTCTCTTCAGTCACGTCCTTCAAGACAATCAGATTAGGCGCCGCTCGGCCGCCCACCGCGTCAGCTCGTGCCGCGACGAGAGCTGGAGCTTGCGCAGCACCGCCGACACGTGCGACTCCACCGTGCGCGGCGAGAGGTGGAGGCGGCCCGCGATCTCCTTGTACCGGTAGCCGCGCGCGATCAACTGCAGCACCTCGCGCTCTCGCGCGGTGAGCTGGTCGAGCTCTGCGTCGCTCGCGGTCGCCTCGCCGGTGCGGAAGGCGTCGAGCACGAAGCCGGCGAGCCGCGGCGAGAAGACGGCGTCGCCCTCGGCGACGCGCGTGACGGCGTCCGTCAGGTCGGGGCCGGAGATCGCCTTCGTCACGTAGCCGTGCGCGCCTGCCCGGATGACGCCGATCACGTCCTCCGGCGTGTCCGACACCGACAGCGCGAGGAACCGCACCCCCGGGCGCTCCGGCGAGATCTGCGCGATCACGGCGTCTCCCGTGCCGTCGCCGAGGTGCACGTCGAGGAGGACGACGTGGGGATCGAGCTCCTTGATCAGCGGCACCGCCGTCTGCACCGACGCAGCCTCGCCGACGATCTCGATCCGCTCCCCGAGCTGCGCCCGGACACCCGCGCGAAACAGGTCGTGGTCGTCGACCAGCACGACGCGGACGCTCATAGCTCGAGCTCCACTTCGGTCCCCTCGCCGGGCGTCGTGACGATGCACGCGGTTCCGCCCACGCGCTCCATCCTGCCGCGAATCGACTCGGCGATGCCCTGGCGGTCGGCGCCGACCGCGTCCGGGTCGAAGCCTCGCCCGCGGTCGCGGACGTAGACGGCGGTCGTGTCGACGAACACGGAGATCTCCTCGACGCCGGCGTGACGCGCCGCGTTCGCCATCGCCTCGCGCGCCGCGAGCACGAGCGCCTGCGACCGCTCGTCGAGGGGCGCATCTCCCGTGTGCACGACGTCGACCCGCACGCCGTGCAGCTCCTCGATCTCCGCCGCCGCCGCATCGACGGCGTCGGCCAGCGTGCCCGAGGCGGTCGCCGGATAGAGCCACGCGCGAAGCTCGCGCTCCTGCCGTCGCGCGAGCCGGCGCGCGTCCGCCGGATCCTTCTGGATCAGCGTCAGCGTCTGGAGCACCGAGTCGTGCACGCGCGCCGCGAGGTCGGCGCGCTCCTCTGCGCGAGCGCGTTCGTTGGCGAGGCGCCAGGCCCACGGGCCGGCGACCACGAGCAGCCCGATCGCGACCGCGCCCGGCGCGAGGAGCGTCGACGCCGTGCCGCGCGAGTCGTGCGTGACGAACAGCGCGATCCCGATCGTCACGAGGACGACGCCGAGCGCGCGGCTCTCGCGGCGCACGAGCACGATCCCCGCGCCGGCGACGAGCAGCGGCCAGACGAGGTGGTCGGAGAGCCCGACGCCGCCGAGCACGAGGATGCCGCTCCAGACGAGCATGACCGTGCCGGCGATCCGGCGCCGCCGCGCCGGCGGGGGGCACCCCGGCTTCGGCAGGAACGACCAGGCGCCGACGTAGGCGAGCAGGCCCGCCCCGCTCGCGAACGTGAGCAGCGCGAACAGCAGCCGCACGAACGTCGCATCGACCGCCAGCGGCCGAGCGATGCCTGCGCAGACGCCGGCGACGACCGCCTCGTCACCGGTCCGCTCGACCTGGGGAATCCTCACCGGCGGTCGACCTCGATGCGCCCGAGACCCGTGTGGAGGTCGAGCACGAGGACGCGTCCCGAGCCCGTGCGGTCGACGACGTGAGAGTGGACGTGGGTGCCGTTGTCCTTCTGCCCGAGCCCGGCGACGTTGCCGGCCTGGACGTGCGCGTCGAGCTCGACGGACGCATCCCGCGGGACGGTGACGTGGAGGTCGCCGATCCCGAGGGTCGCCTTCACGAACGTCTCGCCCTTCGGCAGCTGCGCGCTGCCGAGGTCGACCTCGAGCCGGCCGACTCCGAGCGTGTACTTCGAATGCACCTCCGTGTACGAGCGGTCGCCGATGCCGGAGAAAACCGGGACGCGCACTGCGAGGAGCACGCCGGCGACGAGGACGAGGGCGAGCCCGAGCAGAAGCCCGATCACGAGCCGTCCGCGCCACCAGGCGAGGGCGGCGATCACGAGCGCCGCCAGTACCCAGAAGTTGCCCGGGCTCGGCCAGACGCGGATCGACGACAGCACGGCGAGGCCGATCGTCCCGAGCAGGGCGAGCCCGATGAGTCGGCGCGGCTGGTCGCGGTGCTTGCGCAGCTCGGCCGCCGCGATCGAGTCGGCCGCGCCCTCCTCGGGGATGACGAGCCACGCCGCGGCGTACAGGAGAATCCCCGTCCCGCCCGCGAAGGCGAGCGCGACGAAGGCGATGCGATAGAGCGAGGGGCTCAGGTCGAAGTACGCGCCGAGGCCGCGGCAGACGCCGCCGAGCCACCGGTCGTCCTTCGGCCGGACGAGCCGCCGAACATCACGAATGGTCTCTGTCGTTTCCATGGCGGTAGCGTCGCCGACGCCGGCCGCCGTGCCTATCCGGGAAGCCCCTACTCCTGCCCTGGTTGATCCCGGACGAGCTCGAGCGTCGCGCAGTGCAGGCCGGCGATCGCGAACGTGTGCGACTCCGAGAAGTCGACCTGGACGACCTCGACGTCGTGCTGCTCGAGCGCGCGCAGGACGGTCGGCGAGCCGGCGTTCATGACGATCTTGCCCGGCGAGAGCGTGACGCCGTTCAGCGCGAGATCCCAGTACTCCTCGACGGGCACCTCGATGATCGTGAAGTCGCGCTCGAGCAGCTCGCGCACGAAGCCGTAGTTGACGAGGTGCGGCGCCAGCAGGCACTTCCGCTCGTCGACCGTCAGCATCACCATGTCCATGTGCGACGTGCCGATGTTGCCGTGGCCCGTCGTGTCGTACCAGCCCGGCGAATGGCACGTGATGAGCTCGATGCCGAGGTTCGACAGCACGAACTCGAGCTGGCGCAGCCCCTCCTCGTTCGCGACGACCGACTCGTTGAAGGCGAACGTCTTCGAGTCGAGCCAGCGGCCGGCGCCGGGCTCGCAGATCCCCTTCCCGTGCGTCGTCAGGTAGATCGGCACCTGCAGCGCGGCGAGCACCTGCTGCCAGATCACCTCGCGGCCGCGCTGCCACGAGCCGAGCCCGTAGCGATGGACGATCGCACCGCCGTGCACGACGAGTCCGCCGCCGGCGAGCGTGACCATGTTCTTGATCCAGCCGTAGGCGCCGATCGCCGGCACGGGCGGCTCGACGTAGTTCACGCGGACGCCGTGCTCCTCGAGCACCGCGTAGTACTCGTCGAACTGCGCCTGCAGCTTCCCGAGGTCGGCGTTGCCGGCGGCGCTCGAGTAGTAGTACTGCCACTCCTCGGCGTACTCGGGCCGGATCTCGTTCTCGGACGGGCGCGACACGAGGACCTCGCGGAGCGTCCCGATACCCTCGGCGCCCCAGCGGCGCCCCCAGACCTGCTCGACCTCGTCGTAGAAGTCGGTCTGGTGCAGCATGTAGTTGCGGAGCGGCTTGCCCGTCTCGAACCAGGGCAGCGTCTCGAGCACTGCGTGCTCGTCGTGCGTCGCGGCGGGGCGCGGCGACGAGTACGTCAGCTCGACGTTCTCGCCGTCGGCGGTGCGGACGCGGAACGGAACGGATTCGCGGGTGCGCGTGTCGGTGGCCATGCCCCGACTATTCCAGAAACGTCACGTACTGCGAGGCACCCGCCCGCTCGCGCCTCGCAGGCTCGCGCACGGGCGCGCCGAAGTGGAGCAGCCCGAGCACGCGCTCGCCGTGCGGGACGCCGGCAGCATCGCGTCCGCGTGCCGTGCGCAGCACGCCGGGCGTCCGCCAGTACGAGGCGAGGCCGCGCTCGGTGGCCGCGAGCAGGACGAGCATGATCGCGGCCGCCCCGGCGCAGACGTCCTCCTCGTCCTGCACGAGCTCGCCTGCGAGCGCGACCGACGCGACGACGAGCGTCGGCGCCCGCTCGAGCTTCGTCGCTTCGGACGGGCCGGCGCATTCCTGCAGCCGCGCGAGCGTCTGCGGGCCGAGCACGCGGAACCGCCAGGGCTGCGTCAGATGGTGGTTCGGCGCGAACCGGGCGACGGCGAGCAGCTCGAGCACGGTGTCGCGGTCGACCGCCTCGCCGCGGAATTCCTTGTGGGTACGACGCGCCGCCGCGAGCTCGCCGAGCCTCACGCGAGGCGTGCGGAGGCGTGCACCTCGGCGCCCGCGCGGCGCAACAGCTGCGAGAACGGACAACCCTCGTCGGCCTTCGCGAACAGCTCCTGCAGCGCCGCGTCGTCGAGGCCTTCCGCAGTCACCGCCGCCTCGACGAACGACGCGACGATCTGATGTCCCTGGCCCTCCACCTCGTCCATGACGATCCGGCACGAGACGTCGAGCTGCCCCGGCGGCGTGCCGGCCTGCGTCAGCTGGGTCGCGAGCGACATCGTGATGCAGCCGCCGTGCGCCGCGGCGAGGAGCTCCTCCGGGCTCGTCTTGCCCTCCGACTGGCCGATCCGCGTCGGGAGCGAGAACGGCAGGTCGCCGAACGCACCGGTGTCGCCGCTGATGTGCCCCGTGCCGCGCGCGACGTTGCCCTCCCATGTGACCGTTGCACTGCGTTCGATTTTCGGCATCAGTAGACCGCCTTCGTTCCGTCGGGGTAATACGCCTCGGCCGGCGAGCCTGCCGGCCGGAAGACGCCGAGCACCTGCATCTCTCCGGGCCCGGTGTTCTCGAGGCAGTGCACGAGCCCGGCCGGCAGATGGACGCACGAGCCGGCCGTGAGGGGCGCGGTCTCGCCGTCGATGTGGAGCTCGCCCGTGCCCTCGAGCACGTAGACGACCTCGTCGTACTTGTGGAAATGGTCGGGCGCGCGGCCGACGGGGATGTAACCGACGAACTGCGTCGCCGAGGCGCAGGGTGCGAGCAGCCGGAACTGCCGGCCCGCCGTCGCGCTCCCTTCCTCCGCCTCGTCGACGGCGATGACGGCATGCGTCGTGTCTCCGGGGAGCGGCTCGCGCACCAGCACGGAGAGGATCTCGAGCCCGTCCGCCTCCGTGACCTGCCACGGGATTCCCCGCCGCACATACGCGGCAGTGCCGCGAGTCAACTCGGCCGGCTCGCCGCCGAGCTCGGCGACGCCGCTGCCCGCGAGCACGTACAGCACCTCGTCGTCGGTCGCGTTCGTGCGCGCCTCGGACGGCCCGTCGAAACGGAGGACGTCCTGCTCGAACTCGGCGCAGCCGCGGTCGCTCCCGAAGAGGGGCGACGCTCCAGGTTCGAGGCACCACTTCATCAGCGGCGCAGCCTACAGGTATGGTCGCCGCCAACCACTGGGCGTGGGATTCGTCTATAGACAGGCGCAATCCCTAAGGAGGCAATGAATGGTGAAGAGGATTCTTCCGATCGCGGGGCTCGCAGCCGTCGTCGCGCTGGCGGTCGTGGCAACCGCGGTCGCACGGCCGAACGCGGTGCGTTCGGCCGACGCTGCGAGCTCGTGCAAGAAGGGCGTCTCGATCGGCATGCTGGCCCCGATCACGGGCCCCGCGGCGTCGATCGGCGGCGACCAGCTCCACTGGGCGCAGTTCTATGTGAGCCAGTGGAACAAGGTCCGCGGCCACGTGAAGCTCAAGCTCGTCCAGCAGGACACGCAGCTCGATCCGTCCAAGGCGTCGACGACCTCGCAGGCTCTCGCCTCGAACAAGTCGATCATGGGCGTCATCGGGCCGGCGGGCTCGGATGAGGTCCAGGCCGTCGCTCCGATCCTCCGCAAGGCGGGCCTCGCCTTCGCGTCCGGCTCGGCGACGCGCGTCTCGCTGACGAACGGCGCGTACAAGGGCTACTTCTTCCGTGACGTGCCGAACGACAGCGTGCAGGGCCCGACGGCGGCGAACTACATGTTCGCGAAGCTCGGCGTGAAGTCGGGCTCGAGCGTGATGGTCGTCGACGACCAGGAGTCCTACTCGACGGGCCTCGCCGACATCGTCGGCCAGTTCCTCGCGGGCAAGGGCGTCAAGGTCGACCGCGAGTCGATCAGCCAGAAGGACACCGACTTCTCGTCGCTCGTCGCCAAGGTGACGTCGGCGACGAAGGTCGTGTATCTCCCGTTCCAGCTCTCGTCGCAGGCGCAGCTGTTCACGCAGCAGCTCAAGGCGCAGGGCAAGTCGGCCGTCACGTTCGGCAGCGACGGCACCTTCGACCAGTCGAAGTTCAACGTCAGCGGGAGCTACATCTCGTTCTTCGCTCCGGACGTCACGACGATCCCGGCCGACGCCGCCGTCGTGAAGGCGTTCCACAGGCAGTTCCCCGGGGCGACCAGCCCGTTCGGTGCTCCGAACTACGTGCTCGCGCAGATGTACGCGAACGCGGTCACGAAGGCCTGCAAGGACAACAAGATCACGAGGGCGGAGGTCCGCAAGGACTTCGCCAAGGTGTCGCTGCCCAAGACGATCCTGGGCACGCCGATTCGCTTCACCGCGAAGGGCGATCTCGCCGGCGCCAAGTTCCACGTCTTCAAGATCGTCAACGGCAAGTACCAGACGGTCCAGTAGACGGTTCGGTCGGCGGGGGCGCGGTCACGAGTTGTGGCCGCGCCCCCGTTTCTGTATCTAGAAGCCTTCGATGAACTGGAATCTCTTCGTCACCGAGCTCGTCGCGGGCATCACGCACGGGTCGGTCTATGCGCTGATCGCGCTCGGGTACTCGATGGTGTACGGGATCCTGAAGCTGCTGAACTTCGCGCACGGCGACGTCTACATGGTCGGCGCGTTCATCGGCTACGGGCTGATCACCGTGTTCGGCGGAGCCGAGGCGCTGTCGATCAACATCGTCCTCCTGCTCGTGCTGATGTTCGTCTGCGCGATGCTCGGCGGCGGCCTGCTCGGCGTCATGATCGAGCGCTTTGCATACCGGCGCCTGCGCGCAGCGCCACGGATCGCACCGCTCATCACCGCCCTCGGGGTGTCGTTCTTCCTCGAGAACGCCGCGCAGCTCGTGCTGGGCGCGCAGTTCCAGAGCTACAACAGCTTCGGCTGGAAGGGCGGTGAGCTCTGGACGAAGGGGTTCACGCTGCCGGCGCAGGTGCACGTCGGCATCGCTCAGGTGATCGTCGTCGTGGGCGCCGTCGTCCTGATGGTCTTCCTGACGGTGTTCGTGCAGCGCACCCAGACCGGCAAGGCGATGCGCGCGACGTCGTTCGATCGCGAGGCGGCGGCGATGATGGGCATCGACGTCGATCGTGTGATCGTCGTCACATTTTTCATCGGCTCCGCGCTCGCCGGCGCGGCCGGCGTCTTCAACGGGATCGCCTACCAGCAGGTGTGGCCGTACATGGGGTTCCAGGCCGGCCTGTTCGCGTTCATCGCCGCGGTGATCGGCGGCATCGGCAACCTGCCGGGCGCGGTGCTCGGCGGGCTGACGATCGGCCTCGCGGAGTCCTTCGCGATCGGCTACCTCTCGTCGACGTTCCAGGCGGCGATCGTCTTCGCGATCCTGATCGTCGTGCTCATCGTCCGGCCGAGCGGCCTGCTCGGGCGCGCGGCGGTGCAGAAGGTCTGAGCATGGACGGCGGCCGCGACATCAACCCGATCCCTGCGCGCCCCGACGAGGAGCAGATCCCGAAGGTCGGCGTCGACAGCTGGGTCGCCTCGCATGAAGGGCGCGTGCAGCGGAGCCGGTTCCTCCGCGAGTTCGACCGCGTGCCGCGGCCGGCGTTCTACGCCGGCTTCGCGGTTCTCGCCGCGATCCTGCCGGCGCTGACGAGCGACGAGTACATCATCCGCGTCGGCTTCGACACGTTGCTCTACATGCTGCTCGCGCTCGGCCTGAACATCGTCGTCGGGTACGCAGGCCTGCTCGACCTCGGCTACGTCGCGTTCTACGGCTTCGGCGCCTACGGCTACGCGATGCTCGCGTCGCCGAAGTTCGGGCTGCACTGGGACACGCTCGCCGTGATCCCGGTCGTGATGATCTGCAGCGCGCTCCTCGGGTTCCTCGTGGCGCTGCCGTCCCGCCGGCTCGTCGGCGACTACCTCGCGATCGTCACGCTCTTCTTCGGGCAGCTCTTCGTCACCGTCTACCAGAACGGGAACCGCATCTCGTTCCTCGGCATCACGAAGGGGTACGACGTCACCGGCGGCCCGAACGGCATCCCGAACGTCGACAACTGGGATCTCGGCGGCTTCAAGATCGGCTCCGTCAAGGGTTACTACTACGCCGCGCTGATCGTCTTCGTGCTGGCGCTCGCGTGCATCTACCTGATCGACACGTCGCGCACGGGCCGCGCGTGGAAGTCGCTGCGCGAGGATCCGCTGGCGGCCGAGATGATGGGCATGCCGGTGAACCGGCTGAAGTTGATCGCGTTCGCGGTGGGCGCGGCGATCGCGGGGCTCGCGGGGACGCTCTTCGCGGCGCTGAACACGGCCGTCTTCTCGGCCGACTTCGACGTCCCGACGCTGATCATCGTCTACTCGATGCTCATCCTCGGCGGCGCGGGCAGCATCGGCGGCGTCATCCTCGGCGCGCTCGTCGTCAACGTCTCGCTCGAGGTGCTGCGCACGCCCGGCCACGCCACGTGGATCTTCTACGTCGTGCTCGCAGCGACGCTGCTCGCGAAGCTGCGCCCGTGGCGCGTGCTCGCGGTCGTCGGCGCCGGGACGATCGGGCTCGGGTACGCGTTCCACGCGATCATGTCGTCGGCGTGGCCGCGGTCGACGCGCGGGACGTCGACCGTCGGCGGCTGGCTCGGCAACGGCCTCGACGGCTGGAACCTCCACCCGACCAACCCGATGATGATCGGGAATATCGCATTCGTCATCCTCGTCCTCGCAGTGCTCGCGCTGACGACGCTGCGAGGCTGGTCGCGGTGGCTCGCGATGATCCCGACGCTCTATCTCGCGGCGTTCGTCTGGGACAACAGGCTCGTCGTGGAGCCCAGCATCACCCGCTTGATCCTGATCGGCGTCATCCTGATCGTCCTGATGAACGCGCGTCCGCAGGGGCTGCTCGGGACGTCGCGGGTGGAGATCGTCTAGTGGCTCAGAAGTTGCTCGAGCTGGACGGCGTGTCGAAGCGGTTCGGCGGGCTGAGCGTGATCACCGAGCTCGACCTGCACGTCGACGAGGGCGAGATCGTCAGCGTCATCGGGCCGAACGGCGCGGGCAAGACGACGCTCTTCAACCTCGTGACCGGCGTCTACCAGCCGGACGACGGCGACATCCGCTTCGAGGGGACATCGATCGTCGGCCTCGAGCCGCACAAGATCACGGCCCGCGGCATCGCGCGGACGTTCCAGACGCTGCGGCTGTTCCTGAACCTGACGGTGAAGGAGAACGTCATGGCCGCGGCGTGGCCGCACACGAAGGCGGGCATCTTCCGGTCGATCCTGCGGACGCCCGGCATGCGGCGGGAGGAGAAGGAGATCGAGGCGCTCGCCGAGGAGCGGCTGTCCTTCTTCGGGCAGCGGCTGATGGGCTACCGGTGGGATCAGCCGGCCTACTCGCTCTCGTACGCGAACCGCCGGCGGCTCGAGATCGCGCGCGCGACCGCGACGAAGGCCCGGCTGCTCCTGCTCGACGAGCCGGCGGCCGGGATGAACCCGGTCGAGACGCACGAGATCACGGAGCTGATCGCGCGTCTCCGCGACGACGGCGGCTACACGATTCTCGTCATCGAGCACGACATGCACGTCGTCGAGGGGATCTCCGACCGCGTCGTAGCGCTCGACCACGGACTGAAGATCTCGGAGGGGACATTCGAGCACGTGGCCACCGACCCGCGCGTCGTCGAGGCCTATCTCGGCACGAGCGCGACCGCCCGCAAATGAGCACCGGAGCCGTCACGGAGCCGTTGCTGAGGCTCGACGCGATCGACACATTCTACGGGCCGATCCACATCCTGCAGGGCCTGTCGCTCGAGGTGCAGCCGGGCGAGCTCGTCTGCCTGCTCGGCGGCAATGCGTCCGGCAAGTCGACGACGCTGAAGACGATCCTCGGCATCGTCCAGCCGCGCAACGGCACGGTGTCGTTCGGCGGCGAGGACGTGACGCGCCGCTCGACGAGCCATCGCATCCGCCGCGGCATGGCGATCGTCCCCGAGAACCGTCGCCTCTTCGGGCCGATGACGGTGCTCGAGAACCTGCAGATGGGCGCGTACCTGCACGGCGGCGGCACGAAGGAGGACTGCGACCGCGTGTACGAGCTTTTCCCGCTCCTGCACGAGCGGCGCGCGCAGCACGCCGGCACGCTGTCCGGCGGCGAGCAGCAGATGGTCGCGATGGGCCGCGCGCTGATGTCGCGGCCGAAGCTGCTGCTGATGGACGAGCCGTCGATGGGCCTGGCGCCGATCCTCGTCGAGCGCAACTTCGAGATCATCCAGCA
>JAICLU010000080.1 GCA_025925195.1 Thermoleophilia bacterium
TCCCTGGTGGAGCCGGGGGCCGGCTCCTCCGAGCTCTCGTCGGGCGCGGGGGGTGGGCGGCTCGTTTCGGCCGCGCGCCACACCCGCACACACCGGTC
Organism: Thermoleophilia bacterium; assembly: GCA_025925195.1. Classification (GTDB taxonomy): domain Bacteria; phylum Actinomycetota; class Thermoleophilia; order Gaiellales; family Gaiellaceae; genus Palsa-739. Next base: position 99 of record JAICLU010000080.1, read on the forward strand.
GCTAGTGGAGCCAGGGAGCGAGGAAGCTCTCGATCTCCCGGCAGCCGCGCGGGCGCTCGAGGCGGGCGCGGACGACCTTGTCCTCGACGACGACGAGGGTCGGCATCGTGTCGATCCCGAAGCGCTCGACGAGGTCGGGGCGCTCCTTCTCGTCGACGCGGTAGAGCTTGAACGTGCCGTGGTTCCTGCGGCGCTGGAGCACCTGCGCGAGGAACCCTTCGGCACGACGGCAGGCGCCGGAAACGGGCGAATAGAAGAACACCAGCCCCGGCTGGGCGTGCGATGCCGTAGTTGAAATGATCGACCTCCTGTTGCGGGGGGAAGCTGGACATTTCCTACCCGGGTTGCCTGTGGAGCTAACGTCGCTTTTGCTCAGGATCCCCTAAGCCCGTGCTCAACTAGCGTTAAGCCCGATGTCGAGACGCGTGGTGGTGACAGGGCTCGGGGCGGTGACGCCGCTCGGCAACGACGCGGCCTCGACCTGGGAGGCGGCGGTCGCGGGCCGCAGCGGCATCGACTGGATCCGGTCGTTCGACCCCGGCGACTCGCCCGTGCGGATCGCCGCCGAGGTGAAGGATTTCGACCCAACCGGCCTCGACGACCCGCGCGAGCTGCGCCGGCTCGACCGGTACGTGCTCCTCTCCCTCGGCGCCGGGCGCGAAGCGGTCGCCGACGCGAAGCTCGACGACGTCTACGACCCGGCCCGGGTCGGGATCCTCTTCGGCAGCGCGATCGGCGGCTTCCTCGGGATCATGGAGCAGCACGACGTCCTGCGGGAGCGCGGCGCGCGCCGGGTGGCGCCGACGTTCATCCCGAGCGTGCTCGTCGACGCGGCGAGCGGGCAGCTCGCGATCTCGCTCGGCTATCGGGGCCCGAACTACGCGCCGGTGTCGGCCTGCGCGACCGGCTCGCACGCGGTCGGCGAGGCCGCCGAGCTCATCCGCCGGGGCGACGCCGACGCGGCGCTCGCCGGCGGCGCCGAGGCGTGCCTCCATCCGCTGATCCTCGCCGGCTTCGTCGCGATGCGCGGGCTGGCCGCCGAGGACGAGCATCCGCCCCGAGCGTCGCGGCCGTTCGACGCGACCCGCGCCGGCTTCGTGATGGGCGAGGGAGCGTGTGTGCTCGTGCTCGAGGAGCTCGAGGCCGCACGGGCGCGCGGCGCGACGGTGTACGCGGAGATCCTCGGCTACGGCGCTTCGAACGACGCCCATCACATGGCGCAGCCCGACCCGGACGCGACGGGCGTCAAGGAGATGATGCGCGCAGCGCTCGAGCGCGCCGGCGTCGCGCCGGAGCGGGTGGGCTACATCAACGCGCACGGCACGTCGACGCCGCTCGGCGACGCCGCAGAGACGCGCGCGATCAAGGAGGTCTTCGGCGACCACGCCTATGACCTGGCCGTCTCGTCGACGAAGTCGGTGACCGGCCACTGCTTCGGCGCGGCCGGGGCGATCGAGGCGATGATGTGCGTGCGCGCGGTGCACGAGGGGGTGCTGCCGCCGACGATCAACTACGAGATTCCGGACCCCGAGTGCGATCTCGACTACGTTCCGAACGAGGCGCGGCGCGTGCAGGTCGACGTCGCGCTCTCGAACGCGATGGGGCTCGGCGGCCACAACGGATGTGTTCTGATCGGGAGGGTGGAATGACGTTCGACGAAGCGGAGGAGTACGCGCTGGCGCACACGACGCCGGCGACCGAGGTCTTGCAGCGGCTCGGTGAGGAGACGCAGGCGACGCGGGACGACGCGCAGATGTCGGTCGGCCCGCTCGAGGGGGCGTTCTTGCGGTTCCTCGTCGCGCTGAAACAGCCGCGCCGCGTGCTCGAGATCGGCGTCTTCACCGGCTGGTCGGGGATCGAGATGGCGACGGCGCTCCCCGACGGCGCGACGATCGTCGCGTGCGACGTCAACCCGGAGACGACGGCGATCGCGAAGCGCTACGCGGAGGAGTCGGGCGTCGCCGACCGCATCGACTATCGCGTCGGCCCCGCACAGGAGACGATCGCGGAACTGGAGGGTCCGTTCGACCTCGTCTTCATCGACGCGTGGAAGCCGGACTACATCGAGTATTACGAGGCGGTGCTCCCGAAGCTCGCCGACGACGGTGTGATCCTCGCCGACAACACGCTCGGCGGCCTGAACGGGAACGAGGGGATCGCCGCCTTCAACGCCCATGTCATGGCCGACGACCGGGTCGAGTGCGTCCTCGTGCCGATCCGCGACGGCGTCACGCTCATCCGCAAGCGGGGGTGAACCCGCCGCCGGCGGGCATCGAGACCGAGCGCCTGCTGCTTCGCGCCTACGAGCCCGGCGACGCGGCCGCGTTCGCCGCCCTCCTCGAGCGCAGCCGTGATCATCTCGCGGCGTTCATTCCATTCTTCCTCGACGGCGATCCGCGCGAGCGCCTCGCCAAGTACGCCGACGAGTTCGCGGCCGGTGTGAGCTTCTCGTACGGCGCATTTCTCGGCGATCAGCTGGTTGGTGGCGGCGGCTTGCTCCCGCGGATCGGCCCCGGAGCGCTCGAGATCGGGTACCACGTGCACGTGGACCACGTCCGTCGCGGCTTCGCCACGGAGATCGCGAGGGCCCTCGTGCGCATCGGGTTCGAGGTGTGCGGCGCGGATCGGCTCGAGATGCACATCGACCCCGGCAATCTCGCCAGCCTTGGGGTTGCCCGAAAGCTGGGCTTCGCCGAGAGGGGCTACGACGCGGAGGCGTCCGTGGCGATCTTTTCGCGCGTCAGATCCGCGAGGGTGTCGAGCGTCACGTCTGCCTGCGCGAGCGAGTCGGCGTCCGGCGGGTAGGTCGGGTTCGGGATCGCGATCACGCGCATGCCGGCCGCCTTCGCCGAGCGGATGCCGCCGTGCGAATCCTCGACGGCGGCGCAGTGCCCGGGCTCGACGCCGAGCCGGCGCGCGGCCTCGAGATAGACGTCGGGCGCGGGCTTGCCACGTTCGACCTCCTCGGAGGAGACCGTGGCGGCGAAGCAGTCGCCGATCGCGGCGCCGTCCAGCACAGCGTCGATCAACGGCCGGTTCGACGACGACGCCACAGCGAGCGTGAAGTCGCGTGCGAGCCGGCGCACGGCGTCGGCGGCGCCGGGGATCAGGGGCAGGTGTGCGTCGTAGGCGGCGAGCATCCGCCGCACGACCTCGGCGTTGATCGCTTCCGGCTCGTCGGGGACACCGGCCGTGTCGTGGAGATAGCGCGACCACTCGGGCGAGCTCATCCCCATCATCGCCCGCTGGATCTCCTCGTCGTACCGACCGCCGCGCTCGCCCACGTACCGCTCGCGCACCTCGTCCCAGACTTCCTCCGACTGGATGAGCACGCCGTCGAGGTCGAAGACGACGGCCTCGATCGTCACAGGCCGTGGTAGTCGCGGTCGCGGTACATCAGGGCGCGCGTCGAAGGGCCGCGCTCGGCGACGAGGACGTCGCCGACGAAGAACGTGTGGTCGCCGACGTCGTGCTCGGCGACGGTGCGGGCCTCGATCCAGCCGACGCCGCCCTCGATCAGCGGCGCGACCCGGCCCTCGCGGATCGCGACGCCCTGCCAGTGGACGATCGGCGGGTGGCCGGCCGCGAACTTGCGGGCGATCTCCTCCTGCTCGGCGCCGAGCATGCTGACCGCGAACGCGCCGGCGTGGCGGAGCAGCTCGTAGCAGGAGGCCTGCTTGCCGACGGAGATGCCGACGAGCGGCGGGTCGAGCGAGAGCGACACGAGCGAGCTGAGGGTGACGCCCATCCGGTCGCCCTCGTAGTCGACGGACAGCACGGACACGCCGTGCGGCCAGAAGCGCATGAGGCCGCGAAGGTCTTCTCCCGACGACATGCGGCGGACGTTAGCGGTGAGCGGCGGGGGTGGGATTCGAACCCACGGGGGCGCGAGCCCTCAACGGTGTTCAAGACCGTCCCGTTCGACCGCTCCGGCACCCCGCCGCGTTCGCGCATTGTGCCGGGACTTGAGCGGTGGCCGCATTCTGCCGATAGCTACGACCATGAATTGCCCTGCTTGCGGTCACATGCTTTCGACCCGCACGGCCGGCGACGTGACGGTGGACGTCTGCGACGGCGGGTGCGGCGGCATCTGGTTCGACCACTTCGAGCTGCGCAAGCTCGACGAACAGGCGGAGTCGGCCGGCGAAGCGTTGCTCGATGTGCGACGCGACCCAGGCGTCGCCGTCGATCCGGCCGAGCGCTACGACTGCCCGAAATGCACCGACGGCGTCGTGCTGATGCGCCACTTCTGGAGCGTCAAGCGCGAGGTGACGATCGACGAGTGCCCCGAGTGCGGCGGGATCTTCCTCGACGCGGGCGAGCTCGGGCGGATCAGGCACGAGTTTCCGACGGAGGAGGCGAAACACGCCGCCGCGGACGCATACTTCAAGGAGGTCGTGGACCCGCTGCTCGACCGCGAGCGCTCCGCCGACGAGGCCAACCTCGAGCGGTCGCAGAAGTTCGCGCACGCGCTTCGTTTCATCTGCCCGAGCGAGTACATCCCGGGCAAGCAGGCCGGCGCGGCGTTCTAGCTCGCCGGGCCCTCCTTGGCGCCAAACGACGCTGTCCGTTCAGGCCACGTTCGTGGCCATGCGGCCACGTCCGGTGCCAGGCCCCGTCACGGCTCAGTGACGGACTTCGCGCGCGGGCTGCAGGCGCTTCGCGCGGGCCGTGACGAAGCTGCGCGGGTTCCGTAACGGGGCCTGGCCCCAGCCGTGTCCCGACGAGACGTGTTACCGGGAGACGTGTTCCGGAGCGCCGTACTGCCGGAGGACGTCGGGCACTCCGCCCTGCAGGTTCTCGAGGATCGCAAGCGTGGCGCGGTCGGTGACGGCGGTGCCGTTCAGCGTGTGCACCGGGCCGAGGTTCTTCCCGTCGACCCGCGCGCGGATGCCGAGACGCCGCGCCTGGAAGTCTGTCGTGTTGGACGTCGACGTCAGCTCGCGGTACCGCTGCTGATGGGCGAACCATCCCTCGCAGTCGTACTTCTTGACGGCGGGAGCGCCGAGGTCGCCGGCTGCGACGTTGACGACGCGGTAGGGGATCTCGAGCCCCTGGAGGATCTGCTCCTCGACGGCGAGCAATCGCTCGTGCTCGGCTGCCGAGTCGTCGGGCGCGCAGAAGACGAACATCTCGACCTTCGCGAACTGGTGCACGCGGAACATGCCGCGCGTGTCCTTGCCGGCTGCGCCCGCCTCGCGCCGGAAGTTGACGGAGTACCCCGCGTAGCGGAGCGGCAGCTCGTCGAGGATCTCTCCCATGTGCATCCCCGCGAGCGCGACCTCGGAGGTGCCGGTGAGGTACAGCTCGTCCTCCGGCAGCGCGTAGATGTTCGTGCGGTCGGTCGGGAAGAACCCCGTGCCGTACATCGCCTCCTCGCGCACGAGCACCGGTGTCAAGACCGGCGTGAACCCTTCCCGGACGACCGTGTCGAGTGCATACCGGTGCACCGCGAGTGCGAGCAGCGCGGTGTCGCCGACGAAGTAGCCGAAGCGCGACCCGGAAAGCCGAGCCGCCCGCTCCATCTCGAAGCGGCCGATCTCCGTGTGCTCCTTCGGATCGTCGAGTTGAGGCGGCTCGCCCCAGCGGCGGACCTCATCCGCGTCCTCGTCGCGGTCGCCGTCCGGCGTGTCGTCGGCAGGCGGATTCGGCAGCTGCATCAGCAGTGCGTCGCGCTCGGCCTCCGCCGCGACGAGCTCCTGCTCGGCGGCCTGCAACTGCTCCTTCACGCCCTTCAATCCCTCGAGCTGCTCGGGGGTCGGCTTGCCCTTCAGCTTCGTGCGCGAGCGGAGGTCGTCGACGCGTGGCACGACTTCGCGCCACCGCTCGTCTGCCGCGAGCCACGCGTCGAACGCGTCCGCAGCGCCCTTCCGTGCGAGGCGGCGCCGGAACTCGTCAGGCGCGTTGCGGGCTGCGCGCGCGTCGATCACGAGACGGAGTCTACGAACGCCTCGAACAGCTGAGCGATGCCTTCGTCCTCGACGTCCGGGACGACGAGGTCGGCGCGGGCGAGGATCTCGGGGTGCGCGTTCGCGACCGCGACCTTGTACGCGGCCCAGTCGAGCAGCTCGCGGTCGTTCTCGCCGTCGCCGCACGCGACCGTGTCGTCTGGCGAGAAGCCGAGCCGCTCCGCGATGAAGGTGAGGCCGGCGCCCTTGTTGACGTCCGGGTGCGCGAACTCGAGGAAGTGCGGCAGCGACTTCGAGACGAAGAGCTTTCCCTCGAAGCGCGGCTTGAGCACCCGCTCGAGCTCGTCCAGCGCGTGTGGGTCGCCGACCGCGACGAGCTTCGTCGGGTCGTCCTGCAGCCACGCCCGCAGGTCGCCGACGACGTGCATCGCCACCTTGTTGAGGTCGGCGTACGCGTGCGCTTCGGGCGTCTCCTCGGCGACGTACAGCTCGTCGTCGACGTAACAGTTGAGGTGGAAGCCCGCTTCGATCACGGCATCCATCGCCTCGAGCGCGGCCGCGCGCGGGATCGGGACGTGCCGCAGGAACGCGCCCGTGACCGGGTCGGCGACGAGCGCGCCCTGGTAGCAGACGACAGGATCGTCGAGACCGGCTTCGGTGAGATAGGGGCGAACCGCCTGGAACATGCGGCCGGTCACGACGATCACGTGCGTACCGGTCTCGCGGACGCGGGCGATCGCCTTGCGTGTCCGCGGCCGCAGCACGGCGTCGGTTGCGATCAGCGTCCGGTCGAGGTCGCACGCGAACGCGGCGACGTCTGCCGGGAAGCCGTCCGGGAGCTCTACGGGGTGCCGCCGCTGGACTTCACGACGTAGGCGGCCACGTCCGCGATCTGCTGGTCGCTCAGCTGTCCCTTGAAGGACGGCATCGGCGACTTGCCGAGCGTGACGCGGGCGGTCGCGAGGCGGAAGTCCGGCTTCGCCGTGTCGAGGTTCGGCCCGACAGTGCCGGTCGAGTGGGCCGCCTGAAGCGTGTGACAGCCGCCGCAGCCTGCCTTCACGAAGATCGCCTTGCCGGCGGCCGGATCGCCCGTGAGCTTCGACGCCGGCGTCGCCGGCTCGGCAGCGGGCTTCGGCAGCGTGCCGATCACGGTGCGCGGGGCCGGCGCGGTCACGCCCTGCGAGCCGCAGCCCGCAGCGACGAATGCGAGGAGCGCCGAGCATGTGAGCGCGATGAGAATCGACCTGCGCACGGGGCGTGACAATACCTGGCGCGACTACCATTCGAATCGATGAAGCGTCGGTCGTATGGGAGGGACGCGGGCCTCACGCTGCGGATGCTCGCGACGAGCGGGCTGCTCGGCCTGCTGTACGTGGGGTTCGCGTTCGTGCTCTTCTACGCCGCGCACTTCCAGCTCGCCCCGATGCTCGTGATCGTGATCGGGATGGCGCTCGTCCAGTACTGGACGTCGGACAAGCTCGCCCTCGCCGCCTCCGGCGCGAAGATCGTCACGGCTGAGCAGGCACCGGAGCTCCACGCGATGGTCGAGCGGCTCTGCGCCATGGCCGACCTGCCGAAGCCGCGCATCGCGATCGTGCCGAGCGACGTCCCGAACGCCTTCGCGACCGGCCGGAACCCGAAGCACGCCGCGGTCGCAGTGACGCAGGGTCTGTGGAACCGGCTCGAGCCGCGCGAGGTCGAGGCGGTGCTCGCGCACGAGCTCTCGCACATTGCGAACCGCGACGTGCTGATCATGACCGTGGCGAGCTTCTTCGCGATGGTCGCCGCGATGATCACGCGCTTCGGCTTCTACTTCGGGATGTTCGGCGGCGGCGGCGGCTTCGGCGGCGGCAACCGTCGCGGCAACGACAACAATCAGGTGCCGGTCTGGCTGATTATCTTCGCCGTCTCGATCGTCACCTACGTCATCAGCTTCATCCTGATCCGGATGATCTCGCGCTACCGCGAGTACGCCGCCGATCGCGGCTCGGCGCTGATCACCGGCGCGCCGGAGAACCTGATGAGCGCGCTGCAGAAGATCGCGAGCGGCATCACGACGATCCCGCAACAGGACCTCCGCGAGGTGCAGGGCATGAACGCCTTCTTCATCGTCCCGACGAACTGGCGCCAGCAGGTCGGCGAGCTCTTCATGGATCACCCGCCGATGGAGAAGCGGCTGGCCGCCCTCGCCGCGATCTCGCGGGAGATGGGCAAGCCCGTCGCGTAGCTCGGAACCGCGCGTCGAGCTAGATCGGAGCGTCGAACAGCGCGAACCACTTGCTGAGGTCCTGCTCGACCGGCAGCTCCTTCTCCAGCTTGGCCTTGAGCTCGAGCTCCCGTGCGTTGTCTCGGGCCTGGGTGTCGCCGGTCGGGACGAACGGCCAGAACGTTCCCGTCTTGAAGCCGTAGATCCAGTAGGTCGGATGCTCGCCGCCGTCGAAGCGGAACGCGGCTGCGAGCAGCTGGCTGCCGAACCCCTGCTCGGTCAGCCCCTGTGCCATTCCGTACACGGCCTGCACCTGATCCTCGAGCTCGGGGTCGCGGACGATCACCCACTGGAAGCCGTACGTGTCGCTCTTCTGCTCGAGCTTCGAGCCGTTCTGCGCTGCGACGCTCTCGAGCAGCTGCTGGACGTCGCTCTCGACCCGTGTGAAGTCGCCGGCCGATAGCGGCTTGAAGACGACGGCTCCGGCGCCGGCGGGCTTCAACGAGCATTCGACCTGCAGCGTCACCGCGGCCGTCGTGATCGAGAAGAGCCGGTCGCGCGCCGGCCCTTTCAGCTTCTTGCGCCCGAAGAGGACGTCGCCGAGGCCCATCGCTACGAGCCGGGCTCGATCTCCTTCGCCGGCGCGTCGCCTGCGCCGACCTCCGCCTTCAGCTTCGCAAGCTCGTCATCGACCTGGCTCTGCGACGAGATCTGCGCCAGCTCCCGGTCGATGTGGTCGCGGCTGTCGCCGAGCTCCTCGAGCGTGCCGGCGGCCGTGAGCTCCTCGATCGCGCCCGCCCGCGCCTGCAGCTGCTCCGTCTTGTCGCGCGCCCGCTGGATCGCCATGCCGGTGTCCTGCATCCCCTTGCCGATCCCGGTCGCGGCCTCGCCGATCTTCACCTGCGCCTGCGCGGCGGAGTACTGGGCCTTGATCACTTCCTTTTCGGAGCGGAACGACTCGATCCGCGTCTCGAGCTGCTGCTGCCCCGCGACGAGCTGATCCTGCTGCGCCTGGAGCTGCTGCACCTGCGCGTCGAGCGTCTGCAGCTGCTGCTGCGCCGCCGCCTTCCGCTGCAGCGCCTCCTTGGCCAGGTCGTCGCGATTCGCGGCCACCGCCTGGCGGGCCTGGGTCTCCAGCTTTACGACGTTCTGCTCGATCGTCTGCGTCTGCAGCTCGAGCCGCTTCTTCGCGGTCACGACGTCGGCGACGCCGCGCTTGACGTTCTGGAGCTGCTCGAGCATCTGCTCGTACGAGTAGTCGAGCGTCTCGGTCGGGTTCTCGGCGCGGTTGAGCGCGGTCGAGGCCTTCGACTTGAAGATCAAACTGAAGCGCTGCCAGAGACCGGCCATTGGTCCTCCTCCTAGGGTGCCGCGAGTAGCCTACCGCCGTGCTCGTCGAACGCAGCATGCATCCCGAATGGCTCTCGAACGCATTCGCGATCGCAGACCGGCAGGGAGGGACGGCGGTGATCGTCGATTCCGGGCCCGACGTCGGGCCGCTCGTCGCCGCGGTCGAGGAGTGGGGGGCGGAGGTGGCGGCCCTCCTGCGCACGCATTCCCACCACGACCACGTGGCGCACGAGGACGAGCTGCGCGAGCGCTACGGTCTCGACGTGATCGCCGAGCCCGGCGCGTGGGCGTTCGGCGACCTGCGCGTGCGCGGCCTTTCGACCCCCGGACACTCGGACGACATGGTCGCGTTCCAGGTTGCGGAGCTCGTCTTCACGGGCGACACGCTGTTCAAGGACGCCGTCGGCGGCGGCGATCTCGACCAGGTGCGGGCATCGGTGATGGACGTCTTCATGGGACTGCCCGACGAGACGCGCGTGCTGCCGGGCCACTCCGACGAGACGACGATCGGCCGCGAACGCGAGCACAACCCCTTCGTGCGCGTGTGGAGCGGCGTCGAGCCGGAGGGCACGGAACGGGTCCGTGTGTCCGGCCGCGACGCCACGCTCGTCGTCTGGTCGCCCGACTACGACGGCAAGGGCAAGGCCTGGGTCCGTTTCGACGACGGCACGGATGCCATCGTCGGCGGCTCACGTGTCGAGCGACCGTAGGACGGCGTCCACCCGCTCGAACCCGGCCTCGGCGCCCTGCTCGACGCCGTAGTTCATCGTCGTATCGCGCTCCTCGGCCGACGCGAAGCGCATCGTCTGCGTCAACCTCGTGCGCTCGCCGAGATCCTCGAACTCCAGCGTCTGCAGATGGTTCTGGAACGTCTGGACGATCCGCTCCGGCGGGACGACTTCTCGGAACTCGCCCTCGATCGGGCCGTACCCGGTGCGGAACCGGTAGCGGCCGCCGGCGCGCACGTCCATCTCCTCGACGACGGTGTCGTCGCCCCACCACTGCGGGATCAGCTCCGGGTCGGTCCAGACCCGGAAGACGTGGTCGCGCGGCGCGTCGAACTCGCGCTCGAGCCGGATCTCGAGCTCGCTCGGCGTCGTCACCTGCGTCTTCATGCGACAGCCTGCTTGACGAGGTCGGCGATCTTCTTCTCGTCGGCCTTGGTCAGCCTGGTCAGGGCGTACGTCGTCGGCCACATCGAGCCGTCGTCGAGGTTCGCCTTGTCGTTGAAGCCGAACGTCGAGTAGCGCTCCTTGAACTTGCCGGCGTCCTTGAAGAAGCAGATGACCTTGTCGTCCTTGCTGTACGCCGGCATCCCGTACCAGGTGCGGGGGACGAGCTCCGGTGCGGCCTTGCGGACGATCGCGTGGATCCGCTCCGCCATCGTGCGGTCGGCGTCGGCCATCTTCGCGATCGCTTCGAGGACCGCCTGCTCGCCCTCGGCGTCCTTCAGCGCCGCCTTTGCCGCGGCTTTCTCCTCTGCTGTGAACTTCCGTGCCATCAGCGTCCTTTCGTTCGTTCGACGACTGCTGCGAATCGGTCGAGTCGCTGCAGCCACGTCGTCACGCCCTCGAAGGCGTACGGCGCCAGTGTGCAGCGGCGGGCGCGCCCGACCTTCTCGGTCACGACGAGACCCGCTCCTTCCAGTACGAGCACGTGCTTCTTCATCCCGGTGAGCGAGATCCCGAACGGCTCCGCGAGCTCGCTGATCGTCGCGCTGCCGCGGCCGAGCCGCTCGACCACGGCCCGGCGCGTCGGGTCCGCGAGGGCGGCGAACGTGCGCTCGACTCCGGAATGGTGAACCATTGGGTTCAGTATTACGGACCTGTCCGAAAAGGGCAATAGGGTTGGTCGCGATGCGCTTGCTCGTCGCCCGCTGCGAGGTCCGCTACACCGGCCGTCTGACGGCCGTCCTGCCCGAAGCGGTGCGGCTGCTGATCCTCAAGGCCGACGGCTCGGTGCTCGTGCACGACGACGCCGGCGGCTACAAGCCGCTGAACTGGATGTCGGGTGCGACCTTCATCGAGGAGCTCGGCGACGTGCTCCTCGTCCGCAAGCCGAAGGCCGACGACGTGCTCGAGATCCGGCTCGCCGAAGTCCTGAGCGACGTCACGCACGACATGGGCGAGTCGGCGGCGCTGCAGAAGGACGGCGTCGAGCGCGACCTGCAGCTCGAGCTGGCGGCCGCGCCCTGCGCGCTCGGCGAGGAGCTGACGCTCGTCAAGCGGGAATGGTCGACGGAGGTTGGGCCGGTCGACCTGATGTGCCGCGACGAGGACGGGGAGTGGGTCGCCGTCGAGATCAAGCGCGTCGGGACGATCGACGCGGTCGAGCAGCTGACGCGGTACCTCGGCTTCATCCGCGAGGACCCCGCGAAGTCGGCCTGCCGCGGCATCCTCGCGGCACAGAAGCTGAAGCCGCAGGCGATCGCGCTGGCGGAGTCGCGCGGGATCCGCTGCGTCGAGGTCGATCTCGCCGTGCTCCGCGGCGA
>JAICLU010000102.1 GCA_025925195.1 Thermoleophilia bacterium
AGCGGTAGGGACACGGCCGAGACCATCGAAGCCAGCGACGCATACCGGGTGAGCGCGAACACGACCAGCCACACGCCCGCGGCAAGACCGCCGACGATCGGCGCAAGTCCGAGGAATGCGCCGCCGGCGGTCGCCACCATCTTCCCGCCCTTGGTGAACTTGAGGAAGATCGGCCGCCAGTGGCCGAGCATCGCGGCGGCGCCCGTCAGCGCGCCCGCGTCGTGGCCGGCCACCTTCGTGGCGACGAGCACCGGCACGAAACCCTTCGCGGTGTCGAGGAAGACGGCGGGCACGCCGAGCTTGCGGCCGTGCACGCGCCAGACGTTCGTGGCGCCGATGTTGCCGCTGCCCTGGGTGCGGATGTCCTCGTGCCGGAAGACCCGGACGAGCCAGTAGCCCCAGGTGATCGACCCCGAGAGGTAGCCGATGACGACGAGCGCGGCCGTCAGCACGGCAGCGCGCTACTTCGTCGGGATGCCGTACTGGTCGACCCAGCCGTTCACGACGTCCCAATCGAGGTTGTCGAAGAAGGCGTCGATGTAGGAGGCGCGATCGGTCTGGTAATCGACGAAGTACGCGTGCTCGTACACATCGAGCGCGACGAGCGGCGTCGCGTTCCACACCGGGAACGTGTTCTGCGCGTCGCCGATGTAGTTGAAGAGCCGCCCCTCGTCCCAGTCGTACGCCGTCCACGCCCAGCCGCGCGCCGCGATGCCGGTCGCCCGCAGGTCGGAGCGCCAGGCGTCGACCGAGCCGAAGTCGCGCTTGACGAGCGAGCCGAACGAGCCCGTCGGCTCGCCGCCACCGCCGCCGAGGTGGGCGAAGTACAGCTCGTGGTTCTTGATGCCGCCGATCGCGAACGTCAGGTCGACCTTGAGCGCACGCAGCTCCGAGTACACCTGGTTGGCGGTGCCGAGATCGACGCCGGCGAGCTTGCCGAGGATCTCGTTCCGCTTGCCGACGTACCCCTTGTAGAGCGTGTAGTGCGCCTCGATCGACGCCCGGGAGATCCCCTCGAGCTCGTAGAGCTCGGGACGCAGCTCGCGGGGCGCGATCTCTTCGAATTGGAACGCGAGCGTAGACATGGCGCTGAGCATATCCTCACTCTCGAAGAACTTGACGCAGTGCGAAAGGAGCTACACGTATGGCGTTCGAACTTCCCGCTCTCCCCTACTCGTTCGATGCACTCGAGCCGCACATCGACGCGCAGACGATGGAGATCCATCACGACCGCCACCACAAGGCGTACGTCGACAACGCGAACGCCGCGCTCGAGGGCACCGGCCTCGCGAACGAATCGGTCGAGCAGGTGCTCACGAACCTCGACTCGCTGCCCGAGGAGAAGCGCACCGCCGTGCGGAACAACGCCGGTGGCCACGCGAACCACTCGCTCTTCTGGCAGATCATGGGCCCCGACGGCGGCGGGGCGCCGAGTGGCGATCTCGCGAAGGCGATCGACGACACGTTCGGGGGCCTCGACGCGCTGAAGTCGGCAGTGAACGACGGCGGCGCGAAGCGGTTCGGCTCGGGCTGGAGCTGGCTCGTCTGGGACGGCACCGGGCTCGCGGTGTACTCGACGCCGAACCAGGACTCGCCGATCATGCAGGACGACGTGCCGCTGCTCGGCATCGACGTCTGGGAGCACGCGTACTACCTCTCCTACCAGAACAAGCGGCCCGCCTATCTCGAGGCGTGGTGGAACGTCGTGAACTGGGACGAGGTCGCGCGGCGGTACGACGAGGCGCGCGGGTAACCCCGCGCGCCTCGCGCGCAGCCTTACTTGCGGACGATCGGCATCAGGCGGCTCGCGCTCGCGACGTAGCCGAGGCCGGCCTGGCTCGCCGGCAGGAGGAGCCGCAGCACGTAGCGCCCCTTGGGCACGACGATCTTGAACGTCGCGCGCGACGTGTCGCCGAGGTAGACGTGCTTGAACGAGTACCAGGTGCCGTTCGCCTGGTGCTTCTGGACGATCACGTAGCGGCCTCCGTAGCCGATGTCGGAGGTGACCTTCGCGACGAACAGGCTGCCCTTGAGGCCGAAGCCGACGCGCGGCGCGACGTTCACGGTGACGGGCGCGCTGTGGGAGTTCGCGTAGTGCGCGACGTACGTCGTCGCGATCGTCGGCGTGACGCCGAAGATGAAGGTGCCGGTCGACTGCGTCGTCGTCGCCTGCAACGACTGCGCGCTCTTCCCGTACGCCTGCGAGGTCAGCGTGACGGGCTGGTTGGACAGCTGGTTGCTGACCTGGCCGTTCAGCTGGGTGGCGCTGCCGTAGATCACGGTCGGGAGGGATGTGCCGAGCGAGAGCGTCGCGGGCGGAGCATCGACCTTCAGCGTCCCGCGGTGCGAGGTCGCATAGGCGTCGCGATACGTGAACCTGCCGGCCTTCGTCGCGGTGTACGACCACGACGCCCCGCCCGCCAGGATCGGCGACGCGAACGAGCCGTTGTCGGCGACGACCTGGTGATGGCCGCCGGTGCTGTTGCGCCACGTGATCGTGTCGCCGGCGGTGACCGTGACGGTCGACGGCGTGAAGCCGTTTCTCGTGATCTGGACGGTCTTCGTGGCGGCGCCGGTCGCCGCCACCGCCGTCAGCGCCACGGCGAGCGCGGCGAGCATGGCCAGTAGGCGTTTCATCAGGGCTTCCCCTCCCGGAGCGCGGTTTTCATGCTGCTCTTATTCCAGGGTGGGACAAATCCGATGTCACGCCGACGTAAAGGTCCTGTCAAACCGATAATGGGGTCGCATGCGTAGGAACAGGCAGGACGTGGAGCTCGCACTCGACACCCCTCGCCTGCACGCGGTCCCGGCCGAGCCGGACTCGCTTCCGCGCGACGCAAGCGACGCCGACCTGCTGACGCGGGTCGCCGCTCGCGACCGAGAGGCATTCGAGGTGCTCTACAACCGGTACGTCAGGTCGATCTTCGGGCTCGCCCTGAGGCGGCTGCGCGACCGGCAGCGTGCCGAGGACGCCGTGCAGGAGACGTTCGCGTCGATCTGGCGTTCCGCCGCGAGCTATCGGCCCGAGCGCGGACCGGCGGCGCCGTGGCTCTATGCGATCGCGCGCAATGCGATCGTCGACCGCTTCCGCACGCATGTCGACACGTCGGGCGAGGTTCCCGAGATCGTGTCGGGGGAGCCGGGTCCGGCCGACCGCGCCGAGTCGTCGTTCGTCGCGTGGCAGGTGCACCGGGCGCTCGAATCGCTGCCCGAGCGCGAGCGCGAGGTCGTCGAGCTCGCCTACTGGAGCGGCATGTCGCAGAGCGAGGTCGCCGAGTATTTGCACGTCCCGCTCGGCACCGTGAAGACCCGCACGCGGAGCGCGCTCGCGCGCCTCGCCGACGTCCTCGAAGGAGAGCTCGAATGACGACGCCGAACTTCGACGACCTGATCGGCGGCGACGTCGAGAGCTCCGAGCGCGACCGGCTGCGCCGCGTGCACGAGCTGCTCGTGACCGCTGGGCCGCCGGCCGAGCTTCCGCCTCACATCGAGGCCGGGCCGACGCTCGCCATGACGCTCGCCCGCCGGCCACGCCGGGGCACGCGCAAGCTCGCGCTGCTCGCCGCGACGATCTGCATCCTGCTCGTCGCCTTCCTCTTCGGATACCTCGCCGGCAACCGGGGCGGCGGCCTCGCCAGCGGTCACACGATCGCGATGAGCGGGACGTCGATCGCGCCGAACGCGCTCGCGTCGCTGCGCGTCCTTCCTGCCGACACGTCGGGCAACTGGCCGATGCGACTGACCGGAACGGGGCTGCCGAAGCTCGGGCCGAGGGGCTACTACGAGGTCTATCTCGTTCGGAACGGCAAGCTCTTCGCGCCGTGCGGATCGTTCATCTCGAGCAGCCCGAGCGCGGGCATCGACGTGACGCTGAACGCGCCGTACCACCGGCAGCCGCACGACACCTGGGTGGTCGTGAAGCAGGTGGGCGGCCACGAGCCCGGCCCCGTCGTGCTCAGGCCCACGATCCGGTCGACCTAGTCGACCGTCGACCTAGTCGACCTCGACGCCGAGCGACCGCGCAAGTTGCACCGCTCCCGCGAGGTCGAGCTTTGCCCCCTCGATGCGCGCCGCGGCGAGATCGACGCCGTCGAGGTTCGCGTCGCACAGGTCGGCGCCGCGCAGCACGGCATTCACGAGCCGCGCGCGCGAGAGATCGGCGCCGCGGAGGTCGGCGCCTGCAAGGTCGGACTCGGAGAGGTCGATCTCCCGCGCCTTGACGTTCTGCAGATCGATGCCGGAAAGGTCGTGGCCGCGCAGCAATGCGTACGACAGGTCGCCGCCTGCGATCCGCCACCCCGTGAGGACCGCGCCGGCGAAGTTCGAGCCGAGCAGCCGGCACTGCTCGAACGACGCGCCGAACAGATTCGCGTGTTCGAAGATCGAGTTCGCGAAGTCGCTGCCGACGTGCTCGGAGCCGTTCAGCCGCGCATTCGAGAAATCGCACGCCTCGAAGCGGCAACGGGTCGTCCGGAGCCCGGAGAGCTCGGCGCCGCGAAAGCTCTCGTGCTCGAAGACCTCGCCCTCGAGCTCGGCCTCAGCTTCCGGACGCGCCACGCGATTCGTTGCGCATCTCACTGAGCAGGCGCTCGAGCCGTTCCTCCGTCGAGTCGTCGACGAACGTCATCGCCGCTGCGACCGCCGGGTGGACACCCTCGATCGCGCGCCGCATCTCCCGTGCCACGGCGCGGTACGACGGATGACCCTCACGGCCCGACCGGAGCTCGATCAGGTGCAGTGCCTCCCGCGCGTCGAGCTCGAGCACGTAGCGGATGCGGAACGCGAGACAGAGCGCGTACGGCGCCTCCTCCACGAGGCCGGCGTCGCGCAGGCGGTCGTGCTCGACGCGGGACGCGTCGAGGGCGCGCTCGTAGTCGGCCGCGAGCCCTGCCTCGACGAGCTCGTGCGGTGCGTCGGCGCCGAGGTCCGGCGACAGCCGCTGCCACTGGCACGTCAGCAGCCGGTGCCGCTGCAGATCGCGGAACGCGCCGTAGTCGGAGACGATCTCGAAGCGGTAGCTGAGCGTCTCGAAGCCGCGACCCGGCCGGTGCCGCCGGTTCTCGCGCGTCGCGACGAGCTCGCGGACGAGCTCGGTGCGTTCCGCGGGGGCGAGCTGGGCGACGGCACGCAGCGCATCCTCCTCACCGACGCCGGTCGACTCGTAGAGGAGCGCGGCGACGAGCTCCAGCTCGGTCCCGTGCGCGCGGATCAGGCGCACCGACGGCGCGGACGCCTGAGTCGCCACGTCGAGACCGAGCCGCGCCGAGACCGCGTCGGCAGCCGCGCGGCGCTCGCGCAGGAACTCGATCCAGCGACCACCGCGGTCGGGCCGCGGGACACGCGTCACGAAGCTCGGGATGATCTTCTCCAGCTCCGCGAGCAGCAGCTCGCCGTACGCGTTCGCCTCGCCGAGCGGGTGCGCGAGCAGGTGCAGCACGAGCTGCTCGTACGCCTGACCGCTCGCATAGATGCCGACGTGCGACAGCGATGACGCGGGCAGGACACCGCGCACGAGGTCGAGCGCCTTCGCGCGCACCGCGCGGCGATGCGCGGCCGGCGACTCGCCCTCTGCCGCCGGGAACCGCTCGCCGACCCAGCCGGTCGTCCGCTCGAGGAGCGAGGAGTACGTCTCGAACACCGTGTCCATCGCACGCTCGTACTCCGGCCCGAACCGCGGGTCGCGGTGGTAGCGGTACCCGTACCCGTCGAGCTGCGCGTCGTAGGCGATGTACCTCGTCGACTGCTCGAGGTACGACGCCAGCCGCGGCCGCTGCAGGATCTTCGTCAGGATGTTCGACGTCCATTCACACGCGATGTGCGCGCCGCCGAGCTGGGCCACCGAGTCGTCGCCGTAGCCGAGGAAGATCGTCTCGTACAGCTTCGCGGCACGCGCGCCTTCGTTCCCCTCGATCGCAGGGACCACGGGCACGGAGTCGGCGAACTCGTCGAGGAACAGGCGCCGCAGCGTTCCCGCGTAGCGCGAGTAGCGCGCGAAGAGCGCGCCTTTCACGGTCTCGGGCAGGTTGACGAGCCCGAAGACCGGCTTGTCGAGGTTCGTGAAATGCGGCGCGAGCCGCTCGCGCTCCTCGTCGGTGAACTGCTCGACCGGAACTGGCACTGTCTCGATCATGGCCAAAGGACGAGGGACCGTACTTCGTCTCCCGGACGGTAGCCCCGAGCGGCTGGTGGGCGGGTACAAGAACGAGCTGCTCCGCTACGGCGACGTCGTCCTGCGGCTCGAGAAGACGACCCTCGAGAGCGCGCGCTGGGAGCACGAGCTGCTGGAGTTCCTTGCTCCACGCGTGCCCGAGGTCGTCAGGCCGCTAGACGGCCCTGCGTTGTGGAATGACGGCCGGGTGGCGTCCGTCTTCCCGTTCGTGCCTGGCGAGCAGCTTGACCGGGACGACCGGGTGCAGCGGCTCTCGCTCGCCCGGCTCCTCGCCCGCCTCCATCGTGCGGGGCTTGGCTGGACCGGCGGCCAACGACCGGGCGCCGCAGCCTGGCCGGAGCGGGATCTCGTGCGAACCCGTGGTGGGACTGGACGATCGTCGAGAAGCCGGCCGTGCTCGTTGCCGCGTACGAGGAGCTCGTCTCGTTTCTCGCTGATCCGCCGCGTCTTCTGGTGGGGATCGTGCACGGCGACGTCTACCGCGCGAACCTCCGGATGGAGGCGGGAAGGATCGTCGGCGTGATCGACTGGGAGGATGCGCGGCTGGACTGGCCGGCCTGGGAGCTCGCGAACGCGGCCTGGGAGGTCTGCAAGGTCGGCGACTCGCTCGATGCCGAGCGCTGCCGGGCATTCGTCGGCAGCTACGTCGCCGCCGACGGACCGGCTGAGCCCGAGTTCCTGCCACAGCTCGTTCGCGCGCGCCTCGTCGCCGACGTTCTCTACTCCTTGACGAGCAAGGCCCGTGGCGAGCCGTTCGACGAAGGATACGTCCACGATTTGCTACGGGCGCTCGCATGACGGTGCGCGCCGGGACCTCCGGTTGGAGCTATCCCAGCTGGCGACCCGGCTTCTATCCGGCCGGGATGGATCCGTCCGAGTTCCTCGGCTTCTACGCCCGGCGGTTCTCGACCGTGGAGCTGAACACGACCGGCTACCGGCTCCCGAGCGAAGACCAGTTCCGCCGCTGGGCCGAACAGGTGCCGGACGGCTTCGAGTTCGCGCCGAAGCTGCCGGGAGGGCGACTACGGAGCCTCGACGTGTTCGAGCAGCGCGTCCGCGCGCTCGGCGACCGGCTCGGGCCGATCCGCGTCTCGCTGCAGAGCCCGCGGGACGAAGGCGCCATCGAGTTGCTGCTCGGCTCGCTCGACCCGTCCCTCCGCCTCGCGTTCGATCTGCAGCACCCGTCGTGGGACGGGATCGAAGCGAGGCTGGCCGAGGGCGGCGCGGTGCGGGTCGGCGACCTCGATGGGCGGGCGCCGTTCCGGTACCTGCGGCGGCGCGAGCGGCCCGACGACGCGTTCGTCGCGGCCGTGCGCGCGGCCGCCGAACCGACCTACGTCTACTTCAGGCACGAGGACGAGCCACACGCCCCCGCCTACGCCGCGGAGCTGGTCAGCCGGACGTGAGGCCGGCGAGGCACGACTTGTCGCCGTACGACCGGAGCATCGCGTCCGACGCCTTGCGCTGACCGACGACGTCCGGATTCGACGCGTCGTAGGCGCCGATCGCCGGCACGGTGACCGAGATGTTCGGCATCACTCCCGTGCCGGACGCTGTCAACCGGTATTCGTCGCCGATACCGGGGCCGCGCTTCGCGGTTGCGCCGGCGGGATGCTTGTAGCCGCCCTTCGTCGGATCGAACGAGTAGAAGCCGTAACAGAACGCGCCGGTGGGGTTGTGCGGGACGAAGGAGTTCTCGCGGCGCCAGCCGGGTCCGTAGATCGAGTTGTGCGTGTCGAGATAGATCAGGCGGCCGAAGTTGTCGGTCGGCGCTCCGACGGCCGTGGTGCCGAAGCCGAAGATCGGCTGGCCCTTGTACATGTAGCGCCCGAAGATCTGCTGGAAGCCGCTGTACACCCAACCCTGATGCACTTCGAGGGTCGGCAGCTCGCCGCTCCAGTGCGAGACCTCGAGCCAGTTGGCACGGAGCGCCGGCGTCCAGGGCGTGAAGCCGAGGTCGGGGAGCGGCTGCGGCCACGACTGCGCGGCCCAGTAGGAGCCGTCGAACGACTTGCATGCGGCGACCATGTTCGGGATCGGTGGCCCGTCGTACTTCCCGCACGTGCCCTTGAAGGTCTTCCAGTACGTCGTGTGGTACTTGCCGTAGCCGCCGGCGTAGTCGAGCGAGAACTTGACCTGGTGCTGGCCGGCAACGGGCGGGGCGGCGTTGATCGCGCCCCAGACGAGGATGTGCTTCACCTTGCCGGCCTTCGTGTAGGTGAGAAGCGCCTCGCCCTTCGTGTTCGTCCGGATCGTGACGTGCGTGGCGCTGCGGTCGATCAGCTGCGCGGCCGACGCCGAGCCCGCAGCGGCGAACGCGGCGAAGAGGGCGGCGATGAAGACGAGACGGCGCACACCCGCAGGTTAACCACGTTTCGGCACCTAAAAGGGTGATTTACGAAGGGTTTACTTAGAACCGCCCGACCGCGCCCGCATGCCGTTCGTAGACGCCGCTCTCGACGATCTCGGCGAGTTGCTCGACGGTGTGGCGCAGCTCGTCCTCCGTGTTGAAGAAGTGCGGCCCAAGACGGATTCCCGCGTCCGGCCGGAAGTCGCAGACGATCCCGCGCTCGCCGAGCTCCTGGTGGACGGCGGCGTGATCGGGAGTCTCGACGAGGACGGTCCCGCCGCGCCGCGCCGCCTCGCGCGGCGAGCCGATGCCGAGACCACGCTCGTCGAGCAGGTCGATCAGGAGCTGCGTCAGCAGAAGCGAGCGCTCCCGGATCCGCTCGACGCCGACCTCCTCGATCACGTCGTAGCCCGCGGTGGCGGCATACAGCGCGGGCACGTTGGGGGTTCCCGTGAGGAACCGGCGGGCGCCGGCGGCGTACTCGAGCTCCGGCTCGAAGGCGAACGGCCGCGCGTGTCCCTGCCACCCGACGAACGTCGGCTCGAGCCGCTCGGCGAGGTCGGGCCGCACGTACAGCCAGCCTGCACCGGGCCCGCCGCAGAGCCACTTGACGCTGCCGCCGGTCGCGAAGTCGACGCCGAGCGCCGTCACGTCGAACGGAACGACGCCCGCCGACTGATAGCAGTCGAGCACGACGTGCGCACCGCACTCGTGAGCCCGCCGGACGATCGGCTCGACGTCCTGGATCTCGGCGTTCTTGAACAGCACGTGGGAGATCGGTACGAGCAGCGTCCGCTCGTCGATCGCGTCGACGATCGCCTCGGCGTTCTCGCACGTCACGACCTCGAGGTGCGGCTGCGCCTGGTACAGGTAGCGCACCGACGGAAAGTTCGCCTCCTCGTAGACCACGCGATTCCTTTCGCCGGCGTGGTCGAAGCACGAGAGGACGATCATCTCGGCGACCGTCACGTTCTGGTGCATGACGACGCTGCCGGCCGGCGCACCCACGATGCGGCCGATCTGGTCGCCGACCGTGACCGGCATCTCCCACCAGCCTTCGCCCCAGCTGCGGATGCCGCGCTCGCGCCACATCCGCGCGTATTCGAGGAGGTTGTCCTCAGCCTTCGCCGGCATCGCGGCGAGCGAGTGGTTGATCAGATACGTGCAGTCGTGGAGGATCGGGAACTCGTCCCGGTACCGGAGGAGGTCGTCCACGTAATGAGCCTAACGCTGCTCGATTGGCGCCGCCGCATCTTTGCGCTGTATGGCGAGGTGCGGGCGGCGGACGATCCCGCACGAGCGTGGCAACACTGGGTCGACGTACGGGCGGAGCTCTACCGGCACCATCCGCAGTCGCCGCGGGCCGGTGGCGAGCCGCGCTACTTCCCCTACGACCCCGCCTGGCGATTCGAGGCGCGCATCGAGGAGGCGACGCCCGAGCTGATCGAGATCGACGGCTTCCCGTTCACGCGCTTCGCGCGCGCAAGATTCGGCGCCGCCCACGCGCTCGACGTCTACTGGCTCGAGACGTACGGCGGCGGCGTCTTCGTTCCGTTCCTCGACGGGACAGGCGGCGTCGAGACGTACGGCGCGGGTCGGTACGTGCTCGACACGGTGAAGGGCGCCG
>JAICLU010000108.1 GCA_025925195.1 Thermoleophilia bacterium
CGAGCAGCGGCGCGGGTCGCCCCGGCGACAGGCCCGGCACGCATCGCCGCAGGGCGCCCGCCACGCGACGACGACGCGATCGCCCGGGGCCACTTGTGACACTTCGTCACCAACCTCCTCGACGACGCCCGCTCCCTCGTGGCCGAGCAGGATCGGGAACGGCATCCCCCAGCCGCCGGTCTCGAGCACGTGCAGGTCGGAATGGCAGACGCCGCACGCCTCGATGCGCACGACCACCTCGTTCCTGCCGGGCGGGTCGACCGTGATCTCCTCGACGGCCGGCCGCGCACCGGGCTCCGCATAGACGAGCCCGCGCGTCACGACGCTGCGCGCCGGAGCTGCTCGTCGAGCGGGACGAGCGGAATCCCGAAGGTCTCGACCGCAGCAGGCGAGGTGACGACGTTGTCGCCGAGCTGCAGCATCGTCAGCTGGTCGCGCGTCACCGGCGCGCCGGGCAGCCGCTCGGTCAGCGACGCCTGCGCGCGCATGAGGCCGAAGGGGACGTGCAGCGTCGGACGCCGCGAGCCGAGCACCCGCTTGAGCCGCAGCCAGAACTCGTTCCACGTCGGCGCGTCGGGGCCGCCGATCTCGAACGTCCGGTTGGCGACGCCCGGGGTATCGAGCGCGCGGGCGTAGTACTCCGCGACGTCCTCCACCCAGATCGGCTGCAACCGCTGCGTGCCCGGCCCGATGACCGGGGTGATCGGCGCGAAGCGGGCCAGTCGGACGAAGGTCGGCAGCACGCCGCCGTCCTTCCCGAAGATGAACGACGGTCGGAAGATCACGGAGTCGAGGCCGGACTCCTTCACCGCCGCCTCCATCGCCCATTTCGCGCGGAAGTACGGCACCGCGTCCTTCGTCCGCTCGTCCAGGCCGAGCGCGCTCGCGAGCACGAACCGCCCGACCCCTTCGTCCTTGGCCGCGAGCACGAGGTCGCGCGTACCCTGCGCCATCACCCGCTCGAAGTCGACGGGCTTGCCGGCGATGATCGCGACGAGATGGATCACGGCGTCGACGCCGGCGCAGGCCGCCCGCAGCGACGCCGCATCGGTGACGTCGCCGCGCACGAGCTCCGCGCCCCAGGCGCCGAGCCGGCCCGCCTTTGCCGGGTCGCGGACGAGGGCGCGCACCGGCACGTCCCGCGACCGGAGCGCGTGGACCACGTGCGGCCCGACGAAGCCGGTGCCGCCCGTGACGAGAACCGTCATTCGCCGCTCTCGAAGTTCTTGAAGTACCGGCTCGGCGTCGGCCCCTCCTGGCCCCGGTACTTCGACCCGATCTGCGACGACCCGTACGGCACCTTGGCCGGCTCGGTCATCTGCATGAAGGAGATCTGCCCGATCTTCATGCCCGGATAGATCGTGATCGGCAGGTTCGCGACGTTCGACAGCTCGAGGGTCACATGGCCGTCCCAGCCGGGGTCGATGAACCCGGCCGTCGAGTGGATGAGCAGGCCGAGCCGCCCCAGGCTGCTCTTCCCTTCCAGCCGCGCCACGAGGTCGTCGGGAAGCCGCACGCGCTCGAGCGTCGACCCGAGCACGAACTCGCCGGGATGGAGGACGAACGGATGGCCGTCGTCGGCCTCCACGAGCTCGGTCAGCTCCGCCTGCTCGACCTTGACGTCGATGAACGGATAGCGGTTGTTGTGGAAGACCCGGAACAGCCGGTCGACGCGGACATCGACGCTCGAGGGCTGCAGGAGCGAGTCGTCGTAGGGATCGATCTCGATGCGGCCGTCGGCCAGATAACGGGCGATCGTCGCATCGGAGAGGACCACGGCGGCGATTCTACGGATACCATCTCGGACCCTCGTGGCAGTTGCGACGGACATCGACTACGCCGACCTCCGGCGCCGGCGGCAGGAGACCAGGCGGAAGCAGGTCAGGCGCCGCCGGCTGACGGCCGCCGCCGTGCTCGCCCTGCTGGCCGCGGCCGCCCTGTTCGGGCTCGTACGACTCGTCTCGGGGGTGACCGCGGGCGCGACCTCGGTCTTCCTGCAGCCGGTCGCGTCGGCGCTACCGGCGAGCCCGTTCCACAGGCAGACGCCCGAGGAGATCCGCGGCATCCACATCACCGGCCCCCTGATGAGCCTGCCCGGCAGGTTCAAGCAGTACCTCGCGCTGAAGAAGGACGGCCTGAACACCGTGGAGGTCGACCTGAAGGACGAGAGCGGCAACGTCTCGTTCGAGAAGGGCGCGCCGGCCATCGCACTGAAGGACGGCGCGGCGCGGGCGTACTTCAACCTGCGCGCGACCGCGAAGCAGGCACACGCCGCCGGGATGTACCTGATCGGGCGCGTCGTCACCTTCGAGGACCCGATCACGGCCGTCGCCCATCCGGAGCTCGCCATCCACACGAGCGACGGGTCGCTGTGGCACACCGCCGGCGGGCTCGCCTGGCTGAACGAGTACAACCGCACCGCGTGGAAGTACGACGTCGACGTCGCGGTCGCGGCGGCGAAGGCCGGTTTCGACGAGGTGCAGTTCGACTACGTCCGCTTCCCGAGCGACGGCGACCTGTCGATCATCCGCTACCCGGGCGTTCACCCGCAGCCGATGAAGCAGACGATTCCCGCATTCCTCCGCTACGCGCGCTCGCGCCTGCACCCGCTCGGCGTGCGGATCTCGGCCGACGTGTTCGGCCTGTCCGCCGCGCACGACCTCGGGATCGGGCAGATCCCCGCGACGATCGGGGGCATCGTCGACGCGATCTACCCGATGACGTACCCGTCGCACTACACGTCGGGCGAGTACAACCTGAGCGACCCGAACGCCGCACCCGGTGCGACGGTCATGTTCTCGCTCCAGGACTTCCGCGACCAGCTGCCACCCGGGAAGGCGGTGCTGATCCCGTGGCTGCAGGACTTCTCGCTCTACCGGATGTACACGCCTGCCGACGTCGCCGCCCAGGTTCAATCGGCGCGCGCGATGCACACAGGCGGCTTCATGCTCTGGAACGCCGCCGGCGTGTATACGGCGAGGGCCCTGAAGCCGGCCGCGGCGGCGCCGTCGCTGCCGGAGCTTCCGGCTCCCCAGTTGTAAGGCCGGGCGCCCCGGTATCGTGAGCGGCATGGCCACCACGCGGGCAATCAGCATCGCGACGGCCGTTCCGGGACCGCGCTCGCAAGAGATCCTCGCGCGGAAGGATCGGGTCGTCGCCGATCCGCTCTCCGTCTACCTCCCGGTCGTCGTCGCGGAGGCGCACGGTTCGACGCTGACCGACGTCGACGGCAACACGTTCATCGACTTCACCGGCGGCGTCGGCGTGCTCAATGTCGGCCACACCCATCCGCGGGTCGTCGAGGCCGTGCAGGAGCAAGCTGCGAAGTTCCTCCACACCGACTTCACGATGGTGCCGTACGAGGTGTACGTCACCCTGGCCGAGCGGCTGATCGAGGTCAGCCCGTTCAGCGGCCGCGCCAAGGCGGCGTTCTTCAACTCCGGCGCCGAGGCGGTCGAGAACGCGGTCAAGTTCGCACGCGCCTACACGGGCCGGCCGGCGGTGATCGCGTTCGACCGCGGCTTCCACGGGCGCACGCTGCTCGCGCTGTCTCTGACGTCGAAGACGCACCCCTACAAGGCAGGGCTCGGGCCGTTCTCGTCCGAGGTCTACCGCGTCCCCTTCCCGTACGAGTACCGCGGTGTCACCGGCAAGGCGGCGCTCGCGGCGCTCGAGCAGGCGTTCCTCTCGCTCGTCGCGCCGGAATCGGTCGCCGCGATCGTCATGGAGCCCGTGCAGGGCGAGGGCGGGTTCATCCCGGCGACGCAGGAGTTCGTCGAGGGCGTCCGCGCGATCTGCGACCGCGAGGGAATCGTTCTCGTCGCCGACGAGGTGCAGACCGGCTTCGGCCGCACCGGACGGATGTTCGCGATGGAGCACTTCGGCGTCGAGCCGGACCTGATGACGGTCGCGAAGTCGATTGCCGCCGGACTGCCGCTCTCCGGCGTGGTCGGCCGGGCCGAGATCATGGACGCGCCGGCCGACGGCGGGGTCGGCGGGACGTATGTCGGCAACCCGGTCGCGCAGGCGGCGGCCCTGGCCGTCCTCGACGTCTTCGAGGAGGAGGGCCTCGTCGAGCGCGCCCGCAGCGTCGGGGACACGATTCGCGGCAGGATGCTCGCATGGCAGCAGCGCTTTTCGCAGATCGGGGACGTCCGCGGCCTCGGCGCGATGCTCGCGATCGAGCTCGTCGAGGATGCCGCGGCGAAGACGCCGTCGCCCGGGCTCGCGACTCAGGTCGCCGAAGCCGCGGCTGCCCGGGGGCTCCTGCTCCTGAAAGCAGGCGTCTACGGCAACTGCATCCGCGTCCTCTGCCCGCTCACGATCGCGCCGGCGGAGCTGGACGAGGCGCTCGGGGCGTGGGAAGAGGCCCTGGAAGCGGTTCTCGCGTAGCCGGCAAGGCCCGTGCCACGTTCTATGGACGTGGCGACCTCCGCGCGCACGACCCCTGCCTCGTCGATGATCGGTGAGCTTGTGGCAAACCGTTACGAGCTGCTCGAGGTCGTCGGCACGGGCGGGATGTCGACGGTCTATCGGGCGCTCGACACGCTGCTCGAGCGCAACGTCGCCCTGAAGCTGCTCCATCCGCACTACGGGGACGACGCCGAATACGTCGAGCGCTTCCGTCGCGAGGCCCGCTCGGTCGCACAGCTCTCGCACCCGAACATCGTCACCGTGATCGACCGGGGCGAGGACGACGGGCAGCAGTACATCGTCTTCGAGTACATCGACGGCGAGAGCGTGAAGCAGCTCGTCGACCGGACCGGGCCCCTGCCGGCGCGCCGCGTGATCGAGCTGGGCCTGCAGATGGCCGACGCGCTGGCGTTCGCGCACCAGCACGGACTCGTGCACCGCGACGTGAAGCCGCAGAACGTCCTCGTGACGGAGGACGGCGAGGCGAAGGTGACGGACTTCGGCATCGCCCGCTCGCTCGACGTGGAGCACGGCGTCACGCAGACCGGGACGGTGCTCGGCACGAGCAACTACCTGTCGCCCGAGCAGGCGCGTGGACAGACCGTCACGCCCGCGACGGACGTGTACTCGCTCGGCGTCGTGCTCTTCGAGCTGCTCACCGGCGAGGTGCCGTTCCCGGGCGAGAATTTCGTCGCGGTCGCGATGAAGCACATCAACGAGCCGCCGCCCAGCCTGCTCGAGAAGCGACCCGACGTCCCGATGCGCCTCGTCTATGCCGTCGAGCGCGCGCTCGCGAAGGACCCTGCGGATCGCTTTCCGACGATGGACTCCTTCGCAGCCGAGCTGCGTGCGTGCCTCGTCGATGTCGGCGATCCCGATTCCGCGTCGACGTTCATCGCACCGAGCCCGGTCGTCAGGCAGAGCCGCGTCCATCGCGAGCGGGCCGGAACACGGCGGCGCTGGCCGCTCGTCCTCCTCGTGCTGCTGCTCGTGGCCGCCGCAGCGGCGATCGCCTATTTTGCGCTCCGCAACCCGGCTCGTGACAATTCGTCACAAGGGCCGACAGCGGGCGGCGCCACGGGCGCTGCGATCGCACTCAGCGGTGCTCGCGCGTACGACCCGTCGGGCGACGGGGCCGAGCATGACGCGCAGGCGCCGCGGGCCACCGACGGCAACGAGGCGACCTACTGGTACACGGAGCACTACCGGGACGGGCTCGGGAAGCCCGGCGTGGGCCTCGTCCTCGACGCCCACGCCGCCCGCAAGGTCGGCTCGATCACCGTGCACAGCACCACACCGGGCTTCACCGCCGAGATCCTGGCCGGCGACACGCTGAGCACGACGATGAAGATCGACTCGTCGAGCAAGCTCGTCGGGGCGGCGACGACGTTCTCGCTGCGCGGCGCGGACGCCCGGTATTACGTCCTGTGGGTCACGAATCTCGGCTCGAACACGTCAGTGCGCGTGAACGAGGTCACGGCGAAAGGCTAGTACTCGAGGCTACGACGTCGCTCGTAGCGCTCGAGCGCGAGATCGATCAGCCGGTCGAGCAGCTCGGCATAGCCGATCCCCGATGCCTCGAACAGCTTGGCGTAGACGCTCGTGGCCGTGAACCCCGGCATCGTGTTCAGCTCGTTGAGGACGACCTCGCTGTCGCCTCCCCGGATGAAGAAGTCGACCCGCGCGAGGCCCTCGCACTCGGAGGCGACGAACGCGTCGACCGCGCGACGCTGGACGAGCTCGATCGTCTCCGGCGCAAGGTCGGGCGGCACGACGAGCTGCATACCGTCCGCCTCGTACTTCGACGTGTAGTCGTACCAATCGTGGCCGAGCGTGTCGATGCTCCCCGGCAGCGACGCGATCGGCGGCGGCAAGCGATTGCCGAGCACGCCGACCTCGACCTCGAGCCCGTCGACGAACTCCTCGACGAGCACCTTCTCGTCGTGCCGCCGCGCCAGCGCGACCGCTTCCGCAAGTGACGATTCGTCACGAACCTTCGAGATGCCGACCGAGGAGCCGAGCCGCGCCGGCTTGACGAACACGGGAT
This sequence comes from Thermoleophilia bacterium, assembly GCA_025925195.1. Lineage (GTDB taxonomy): Bacteria > Actinomycetota > Thermoleophilia > Gaiellales > Gaiellaceae > Palsa-739. Next base: position 6,461 of record JAICLU010000108.1, read on the forward strand.
AGCCGAACGGGTTCTCGACCGCGTCGCCGAGTCGGATCGTGTGGTGCCGCGCCACCGGGATGCCGCTGTCGCGCATCACCTTCTTGAAGAGATCCTTGTCCATCGCGAGCGCAGACGCCGCAACCCCCGCGCCGACGTACGCGAGGTCGAGCAGCTCGAGCAGGCCCTGCACCGTCCCGTCCTCGCCGAACGGGCCGTGCAGGATCGGCAGGACGACGTCGACCGCGGCGAGGACCGCGGGCGTCGCATCCGCGGCCGGCACGGGCAGGGTCGACGCCGCACTCCCATCGCCGCTTGTGACGATTTGTTGCAAGCCGTTCTCGAGCTGCCACTGGCCGTCGCGACCGATCGTGATCCCGACGACGTCGTAGCGCTCGGGATCGAGCGCCGCGAGAACTGACCTGCCGGACGCGAGGGAAATGTCGTGCTCGCTCGACCGGCCGCCGGCCAGCAGCGCGACGCGCAGTCGATTGTGACGAATCGTCACAAGGGGCGATCGGTCACGGGGTCGGTACGGTCGTCGTGTCGGTCGAGGTCGTCGTGTCGGTCTGCGACGCCCGGCCGACCGTCAGCGTGACCGTCGTCCCCGGCTTCGCCTGCGTCCCCGCCTCCGGAGTCTGGCTCAGCACGGTGCCGTCGAGCGACGGGTCGGCCACGTCCTCGTAGACGAACTTCCACCTGAAGCCCGAGCTCGCGAGCGTGCTCGTCGCGGAGCCCGTGTCCTGGCTCGACACGTCCGGGACGGTCGACGTCGACGGGCCCTTCGAGACCGTCAGCGTCACAGTCGAGCCCTTGCCCGCGGACTGGCCGGCGTCCGGCGACTGATGGATGACCGTGTTCGCCGGCTCGGTCGACTCGACGAACGTCGTCGAGACGTGGAAGCCGAGCGCCTCGAGCTGCGACGCCGCCTGGTCGAGCGGCAGGCTCGCGACGCTCGGCACGGAGACCGGGGTCGGGCCCTTCGCGACGTTGATCGTGACGACCGAGTTCGTCGGAACCTTCGTCCCGGCCGGCGGATCCTGGGCCGTCACGGTGCCGGCCGGCTTCGGGTTCGGCACCGGCCTCGTCTTCACCTTGAGACCGAGCTTCGTCAGCTGGGCGACCACCTGATCCTGGTTGCGGTCGACGAGCGGCGGCACCAGGACCTTCGGCAGGCCGGTCGAGATCCAGATGTGCACCGGGCTGCCCTTCGCGAGTCGCGTGCCCGCGTCGGGAACCTGCTTGAAGACGAGTCCGGCCTGCGTCCTGCGGGAGAAGTGCTTGTCGACCACCGGCGCGAACCCGTCGCCCTTGATCTTCTGCCGTGCGAGCGTCTCCTCGATGTTGAGGTAGTTGCCGACCGCGACCGGCTTGTTCGAGTCGAGCTTGTTCGAGATCTGCGCGTAGAGGAGATAGCCGCCGATCGCCGCGACGACGACGAAGAAGAGCGCAGCCAGCCACGGCCAGACCGGTCGCCGGTGGATCGGCTCGTCGAGGTCGTAGTAGACGGGCGGCGGGGGCGGCGCGATCGCGGTCCGGCGCGACGGCGGCGCGATCATCGTCGCAGCCGTCGCGGCATACGGCTGGTCGCCGGCCGGCAGTCGCAGGATTTGCGTCGCCGCCTCCTCCGTCACCGGCGAGACCGCCGCGCCGCGCAGGAACCGCTCGAGGTCGGCGTCCATCTCCTCGGCGCTCTGGTACCGGTCGTCCGGATCCTTCGCGAGCGCGCGCATCACGATCAGGTCGAGATCGCGCGGGATGTCGGGCCGCTTCACCGACGGCGCCTCGGGCAGCGTCGACAGGTGCTTCATCGCGATCTCGACGGGCGTGTCACCGTTGAACGGCACGGTGCCGGTGAGGAGCTCGTACAGCACGATGCCGAGCGAATAGACGTCGGAGCGCTGGTCGACGTTCGTTCCGCGCGCCTGCTCCGGCGACAGGTACTGCGCCGTGCCGACGATCGAGCCTGCCTCCGTCATCTGCGACGTGCCGGCGCGCGCGATCCCGAAGTCCGTCACCTTGACGCGACCCTCCGCGTCGACCAGCACGTTGTGCGGCTTGATGTCGCGGTGCACGATCCCGTGCCGGTGCGCGAAGCGCAGCGCCGACAGGATCTGCCGCGCGTACTCGACGGCGACGGTGAACGGCGCCGGCCCGCGGGCGACGATCAGCTCCTTGAGCGAGCGACCGTCGAGGTACTCCATCGCGATGTAGTACGTCCCCTCGGCCTCGCCCCGGTCGTAGATCGAGACGATGTTCGGGTGCGACAGCGCGGCCGCGTTCTTCGCCTCACGGCGGAAGCGCTCGACGAACTGATCGTCGTTGGCGTGCCGCTCGTTGAGGATCTTGATCGCGACGCGGCGGCCCAGCTCCTGGTCCTCCGCGAGGTAGACATTCGCCATGCCTCCGGCGCCGAGCTTCCGCACGACCGTGTAACGCCCGTCGAAGAGCGTGCCGATGAGCGTGTCCGAGACGGCCACGGGTCGCTAAAGGGTACTTACCGGCCCAGAAGGGCCTGCATGACCTGCTTCGCGATCGGCGCGGCGACCGCCCCGCCGAACCCGTTCGCCTGCTTCTCGAGCACGACCGCGACGGCCACCTGCGGGTTGTCCGCGGGGGCGAACGAGACGAACCACGCCGTGTAGACGTGATTGAGCCCGGTCTCCGCGGTGCCGGTCTTGCCCGCCACCTTGATGCCCGGGATCTGCGCCGAACGGCCCGTTCCGCCCTGGACGACGAGCTCCATCATGTTCGTCAGCTCGGCCGCCGTCTCCGGCTTGATCGCCCGGCCGAGCGACCGCGGATGGGTGTTCCGGATCGTCGAGCCGTCGGGGCCGACGATCTTCTGAACGACGTAGGGCCTCGGGACGACGCCGCCGTTCCCGATCGTGGCGACGACCATCGCCATCTGCAGCGGCGTCACGGCGAGCGTGTACTGACCGAAGGCAAGGCGGCCCGGGTCCGCGTTCGCCGTGTTGTCGTCGAGCCGGTGCGAGCGCGTGTAGAGGCCGCTCGGCGCGCGCTCGTTCGCGGGCGTCTCGAGCGGCGGCACCTTGTAGAAGCCGAACTTCTTCGCGTAGTCGATGATCGTCTTCGCACCGAGCTGCTTGCCGATGTTGCAGAAGACGGAGTTGATCGAGTGCTCGAGGCCCTCGGACAGCGTTACGTGGCCGTACGCCTCGGCGGTCTGGTCGGGGTTGAGCGCGTTGCTGATCTTCTGTCCGTACTCGGTGCAGTAGCCGGGATCGTCGAAGCCGCTGTTCGGCGTGAACGC
>JAICLU010000050.1 GCA_025925195.1 Thermoleophilia bacterium
AGCACGCCCTTCGGGATGCGCGCGCCGAGCGCCTGGAACTTCTTCGGGTTCTCGAGGAACTCCTTGATCTCGTGCAGCTCCTCGACGGCCTCGTCGACGCCCGCGACGTCCTTGAAGCCGATCTTCGGCGCGTCCGGCGTCATGCGCTTCGCGCGCGACTTGCCGAAGCTCATCACCTTCGAGCCGCCGCCCTGTACCTGGTTCATCAGGAAGATCCAGAAGCCGAAGAGCAGGACGAACGGCAGCAGGCCGGTGAGAATCGACCACCACGGCGACGAGCCGACGCCCTTCGAGTTGAAGTCGACGTTGTGCGTCAGCATCGCCTGCTCGAGCGCGGCCTCCGACTGCGGCGTCGCATAGTGGACGCTCACCTTCTTGCCGTCGACCGTTGCCGTCAGCGACTGCTTGTTCGGGTCGATCGTGACCGGCGTTCCCTGATCGAAGGAGCTCGCGTCGTTCCTGACGTGCTGGTAGAACCAGCCGGTCGTCTGCTTCTCGACCTTCGGGCCATGGCTGCCGAGCGTCTGCAAGGCCAGCCAGACGAGCGCTGCGATGATGATCAGCGGGAAGAGCGCGCTACGAAAAAAACGATTCACAGAGCTCTGGGCGTGAGGGTACCAGCGTCCATACCGGGTTAACCTGCTTCTTACGAGCCGGGTTACGCCCCCGATTCGATCAGCGAGGGGTCGAGAACGCCGACATACGGCAGATTCCTGTACCGCTCGGCGAAATCGAGCCCATATCCGATCACGAAGCGGTTCGGTATCTCGAAGCCGGTGTAGCGCACCGGGACGTCGATCTCGCGACGTTCCGGCTTCGTGAGCAGGGCGCAGATCTCGGTGCTCGCCGGGCCCCGCGCCTCGAGGTTGCGCATCAGATAGGAGAGCGTCAGGCCCGAGTCGATGATGTCCTCGACGACGAGCACGTCCCGCCCCTCGATGTTGATGTCGAGGTCCTTGAGGATCCGGACGACGCCCGACGAGTCGGTCGCGTCGCCGTAGCTCGAGATCGCCATGAAGTCGATCTCGCACGGGATCGTCAGGTGCCGCATCAGGTCCGACATGAAGAAGACGGCGCCTTTCAGAACACCGACGAGCAGCAGGTCCTTGCCGGCGTAGTCGGCGGAGATCTCCTCGCCGAGCTCGCGAATGCGCGCCTGCAGCGACTCCTCGTCGATCAACACGTCGACGACGGCGCGCTCCAACTCAGTCGCGCTCACACGTCACTCCCTCGCGCTCGACGATCCCGGGGACCGCGACGACCTCGTCGCCGCAGACGACCAGCGGCCAGGCCTCGCGGTCGGAGCGTGGGATCTTGGCGTCGACGAACACGTCCTGGATCTTCTTCGTGCGGCCGGCGAGCCGGTCGCCGGGCCTCCATCCTCGCACTTTGAGGCCGGGCGTGTCGGAGGTGATCCGCCACCGCCCCCACTGCACGGTTCCGTCGAGATCGACGGGGCCCCGCTCGAGCCAGAGGCGGTCGTACTCGCGCACCGCCTGCACGCCGCCGCCGAGGTCGACACGCTTCGACCCGGCCGCCGACGCGAGCAGCTCGGCGAGCGCGGGCGGCAGCGTCTCGCGACGGTCGAGCAGCCGCAGGACGTTCTCGTCGGCGGCCGGGTGCAGCTCGCGCAGGAGCGGCAGGATCCGGTCGCGGATCAGCCCGCGCTTCGTCGCGGCGTTGCTCGAGTCCGTGCGGAACGCGAGCCCGTTCGACCGGCAATACGCCACGGTCTCCTCGCGCCACACCGTCAGCAATGGATGCACGACGCCCGGAATCTCGCTGCGCGCGCCCATGCCGGTCGCGCTCCCGCGTGCGGCGATGCGGTAGAGGATCGTCTCGACCTGGTCGGACGCGGTGTGGCCGGTCGCGCGGAGCCGGTCGCGCGCGACCGAATACCGCAGGTCGCGCAGCTCCGCTTCGGCCGAGCCCGGCAGCTCGACGACCTCGGCGCCGAACGCGTCGCGACAGAACGCCGCGTCGCCGTCCGACTCCTCACCGCGCAGCTCGTGGTTCACGTGGAGGGCCGAGACGTCGTAGCCGAGCGCGCGCAGCGCGTGCCACAGACAGGTCGAGTCCGCGCCGCCGGAGACGAGGCACGTGACTGCGCCGCCGGGCTCGATCAGCTCGTGCCTGCGGACGTGCGACTCGATTCGCTCGAGCAGCTCCACAGGGCGATGCTAGAGGCTTGGGCCTACGCCGACGTCGAGAGGAGCGGCTCGAGGTTGCAGCCCTTCGCCGTCATCCCGGGCTGCGCCTCGACGAGCAGGTCGTGCACGTAGTTCGCGAGCGTGTACACGGTCTGCACCTGCTTCCCCGGGCTGCCGCCGAGCGCCTTGGTGCGCACGGCGCCGGCGTACTCCAGGAACATCTGCCGCAGGAGCGTGCGGGCCGTCGTCATCGAGGTGTCGGTCGGCCTCGTCGCGTCGATCTGCTTTGCCTCTGCGCGCGCCTGCTTGATGACGACCACCGGGGCGACATCGCCCGAGGTGAGCGAGTCCGACCAGTAGCTCAGCTGGGTCATGTTCGACTGCACCGTCATCAGGAACTGCTTGTCGTTGACGGAGCACGTGTGGGTTCCCGGTGGCCTCGACGCTGCGCGACCGCTGCCCGCCAGGACAGAGATGCCGAGCACGATCGAGGCACACACGAGCATCGCCGCAATGAGACGCCTGAACTGCACCGGTTGCAGCATCGGCGCCGCCGATACGCGCACCCATCACTCGTTCAGGGATTCACCGGCTCACTTGACTCTGCGCGGCTGGTCGACGGCCGCGGACACCGCTACGGTTCGCACGGGGGCGCCCCTCCGCGGTCGTCGGTCTGCTAGGGCCTGCCGATCTGCGGCGAGTGCGCCCCCATTTCTCTCTCGTCGGTTTGGAGTCTCCGGAAGGCGGGGATCCGAGAGCCGTCCTAGCAGACCGACAACCGAACGAAGGAGGAGCCTTGAGGCTCAGACTTCCACTTCTGGCTGCGCTCGCAGCCATGGTCGCCGCGTTCGCGGTGACGGCGACAACCGCCGCGGCAGCGGCACCGGCACGTGGGACGATCGCGGCGCCGATCACGGCAGCGCAGTCGGGCAGCGCGCTCGACGGCGTCTTCCAGATCACGTCGTTCGCGACGAACGCGGCCGGACAGCTGGTCGCAAACGGCACCTTCACCGGCACGTACACCGATCCGGCCGGCGTCGTGCAGACGATCACGTCTGCGGCGTCGAGCGTCGTCACGAACGCCGCCGGCAGCGGCGCGGGTGGCGGCTGTCAGATCCTCGACCTCGTGCTCGGGCCGCTGCACCTCGACCTGCTCGGCCTCAACGTCGACCTGAACCAGGTGCACCTGAACATCACCGCGCAACCGGGCCCCGGCAACCTGCTCGGGAACCTCCTCTGCGGGGTGACGCACCTGCTCGACAACGGCGGCGGCTTGAGCGGCGCCGTCCAGGGCCTGCTGAATCTGCTGAACGGCCTGCTCGGCGGGCTGTAGGCGAGCTCGGGCTCGTGCCTGCAGCGCGCAGGCACGAGCCCCTCGCCCTCAGAAGATGAGCGAGCGGTACGAGATCGTCCGGCGCATGCCGATCGACTCGTACAGGGCGAGCGCCGGGTCGTTCTCGGGTCGGACGAACAGACACACCGTCGGCACCCGGTCGAGCAGCAGCCGGCACAGGTCGCGCAGCGCCCGCCCCGCGTAGCCGTGCCGCCGAGCGGCAGGGTCGACCCACACCTGTTGCAGCTGCACGGCGCTCGGCGTCCACGCCGACGCCTCCGCCTTGAAGCGGATCTCGCCGTCCTCGACCCAGAGCCACGACCGCCCCTCCTCGATCTGCGCGCGTGTGCGCCAGCGGAACCCGTCGGGGTCGCGACGCAGCGGGTCGATCCCGATCTCCTCGCGATGCGCGGCAGCGCAGGCCGGGACGAGCAGGTCGAGGTCGGCGAGCGTCGCCGCGCGCAGCCCGGTCTCGCCCGGCGGCGGGGGCCCGTCGATGACGTACACCGGCTGCCCGGGACGATCGTCGCGCGGCTTCGGCATCCGGAACGCCGCGGCCGCCCACAGCTCGTCGACCGCGCGCTCCTCGCCGATGATCATGCGCGCCTGGCCGCGCACCGTCGCATCCGCGAACACGGCGCAGCGCGGCCCCGACGGAACGACGTTCGCGCCGACGTGACAGAGCGAGACGAGCCGTCCCTCTTCCTCGACGGCGCTGAACCGGCCGAGCCCGCGGCGCGCGATGTCCTCGAGGAACACGCGCTCGATCGGCTCGTCCGCGCAGAAGGCGAGCACCTGGTCGAGGGTCGGCGACACCGTGCGCACGGGCGAAACATGACGGTTAGGGTGGCGCCATGCCAATCCACCTCCGCGCCGAGCCCGGCGACTACGCCGACGCCGTCCTTCTCCCCGGCGATCCACTGCGGGCCAAATACATCGCCGACACGTATCTCGCGGACGTCGTGCAGGTCAACGAGGAGCGCGGATTGCTCGGCTACACCGGCACCTTCGAGGGCAAGCCGGTCTCGGTCCAGGGCACCGGCATGGGCTGCCCGGGCGCGACGATCGTCTTCGAGGAGCTGATCCAGCTCGGCTGCACGAAGCTGATGCGCGTCGGCACCTGTGGCGGCCTGCAGCCGCAGCACGCGCTCGGCGACCTGATCGTCGCGCTGACCGCGGTCCCCGCCGACCAGACCGCGATGCACCTCGTCGGCAACGAGCCGCACTGTCCCACCGCCTCGTGGGAGCTGATCCACGGCGCCGTCCACGCGGCGAAGGAGATGGGCCAGGCGATGCACGTCGGCCCGATCGTCTCGAGCGACCTGTTCTACAACCCGAGCGAGGGCCAGTACGAGCGCTGGTCGAAGCGCGGCGTCCTCGCCGTCGAGATGGAGGCTGCGGCGCTCTTCACGGTCGCCGCGATCGGCGGCATCGGCAAGACCGCGGACGTACACGCGGGCTGCCTGCTGACGGTCAGCGACATCGTCGTCGAAGGCGCGTTCACGCGCATCAGCGACGACGACCTCCGCGCCGCCGTCGACCGGATGACGCGCGTCGCGCTCGCGACCGTGACCTCTGACCATTAGCGGCGTCGTCTTCCTCGTCAACCCGGCCTCCGACAACGGGAAGACCGGGAAGCGCTGGGCGGCGCTCGCGCACCAGGCCGCCGGGCTCGGGCTCGACGGCGAGACGCTCTATTCGGAGCGGGCGGGACACCTGATCGAGCTCGCCGCGACCGTCGACGCGGACGTCGTCGTCGCGGTCGGCGGCGACGGGACGCTGAACGAGGTCGTGAACGGCCTGATGCAACGGGACGAGCGGCCGACGCTGGCGACGATCCCGCTCGGCACCGGCATGGATTTCGGGCGGACGTACGGGATCCCGAGCCGGTTCGAGGACGCCGTGCGCATCGCGGCCGGAGGCGGCGCCCGCACGATCGACGTCGGTCGCGTCGAGCATGCGCGCGGCGTCCGCCACTTCGCGAACGTCGGCAGCGTCGGGATGAGCGCGGCCGTCGCGCAGCGCGCCAACGGCATGTCGAAGACGTTCGGAGGCAAGGCGACCTTCTTCTACGCGCTCACCCGCGTGTTCCTCGAGTGGCGCAACACGACGATCGTCGTCGAGCTCGACGACGGGACACGTCGGGAGGCGCCGATGCACGACGTGATCGTCGCGAACGGGCGGTGGCACGGCGGCGCGATGCTGCTCGCCCCCGACGCCGAGCCGGACGACGGCGAGTTCGACGTCGTGCTGATCGGGGACATCGACAAGCGCGACTTCGCCACGACGGCGCCGAAGATCTACAAGGGGACATATCTCGCGCACCCCAAGGTCGAGCTGCTGCGGTCGCGCAGCGTCGCCGTCGACGCCCCCGAGCGTCTGCCGATCGAGCTGGACGGCGAGCAGGTCGGCACGACGCCGGCGCGATTCGAGGTGGTGCCGCGTGCGCTCCAGATCCGCGTTCCTTCTTAGCGCCGCCTTCGCCGCGCTCGCGGCAGCGGTGGCGGCCGGCGTCTTCACCGGGCTCGACCAGTGGTCGGTCGACCATCTGATGCCGGGCGGGACGTTCACGAGCGACGAAAGCGGGCTGCTCGAGGCCCTCGTCCCCCTCTACGGGACGCACTGGGGCAATGCCTACTCGGTCGCGGCGAACGTCGTGACGCTGCCCGCGTCGTTCGTCGTCGCGCTTGCGATCGTCGCGCGGCGGTCGCGCGCGCTGGCCGTCGTGCTCGTGGTGGGCACCGCCGTCGAGACGCTCTGCAAGGAGGTGCTCGACCGCCCGGCGCTCTACAGCGGCGCGCACCACATCACCGGGTTCGACTCGTCGTTCCCGAGCGGTCACACCCTGCGCACGGTGCTTGTCGCCGCCGCCGTCGCGCAGCCGTGGGGCGCGGCCTGGGCCGTGGCGTCGATCGTGCTGCTGCAGCTCGCCGGCTGGCACACGCCCACCGACATCGCGGGCGGCCTGCTGCTCGGTCTACTGGGGCTTCTTGGCGCTCGAGCTCTTCGTCGTGGTCGCCTTCTTCGCCGTCGAGCGTGATGGCGAAGCTGCGCCCTTCGAGAGCTTGTCGACCTTGCGCTCGAGGTCTGCGAGCCGCTGCTCGAGACCTTCGAGCCCGCGCACGCGCTTCTGCAGCTCGTCCGTCCGGTCGCGGAGCGCGTTGACGGCACCGAGCATCCGATCTGCGCCCGGCACGTCGCCGATCCGCTGAATCGCGTCCTCGCCGAGGTCGGCGAGCCGCCCGAGCAGGTCGTTTTTCCGTCCGGCCACGGACGGGACGATACTCCACGCATGGACGCGTGGGAGGAACGGTTCACGCGGCGAGGCCTGCTCGCCGCCGGCGCGGCCGCGGCGGTAGCCCGCCACCCGCTGGCAAAGGCCGCGCTGTCGTCCTCGACGAGGCTGCCGAGCCCGAAGAAGTCGGGTATCGACCACGTCGTCGTCGTGATGATGGAGAACCGGTCGTTCGACCACTTCCTCGGCTGGCTCCCCCATGCGGACGGCAAGCAGGCCGGCCTCTCGTACACCGACGCGAACGGCGTCGCGCACCCGACGTTCCGTCTCGCGCCCGACTTCCAGGGCTGCTCGTACCACGACCCCGGCCACGAGGTGCCGGACGCGCAGGCCGAGTGGAACAACGGCGCGTGCGACGGCTGGCTGAAGGTGAACGACCTCTGGTCGATCGGCTACTACACGCAGCCCGACCTGCCGTTCCTGGGCAAGGCCGCCCCCGCGTTCACCACCTGCGACCGGTATTTCGCGTCGTTTCTCGGGCCGACGTTCCCGAACCGCTTCTTCGCGCTCTCGGGGACGACCGACCGCCTCGACGACGCGCAGAAGCGGATCGACCTGCCGACGATCTTCGACCGCTTCGCCGCGAAGCGCATCCCGGCCGCCTACTACTACGGCAACTTCGCGTTTCTCCTGCTGTACCAGCGCTACCGGTCGATCTCGCATCCATGGGCAAGGTTCTTCGCGCAGGCGAAGACCGGCAGGCTGCCCGCGTTCTCGTGGATCGACCCGAGCTACACGTTCACCGACACCGGCCCCGTCTCCGGCGACCAGGGCAACGACGACCACCCGCATGCAGACATCCGCGCGGGCGAGTACTTCATGTCGCAGATCTACAACGCCGTCGTGAAGAGCCCGGCGTGGCCGCGCACGCTCCTCGTCTACACCTTCGACGAATGGGGCGGCTTCTACGACCACGTGCCGCCGCCGGCGGCGGTCGGGCCGAGCCCCGGCCTCGAGCAGCGCGGCTTCCGCGTCCCGACGGTGCTCGTCTCGCCGTTCGCGCGCCGCGGCCACGTCGCGCACGGCGTCTACGACCACACGTCGATCCTCAGGCTCGCCGAATGGCGCTGGGGGCTCGAGCCCCTGACCGAGCGCGACGCGCATGCACCGAATCTCGCGACCGCCCTCGACTTCTCGCACCGGAACCTGCAGGCGCCCAGGATCGCCGCGCCGAAGGTGCTCGTCGGCGCGGCCTGCCCTACCTGACGATCAGAACCGGCGTGCCCGCGGGCGCCTGCGCGAAGAGCTTCCGCAGCACCGCGTTCGGCAGGCGGATGCAACCGTTCGACACGGCGCGCCCGATCGACCACGGCTCGTTCGTGCCGTGGATCGCCACCGGCCCGCCCTGCGCCCAGCCGGTGAGGACCGGCGAGAAGGCGGAGATGCCAATCGCGCCGGGGCCGAACGGGCCGCGCGGGTCGGACGGGACGAGCCGCTGGTTCACGTAGTAGCGGCCGAGCGGCGTCGGCGTCGCCGGCGAGCCGACGGCCGCGCGCGAGCGCAGCCGGAGGCGGCCGCGTCGGTAGAAGCTGACCGACCGCTCGGAGAGGTCGACGACGATCCGCGTGCGGACGGGGAGCTTCGCGACGTGGTCGGCGCGCACCCAGCCGACGGCGCCGTTCGGACGAATGGGCAGCTCGACGTGGAGCCAGGTCGCGCGGCAGCGAGCGTCGACGCGCGCGGCGAGGACGCCGAAGACGGTCGCGGCGCCGTTGACGTTGCGGAGGCCGAACCGATGAAGGGGGACCTCTCCCGGCGCGCGGAACGCGGTGACCGGTCGCGTCACGACGGCGCCGTACGCGAGGTCGCGGTGCCCGAGCGGCCGGATCGAGCCGGCGGCGCAGCGCTCGGCCGCCGCCGCTTTGACGCCCGAGGCGGTGGTGGTGGTCGTCCTCGTCGTGGCGGCGCCGCCGCCACAGCCGGCGACCAGCGCCGCGATCCCGATCCCCAGCATCACCCGAACTGACAATTGCGTCCTCCGAACGTCTCAGTACATTGAGAGCAGAAATGGCCTCGAATCGCAGACTTCCCAAACTCCCGCATCGGCACGCACGCGTGACGACGGTCTTCGTCGGGCGGCGCGCGGGCATCCCGTACGAGCTCGAGCGCACGGAGTGCTCCGTGTGCCGGCAGGTGCTCGCGGAACGCCCGCTCCGGCGCGCGGCGGCGTAGCCGGCGGCCCTGGGACTACCCTGGGCCGTCCCGTGCGCCGCGCCCTGGCCATCCTTGCTCTCGCGCTCGTCCTCGTCTCGACCGCGGCGGCCGCGACGATCCACGGCACGAAGCACGGCGATCTGCTGCAGGCGGCCTTCGGCGGCGTCGACCGTGTCAGCTGCGGCGGCGGCCGCGACGTCGTGAGCGCCGACGCGTCCGACAGGGTCGCGTCCGACTGCGAGGTGGTCTTGCGGCGGCTGTCGGTCGACCCGTATGCAAACCGCGACAGCCAGCACGAGACGGCCGTCGAGCCCGACGACTTCGCCTGGGGGACGACGGTCGTGGCGGCATTCCAGCTCGGCCGGCGCGAGTCGGGCGCTGCGGCGAACATCGGCACCGCGGTGTCGACGGACGCAGGCCGCACGTGGCGCCGCAGCGTGCTCCCCGGCGTCACCGTCAATGCCGGCGGCCCGGAGACGGCGGCCTCCGACCCGACGGTCGGCTACGACGCCGTCCACGGCGTCTGGCTCGTCGGCGTGCTGACGCTCGACGGCGACGGATCGAGCGTCCTCGTCGCGCGCTCGACCGACGGGCTGCACTGGTCGGCCCCGATCGACGCCGCCGACGGCCCGATCCTCGACAAGGACTGGCTCGCGTGCGACAACAGCCCGACGAGCCCGCACGAGGGTCGCTGCTACCTCGAGTACTCGGACGACGAGAAGAACATCACGGTCAGCCAGTCGAGCGACGACGGCGGCCTCACCTGGTCGCCGCCCGTGCGGGCCGGCTCGATCCTCGTCGGGACGCAGCCTGTGATCCAGCCGAACGGCACGCTCACCGTCGTCGCAGGGGACTACCGCGGCGAGGAAGCGCTCACCGGCTCGATCGCCGCGCTCCGCTCGACCGACGGCGGTGCGACGTTCCAGCGCTTCACCGTCTCGAACCTCCAGTCGGCGAACGACGACCCGATGCGCGCGATCGCGCTCCCGTCGGTCGACGTCGACTCGAACGGGACGATCTATGCCGTCTGGCACGACTGCCGCTTCCGCCGTGCGTGCACGGCGAACGACATCGTGCTTTCGACGTCGACCGACGGCGCGACCTGGACGGCACCGGTGCGGGTCACGGGGAGCTTCGACTCGTTCATCACGGGCATCGGCGCCGACCCGACCGAGCCCGGCCACCTCGGGCTCGTCTACGCCTACTTCCACTCGGGCAAGACCGCCAACACGCTCGGCATCGCGTACACCGAGTCGGGCAACGGCGGTCGGACGTGGAGCGCCCCGCAGCGGCTCGACACCCAGGCGATGCCGATGTCGTGGCTGCCGGCCTCGGAAGGCGGCCGGATGGTCGGCGACTACTTCTCGACCGCGTTCGCGGGCGGGCGAGCCGTGCCGGTGTTCACGCTGGCGCGGGCGCCCGTGAACGGGCGGTTCCGCGAGGCGATCTTCGCGGCCTCACTGAAACCGGCCGGCCAACGCCGTTAGCGTCGCGCCCGCGCCGGCGTCGATCCTCACGCCGGCGCGGCCGTCGAACGGCGTCGCGCCGCGGTTGACGATCGCGAGCCGGCCGCCGTTCGCGAGCGTCTCGAGCGGCAGCCCTGCGACCGGGTGAACCTCGAGGGACGAGCCGACGACGAGCAGCACTCCTGCCTCGCGCGCGAGCTGCTCCGCCCGCGCGATCCGCGCGGCCGGCAGCAGCTCGCCGAACATCACGACGTCAGGCTTCAAGACGCGGCCGCACGCCGGACAGTGCGGCACAGGCAGCAGCGCGACCACCTCGGCGAGCGGGACGACCGTTCCGCAATCGAGACAACTCGACGTGCGGATCGAGCCGTGCACCTCGACGAGCGCGCGCGTCCCGGCGAGCTCGTGCAGCCGGTCGATGTTCTGCGTGACGACGGCGCGAACGACGCCGCCGTCCTCGAGCTCGACGAGCGCGCGGTGACCGTCGTTCGGCCGAGCGCCGCCGAGCACGGCGAGCCGCTTTCCGTAGAAGTCCCACACCTTCGCCGGGTCACGCAGGAAGGCGTCGATCGTCGCGTACTCCAGCGGGTCGTAGCGCGCCCAGATACCGGTGCGCGAGCGGAAGTCCGGGATGCCCGACTCGGTGCTGATCCCCGCGCCGGTCAGCACGACGCACGGCGGGTGCTCGCGCAAGAGCTCCGCCAGAGTGTCGATACTGCGCTCGATGGAGGGGTTCACGTTCTCGACAACGGTACGCGTCCGGTTCCACGACACGGACGCTCAGGGGATCGCGCACAACGCGAACTACCTCGTCTGGTTCGAGGTCGCCCGCGTCGAGTACCTGCGCGAATTCTCGGGCGGATACCAGGCGCTGCGCGACCACGGCATCGAGGCGCTCGTCCTCGAGTCGCACTGCCGCTACGTCACGCCGGCACGATTCGACGACGTCCTGCAGGTGCATACCCGGTGCGTCGGCATCCGGGGCGCTCGCTTCCGCTACGAGTACGCCGTCGTCCGCGACGACGGGACGCTGATGGCGGACGGCTACACCGACCACGCATGTGTGGACGCGGGGACGTTGCGCCCGACGCGCCTGCCGGACTGGCTCAGGGAGTCGGTTGTGGCTGCCGAGTCTTCTTCGGCTTCGCGTCGTCCTTGATCACCGCGGGGCCGATGCGCACGAGCTTCGGCTCGGCGCGATACGACGAGTACCAGACGTCGTGATCGAGCTGCGCGCCGTCAGCGGCGAAGACGTCGCGTGTCACGCTCGTCGACATCGGCGGCACGCCCGGGTCGTCGACGACCCTCTCCCCCGGCTTCAGCGACGGGTCGACCGTCTTCTGCACCGGGATCGGCCCCGTCGTGACGAGCGGCGAAGTGCTGCTCTCGACGCGGCGGTGCACGGGTGTGCCGTACAGGTTCACGGTCAAGGAGTACGAGCCGACGAAGGTCCGTAGCAGCAGCCAGTGCGGCGTGTCGTTGACGAACTTCAGGTCGACGTCCGGGTAGTTGACCGTCGCGTCGCGTCCCTGCGGGTAGTGGCTGATGTACAGCGCATGATTGACGCGCTCGGTGATCTTGAGGCCGCCCTCGAACGCAGCATTGAAGACGGTGGTCGAGACCTGGCAGACGCCGCCGCCCAGGCCGTTCGTCAGCTCCCCGTTGACGATCACCGGCGCCTCGAGAAAGCCCTTGGCCGCCGATCGCTCGCCCGTCGTCCCGTTGAACGAGAAGGTGTCGCCCGGGGCGATCAGGGTGCCGTCGATCAGGTGCGCGACGAGCTGGACGTTGTGGATCCGGTTCGGGATGCCGCCGTACTCGGTCGTGTAGCTCGAGACGATCCCGTCGATCCCCATCGCGCGTGCGGCCTGCGTCGTGCGCTTCGGCTGCGCCACCTCGACCGGGAGCGCGGTGACGCGCCGGGCCGCCCCGGTGCGGAGCGCGGCGGCGAGGATCGCCTTCGTCGCGGCGTTGACGTCGAGCTGTGTCCCCGGGCGTGACGGCACGACGGTGACGTGCGATCCGTCGACGGCGAACGTCGCGTCGCGCGGCGACTTCGCGACGCGGCGACCGAGCTTGACGAGCCAGGACTGGGCGCCCGGGCCGGCGATCGCAAGCTTCGTGCGCCCGTCGGCCGGCAGCTGCAGCAGGGTCGCGATGCGGTGGCGTGGCAGGAGCCAGTGCGTCTTCCCGAGCGTCAGCCGGACGGGCGCGGACGTGGCGACGCGGGCCTGCCGCGCGGCGCGGGCCAGGTCGGCGGCGACGACGCGCGGCGCCTGGCGGCGGAGCGGCAGCTCGATCGACTCGTCCGTGCGGTCGAGCTGGGCGAGCTGATGCACGATCGTCTTCGCCGCCGCCGAGCGGTCGAGAACGAGACCTGCGCGCGCAGGCACGACGACGATGCGGCCGCCGCGGCGGACGAGCCGTGCATCCTGCGGCTGCCGGCCCACCTCGGCGGCGATCAGCCGCAGCTTGTACTGCAGCGCCCCGCTCAGGACTCCGGTCGGCGGCGTGACGTCGGCGCCGAAGACCTGGACATCGAGCCGCTTGAAGCCGCGCAGCGGGCCGAAGCCGTCGCCCTGGCGGCGCGCGACCTCGACCGCCTGCGCCCAGTCGGGCTCGACGCCGAGCTCCTTCGGGCGGATCGGGAAGCGCTTGCCGCCGGCGAGGAATGCGACGGGCCGGTCGGCGAGCAGCGCCGTGCGCTTCTCGAGCAGCGCCTGCGCGTCCTTCGTCGTCATGCCACCGACGTCGACGCCGTCGATCGAGACGCCCTTTGCGAGCGTGGTCGCCGAGCCTGCGAAGGCCAGACCGAGCAGCACGGCGATCGCCGCGAGGCCGAGCAGGAGATAGGAGGCGCGCCGGATCAGAACGCCCCAGGGTAGCCGCGCCTTCGGAGCGGCTCTCCCCTGTGTTCAAGGCAGTTCGCGAGCCGTGTGTCCGTTAGTGCCGGGCGACCTTGCGGATCCGCTCGACGATCGTGTGCTTCTGCCCCTTCACCAGGACGGTGACCTTCAGCCTCAGCTTGTTGTTCGCCGCCCCCCGGACGAACGTCGAGAGCTTGTTCAGACCTTTCTGGCCGGTCAGCGTGAACTCCGACAGCGCCTTACCGCCTGCGGTGGTGACCACGACGTGTACGGCAGCGCGGGCGCTCAGCTTGACGCTGAAGCTCACGGTCTCGCCCTTGCCCGAGGTCGAGGACTTGGCCGGGCTGAGCTGGACGGCCAGCGGTGCCTGCGCGGTCGCCGGCGACGTCGACCCGTTCGTGGGCGTCGACGGTCCGGAAGCGCTGGTCACACCCGGCGATCCGCTGGAGCTCGACCCGCCGGACGCGCTGCCCGCTGCCGGAGTGCTGCTGCTGCCGCCACCGCTGCCGTTCGATCCCCCGCTGCTGCCGCTGCTGCCGCTGCTACCGCTCGATCCGCTACTGCTGCTCGATCCGCCGCTGCCGCTACTGCTGCTACTTCCGCCGGAGGAGCCGCTTGCGGCCGGCGCCTGCGGCGTCACGGTCACGGAGAATTGCGTCTGCCCGCTCGCCCAGTTGATCGGGTTGCCGACCGAGTCGTGGCGGATCACGCTCGCGCTGCAGGTCACCGTCGTCGTGCCGATCGGATAGACGATCCCGCTCTGGTGATCGCACGTGACCGCGTCCGACTGGCCGCCGACGTCCGTCGCGGTGACGTCGGCCCAGGTCGCCACCCCGCCGGCAGGGCCGGTTGCGGCCACGGTGATCGGCCCCGGCCCGTTGAACGACGGCCCTGGAACGGTGACCGTGACGGTGAACGTGACCTCGGCGAACGCCCCGGCCGGGTCCGTGACACGGCACTTCACCCGTGTCGAACCGGCGAGGAACGTATTGCTCGAGTTGTTGCACGAGAGGGCCAGCGTGTTGCTCGCGTCGTCAGGGTCGCTCACGGCCGGATCGATCGGGACGTCCGCGCTGAACGTGCTGGCGCCGAAACCGGCCGTCGCGGACGTGCTGATGTCGCCCTGCGAGATGGTCGGCGGCTGATCCGCCCTGCTCTGCGCAGACGCGAACAGGGGGAAGCCGGCTGCGGCCGTCAGGGCCGCCACGGTAACGAGGAGAACCCGCATCGTCCGATTGATCGTAGTCCTCGAGCTAGAACACGAACAGTTCCACGCCGCCCGAAACGTTGAATTCGAGGCCGGTGACGAAGCTTGCGAGGTCGGAGCAGAGGAAGGCGACCGCGTTCGCGATCTCCTGCGGCTCGCCCGGCCGCTTCAGCGCGGTCCGGGCGACGATCCGCTCGTTCATGGCGCTCGATGCCATGTGGAACGCCTCGGTGCCGATCACGCCGGGGACGATCGCGTTGCACGTGATGCCGTGCCGCGCACCTTCCATGGCGAGCGTCTTCGTCAGGCCGAGCAGGCCGGCTTTCGTCGTCGAATAGCTCGCCTGGCCGAAGCCGCCGAGCGTCCCCGCGACCGACGACATGTTCACGATGCGGCCCCAGCCGCGCTCCTGCATGTGCGGCCACACGGCCTGCGCGCAGTTGAACGCACCGGTCAGGTTGACGCGCAGGTCGCGCTCCCACAGCTCGGGCGACTGGTTCGCGAACTGAGCGACGTGGTCGAGCGTGCCGGCGTTGTTGACGAGGATGTCGACCGAGCCGAGCTGATCGACCGTCCGCGCGACGGCAGCGTCGACGTCGTCGCGGTTCGTGACGTCGCAGCGCAGCGCGAGCGCGCGCCGGCCCATGGTGCGAATCTCCTCGACCGTCTCCTCGGTGTGGACGAGCCCCTGCTGCCGGGCGACCGTCGCGAGGGCGCCGTAGCGGTCGGTCTCCTCGGACAGCTCCGACTCGACCAGCAGGTCGGCGACGGCGACGTCGGCGCCGGCGCGCGCAAGCGTCAGTGCATCTGCACGGCCGAGACCCCGCGACCCGCCGGTCACGAGCGCCACGCGTCCGCTGAGATCGATCTGAAGAGCCACGATTTCTGCCTGCATTAATGCAAGCCCGAATCGTCGAGCGCTAGCCCTTCGGCAGGAAGAGCTCCTTCGCGATCACGAGTCGCTGGATCTGGCTCGTGCCCTCGTAGATCTGGAACAGCTTCGCGTCGCGCATCAGCTTCTCGACGGGATATTCCTTGATGTAGCCGTAGCCGCCGAAGACCTGCACGGCGTCGGTCGTCACCTTCATCGCGGTGTCGGCCGCGAAGCGCTTCGCGAACGACGAGTACAGCGTGGCCTTGCGGCCGTAGCCCTCGTCGAGCATCCACGCCGCCTGCCAGCAGAGCAGCCGTGAAGCCTCGATCTCCGTCGCCATGTCGGCGATCATGAAGTTGACGCCCTGGTGCATCGCGATCGGCACGTCGAACGTGACCCGCTCGACCGCATACGCCTTCGCATGCTCGAACGCCGCCTGTGCGACGCCGACCGCGCCGATCGCCGTCCCCGGCCGCGTCGCGTCGAGCGTCGCCATCGCGATCTTGAAGCCGTCGCCCTCCGCGCCGATCAGGTTGTCGGCGGGCACGCGGACGTCCTGGAGCGCGAACGCCGACGTGTCGGTCGAGCGCTGACCCATCTTGTCGAGGTGCGACTCGATCGTGACGCCGGGCGTGTCCATCGGGACGACGAAGCACGACATGCCCTTGGCGCCGCCCCTGGGATCGGTCTTCGCGAAGATCGTCGCCCACGCGGCGTAGCCGGCATTCGTGATGAAGGTCTTCGAGCCGTTGAGGACGTACTCGTCGCCCTCGCGCACCGCCGTCGTCTTGAGCGACGCGACATCCGACCCGGCGCCGGGCTCGGACAGCCCGAACGAGGCGAGGATCGGCTCCTCGACGAGCGGCGACAGCCACTTCCGCTTCTGCTCGTCCGAGCCGAAGCCGATCACGGGGCCGGAGCCGAGGCCGTTCGCGGAGATCGACGTCCCGATGCCGGAGCAGCCCCAGTACAGCTCTTCGCCGACGAGCATCCCGTCGAAGACCGAGAGCCCCGGGCCGCCGTACTCCTCGGGCACGTGCAGGTTCATGAGCCCCAGCTCGTGCGCCTTCGCGATCACGTCGGCCGGGTGCCGCATCTGCTCGTCGTACTCGCGCTCCTTCGGGCGGATCTCCTTCTCCGCGAACGCGCGCGCGAGCTCGCGCAGCGCCTTCTGCTCGTCGGTGAGGGCGAACGAGACCCCGGTTGCTTCGATCGTCGACATGATCTCCTCGGATATTGCCTCGGATATTGACTGACCAGTCAATCGAATCGTACCAGCGCCGACCGCACGCGGCTGGCACGATTGCCCCGTGCGGGCGGCACTGACACTCGTCGCGCTGGCGGCGCCCTTCGTTCCGGCCGCCTCGACGAACTACTCGC
>JAICLU010000176.1 GCA_025925195.1 Thermoleophilia bacterium
CTTCGTGGGCTGCGCCGTTGCGTTCGCGGGGGTCGCGGTGATCGCAGTCGCCACGTCGAACCACACGACGACCACCGAGGGCGTCCTCCTCTGCCTCGCGTCGGCCGTGGCGTACGCGGGCGGCGTCGTCGCGCAGAAAGTCGTGCTCCGGTCGCTGACCGGGACGCAGACGATCTTCCTCTGCTGCGTGATCGGCACCGTCGCCTGCCTGCCGTTCGCGGGTGGACTCGTGTCGCAACTCGCGGACGCGCCGGGCGGATCGATCGGCTGGCTCGTCTACCTCGGCCTCGGACCGACCGCCCTCGGGTTCAGCACGTGGGCGTATGCGCTTCGCCGCACCGACGCCGGGCGGCTCGCCGCGACCACGTACCTCGTCCCGCCGCTCTCGATCCTCCTCGGCTGGGCCTGGCTCGGCGAGAGCCCCGCGAAGCTCGCCTATCTCGGCGGCGCGCTCTGCCTCGTCGGCGTCGCGCTGTCGCGGCGCCGCTAGGCGCTCTTGCGGAGCGGATCGTCGGGCTGCCGCTTCCGCTGGTACGGGTTCGCGATCTTGACGATCTCGAGCACGTAGACGACGTAGATCGAGATCGCGACCGCGATCGCCGCGATCCCGCCGGCCAGCGCCGTCGGCCATGGGTGCCAGACGCCGGACTCGCGAAACGGGACGAAGCGCGTCGCGAGCGCCGCCGCAGCGAGCGACAGGCACCAGGCCCAGATCGTGAATGCCGCCCGAGGCTGCGAGAACCCACGCCGCAGGAAGCGGTGGTGCAGGTGCGCCTGGTCGCCCTCGAAGACCTTCTGCCCGTGCTTCAGGCGGCGAACGACGACGAACGTCGTGTCGACGATCGGCACCGCGAGCACGAGCAGCGGGAAGAACAGGGCGACGGTTGCGGCCGTCTTCAGGAGGCCCTGGACGGAGATCGCGGCGAGCACGAAGCCGAGCAGCAGCGCCCCTGAGTCGCCCATGAAGATCCGCGCCGGATAGAAGTTGTGTCGCAGGAAGCCGAGGCAGGCGCCGAAGACGATCGCCGAGAAGATCGCGGCGTCGGTCTTCGCGAGCGAGAGCGCGATGATCGCAAACGTGAGCCCGGCGATCGCCGCGACCCCGGACGCGAGCCCGTCCAGCCCGTCGAGGAAGTTGACCATGTTCATGATCGCGACGATCCAGAGGATGGTCAGCGGCACACCGGCCCAGGCCGGCAGGACGTGGATGCCGAGCAGCGGGAACGTGAAGCGATCGACCCAGATCCCGAACCACGTCGGGATCGCAGCCGCGAGGACCTGGCCGCCGAGCTTCTCGAACCAGCGCAGCCCGCGGAAGTCGTCGACCGCGCCAACCGTGACCGCGACCGCGGCGCCGAGCAGCAGGCCACGCGTCTGCCGGTCGAACGGCAGGAACGCAAGCGCCGGGACGAAGATGCCGAGGAAGAGCGCGAGCCCGCCGAGGCGCGGGATCGGGCTCCGGTTCAGGCGCCGGCCGCCGGGCCGGTCGACGACGCCGAGCAGCCGCGCCATGCCCCCGACCGCCGGCGTCAGGAGCACGACGATCGCGATCGCGACGAGCGCACCCCAGACGACCTGCAAATGGTCGCCGAGGACGGTGAGAACGCTGTGATGCGACGAGCCTATGTCCCGAGCGATCGCAAGGACGCTCATCCGAGCACCGTAGCGCCCGCAGCCCGGCGCCCAGCTACTTCGTGCCGTACAGCCTGTCGCCGGCGTCGCCGAGGCCGGGGACGATGAAGCCGCGGTGATCGAGTCCGCGGTCGACGGCGGCGCAGACGATATGCACGTCCGGATGGTGCTCGTGGATGTACTCGATGCCGGGTGGCGCGGCGACGATGCAGACGAGCGTCACCGAGTGCGCGCCGGCGTCCTTGACCGCCTCGATCGCGGCGGCACTCGAATGACCCGTCGCGAGCATCGGGTCGAGAACGATCGCGTCGCGCTCGCTCAGGTCGGTCGGCAGCTTCGAGTAGTACTGCACGGGCTGCAGCGTCTCCTCGTCGCGGTACATGCCGATGAAGCCGACGCGCGCGCTCGACACGAGCGAGAGCACACCGTCGAGCATCCCGACGCCGGCGCGCAGCACCGGGCACACCGCGACCTTCTTGCCGGAGATGCGCTGCGCGGTCGTCCGCTCGAGCGGCGTCTCGATCTCGTAGTCCTCGGTCGGGAGATCCTTCGTCGCCTCGTACGTCAGGAGCAGCGTGATCTCGTTCGCGAGCTTGCGGAAGTGGACGGTCGGCGTGTCGACGTCGCGCAGGTACGACAGCTTGTGCTGGACGAGCGGATGCTCGACGACGGTGAGCCGTGGACTCACGCGCTGTACGTCGTGTACCCGCGGAACCCCGGATAGAGCGGCCGCCGGTCGCACAACGCCGCCACGCGGCCCCGTAGCCCTTCGACGTCGGGCGACTCGGTCAGCGCCTCGACGATGATCCGGCCGGTCTCGCGGAAGTCGTCCTCGTCGAAGCCGCGCATTGTCATCGCCGGCGTGCCGATGCGGACGCCCGACGCGACGGTCGGCGGCCGCTCGTCGAAGGGCACCGTGTTGCGGTTGACGGTGATGTTCACCTCGTGCAGCCGCTCCTCCGCGTCCTTGCCCGTCCACTCCGAGTTGCGCAGGTCGATCTGCATCAGGTGCGTGTCGGTCCCGCCGGTCACGAGCTCGAGGCCGCCGTCGATCAGCGTCGCCGCGAGCGTGTCCGCATTCGCGCGGATCTGGCGCTGGTAGTCGCGAAACGGCTCGGACGCGGCGATCTTGAAGCACGTCGCCTTTGCGGCGATCGTGTGCTCGAGCGGGCCGCCCTGCATGCCGGGGAACACCGCGCGGTCGACCGCGGACGCATGCTCCTCGCGACAGAGGATGAAGCCGGCACGCGGACCGGCGAGGGTCTTGTGGGTGGTCGAGGTGACGAAGTCGCAGTGCTCGACCGGGTTCGGGTGCAGGCCGGCGGCGACGAGCCCGGCGAAGTGCGCCATGTCGCACAGCAGCAGCGCGCCGACCTCGTCGGCGATCTCACGGAATCTGTCGGTCTCCACGGTGCGCGGGTACGCCGAGCCGCCGCAGACGATCAGCTTGGGCTTGAACTCCTTCGCCTGCGCGAGCACCTCGTCGTAGTCGACGGTCATCGTCTCGCGCGACACCCCGTACGACGCGATCGTGTAGAGGCGGCCGCTGAAGTTCACCTTCAGACCGTGCGTCAGGTGGCCGCCGTGGTCGAGGCGCAGGCCGAGGATCGTGTCGCCCGGCTGCAGCACGGCCATGTAGACCGCCATGTTCGTCTGCGCGCCCGCGTGCGGCTGGACGTTCGCGTGCTCCGCGCCGAACAGCTCCTTCGCGCGGTCGATCGCGAGCCGCTCGATCTGGTCGACGACCTCGCAGCCGCCGTAGTAGCGCTTGCCGGGGTAGCCCTCGGCGTACTTGTTCGTCGGCACGGAGCCGACCGCCTCGAGGACCGACGGCCACGTGAAGTTCTCGGAGGCGATCAGCTCGAGCTGGCCGCGCTGGCGCTCGAGCTCGGCGCCGAGGAGGCGCGCGATGTCGGGATCGACCTCGTCGAGGCCTGCGGTGGTCAGATGCTGAAAGGTCTCCTGCGCGACGGACACGGCGGTCTCCTCCTCTTCCCTAGTGGGAGGGATCGTACTGGGCGGACCCGACGCGCAGCACGACCGGCTCGGGGCCGGTGAGCGAGACGACCGTCGACGGCGTGCCCGGCAGCTGGCCCGCGTCGACGACCGGGCAGTGCCGCAGCTCGGGTGCGAGCTGGCCGACGCTGCACGGGTCGGGGCCGCCGTGCAGGTTCGCGCTCGTCGCGACGACGACGCCGAGCGCGCGCACGACCTCCGCGGCCGGCTCCGGCAGGTCGGGGACGCGGACCCCGATCGCCTCCGGCGTCGTGCCGCAGATCCAGGGGTAGCGGCGGGCGGGATTCGGGAGGATCAGCGTGAAGGCTCCCGTGCGGATCTGCGAGCGGTCGAGCTCCGGGACGGCGGCGAGCAGGTCGTCGACGCTCGCCGCGAGCAGTGCCGACGGCTGGGACAGGTCGCGCCGCTTCAGCGCGTAGAGCCGTTCCGTCGGGCCGGCCGTCGAGGCGTCGCAGCACAGCCCGTAGACCGTGTCGGTCGGGAGCACCACCGGCTCGCCGCGGCGCAGCGCCTCGACCACGGAGCTCACCTGATCCCCTCGACCACGCGATCGACCCCCGCGAGATCGGGCGTCACGCGCACCGCGCCGTAGCCACAACGCTCCAGTAGGCCGGCGACGTCCTTTGCCTGCCCGGCGCCGACCTCGAACACGATCGCGCGCGTCTCCGCAGCCGCGGCGATGCGCGCGTGCATGTCCTCGCCGAGGAGCGCCGTGCGCGGCTCGTGGCGCAGCTCCGGCTGCAGGCCCTCGAGCGAGTCGACGTAGGGCGGGTTCGACACGACGAGATCCCAGCCGTCGCCGGCCGCCGACTCGTCGCCCTCGCGCAGCTCGACGTCGAGCCCGAGTCGGGCGGCGTTCTCACGCGCGAGCCCGAGAGCGTCGCCGGA
>JAICLU010000198.1 GCA_025925195.1 Thermoleophilia bacterium
CGGCTCGCGCCCGCCCGGCTCGTGGTGGACGAGGCCCACTGCATCAGCCAATGGGGCCATGATTTTCGTCCCGACTACCGGCGGCTCGCCGAGGTGCGGGCCGAGCTCGCCGTGCCGGCCGCGGCATTCACGGCCACGGCCACGCCCGACGTGCGCGCGGACATCGCGGCGCAGCTCGGCCTCGTCCGGCCGCTCGACCTGGTCACCGGCTTCGAGCGCCCCAACCTGACGCTGGCCGTCGATCCCTGCCGCGGACGGGAGGAGAAGGCGGCGGCGCTCTCGCGCGTCCTCACCGAGGTCGGGCTGCCGGGCATCGTCTACGCGGCCACGCGCAAGTCGGTCGAGCAGTGGGCCGACTTCCTCTCGGGGGCGGGCGTCCGCACCGCGCGGTATCACGCCGGCCTCACCGACGACGAGCGCACGGCGGCGCAGGAGACGTTTCTCCGCGGCGACGCCGACGTGATCGTCGCGACGAATGCCTTCGGCATGGGCATCGACAAGGCCGACATTCGCTTCGTCGTGCATGTCGAGCTGCCGGGCAGCATCGAGGCGTACTACCAGGAAGCGGGTCGGGCGGGGCGGGACGGCCTGCCGTCGCGGTGCACGCTTCTCTTTTCGCCGGCCGATGTGCGGACCCAGGAATTCTTCCTCGAGGGCGCCAACCCCTCTCCCGCCATGCTTCACACCGCCTGGGACCTGCTCGGCCGGGGGGAGCCCGACGACACCATCGTCGGGCGGCTCGGCCAGAGCGCCGCGGCGTCGATGGCCGCCGGCACCGCGGTGAGGCTGCTGCGCCGGGTCGCGGAGAGCGGCGGCCTCCGGGCGGGACAGGGCGCCATGCCGCTCGCCGACGGCGTGCGCGAGCACAAGGCCCGGCGCGATCGCGAGCGCCTCGACACGATGGTCCGCTACGGGTTCTCGCGCGGCTGCCGCACCCGCTTCGTGTACGACTACTTCGCCGGCGGGGCGCGGGGCGGCGTCGCCCCGCGGTGCGGCACGTGCGACGTGTGCCTCGGCTGGGGCAGGGTGGCCGGCCGGCCGCTCGACGATGACGAGCTGCTGCGGGTCCGCATCGCCCTGTCCGGCGTGGGCCGGCTCTCGGGACGGTTCGGCGTCGAGCGGATCGCGCAGGTGCTGACCGGCAGCCGTGTGCGCGAGGTGCTCGATCGGCGGCTCGACGCCATCCCGACGTACGGCAAGCTCGCCGGGACGCCGATCGACGACGTGAAGGAGCTGCTCAACGCGCTCGCCGACGCCGGCCTGATTGACCGCCAGGGGATCGAAGGCGGCCGTCCGGGCGCATTCGTGCTCGCACTCACCGTCGAGGGTCGACGCGTCGCCAAGGGCGAGGTGCACCCGGAGCTCGCGCTGCCTGGCGCCGTCGGCCCCCGCCGGCGCGCCCGGCGCCGGGACCGCGACGCGCCGCCCATCGGCGATGCCGGCGGCGTTGGAGAGCCCGATCCGCAGCTCCTTGCCAGGCTCAAGGAATGGCGCCGGGACGAGGCGCGGCGGCAGGGCAAGCCGCCCTACGTCATCTTCCATGATCGTACGCTCGAAGCCCTGGCCACGGCCCCACCACGCGACCGGGCCGCGCTCGAGCGCGTCAAGGGGGTCGGCCCTGCCAAGCTCGAGGCCTACGCCGACACGTTGCTCGGCCTGCTCGCCCGAGCGGGCTGAGAAACCACTTCGCCGTGCCACGCGAAGTGATTTCATAACTTGAATTTACGGAACCGCCGTACGATCTTTCCGGGCTGGCATAGGCAATACCGTTTCCGGAAGGGCGCACATGATACGGGTGACGGCGGTACAGCCGGAGTCGATCGCCGAAGAGCTCGGGCTCGTCGCCGGCACCGAGCTCATCAGCGTGAACGGCCGCGCGCTCGAGGATTTTCTCGACTGGGAGTTCCTCACCGCCGACGAGGCCATCCTGCTGCACGTGCGCCAGCCGGGTGGCGACGAAATCGAATTCGACATCGAGCGGCCGCTGGGCGAGCCGCTCGGCGTGTCGCTCGAGCCCGCCCGCATCCGGCGCTGCGCCAACCGTTGCGACTTCTGCTTCGTGGACGGCCTGCCAGACGGGCTGCGCGACGTCCTCTACATTCGCGACGACGACTATCGTCTCTCGTTCCGCTACGGCAACTTCGCGACACTCACCAACCTCAAGCCGAAGGACGTCGCCCGCATCATCGAGTACCGGCTCTCGCCGCTCTACGTGTCGGTGCACGCGACCGATCCGACGATCCGGCGGTATCTGCTGCGGAATCCCACCGCGCCGGACATCCTGCCGCAGCTGCGCGAGTTCGCGGCGCACGGCATTCAGTTCCACACCCAGATCGTGATGTCGCCCGGCGTGAACGACGGCCCGGTGCTCGAGCAGACGCTGACAGAGCTGTACGAGCTCGGGCCCGGCATCCTGGGCTGCTCCGTCGTGCCCGTCGGGCTCACGGAATACAGCAAGCATCATCTGGTCCGCGAGCCCACCGCGGAAGAGTGCCGGGCCGCCATCCGGCTGGTCGATGCGCGCGCGGCCGTCGCCCGCCGCGAACGCGGCGTGCACTGGGCCTTCGGGGCCGACGAGCTCTATCTGCGAGCGGGCGTCGAGCTGCCGCCGGCGGAGATCTATGACGGCTTCGAGCAGGTCGAGAACGGCGTCGGGAGCGTGCGCTGGCTGCAGGGCCGCATCGCCGCGGCCGACGATCTCGGCGGCTGGAGGGGCCGCCGCATCGGCGTCGTCACCGGCACGGCGATGGCGCCGCTCATGCCGATGGTGCTCGAGCCGCTGGCCCAGGCCACCGGCGCGCGCTTCGAGCTGATCCCGGTCGTGAACACCCTGTTCGGCGCCTCGGTCACCACGGCGGGCCTGCTGCCCGGGACGGCGCTGCAGGAGGCGCTCGCCGGCCGGCGTGAGCTCGACCTCGCGCTCCTCCCGGGCGAATGCCTCAACGACCACGGGCTGTTCATGGACAGCATGTCGTTCGACCTGCTCGCCGCCGGCGTGCCGATGGAAGTGCGGCCGTCCAAGGACTTCATCGACGCGCTGTACGAGCCGGCCGCGTGAGCAAGCCCACCGTCGCGATCGTCGGCCGCCCGAACGTCGGCAAGTCGACCCTGTTCAATCGTATCGTCGGCGGCCGCCCGGCGATCGTCTCGGACCGTCCCGGCACCACGCGCGACCGGCACTTCGCCGACGCCGAGTGGCAGGGACGCGGCTTCTGGGTGGTGGACACCGGCGGACTCGTGCCCGAGTCCGACGAGTCGATGGACCGGGCGATCCGGCAGCAGGTCGACTTCGCGCTGGACGAGGCCGACGTGGTGCTGCTCGTGGTCGACGGGCGCGAAGGCCTGAATCCGGTGGACCAGGCCATCGCCGAGCGGCTCCGGCGGGCGCAGCGGCCGGTCGTGCTCGCTGTCAACAAGCTGGATGACCTCGAGCGCAGCACCGCGCACTACGATTTCTATCAGCTCGGCTTCGGCGATCCGATGGCCGTGAGCGCCGCGACGGGGAAGGGAAGCGGCGACCTGCTCGACGGGGTGGTCGCCCGCCTGC
>JAICLU010000085.1 GCA_025925195.1 Thermoleophilia bacterium
CGTCGAGCTCGAGACGCTCGATCAGCTCGAGCGTCAGCCCGTACCGACGCGCCATCTCCTGCTCACTGAACCGCAAGCTTCTCCTTCAGCCAGTCGGCGGTCAGCGGCCGGTACTTCCACGGGATGTTGTTGCAGACGTGGTTGCCGTCGTCGTAGAGCACGAACTCGCCGCCCGGCGCCTCCTCGGCCTGACGCTGCGTCTGCTGCCACGGGATCAGCCGGTCGTTGCGGCCGGTGATCGCGAGGAACGGCTGGTCGATCAGCTTCGCCGCGTCGTACAGGTTGAGCTCGCCCGCCTTCTCACGGCCCTCCTCCATCGACTGCGCGCCCGTGTGGTGGCAGACCGTCTCGCGCGTCTGCTGGGGCATCGCGTCCCAGTTCGACGCGAAGTCGAAGGGGCCGCTGATGCCGACCGCAGCCTTCAATCGCTTCTCGTACGCCGCCGCGCGCGGCGCGTAGTAGCCGCCGAGCGAGACGCCGGCGGCGCCGATGCGGTCGAGGTCGACGTCGTCGCGTGCAGAGAGCTGGTCGATGGCCGCCGTCGCGGCGAGCTCGTAGTTCGGATAGATCGGCGTCGAGAGACCTGTCTCGCCCTGCCCCGGCCCGTCGAGCGAGAACGTCGCGAGCCCGCGCGAGAGGAAGACGTCCTCCCAGCCGAGGAACTCCTCCTTCGTCGAGTCGAGCCCCGGGAACAGCAGGACGAGCGGCGCCGCTTGTGACGAATTGTCACGAGGTCGCCTGAGGTTGCCGACGAGCGTCGCGCCGTCCTCGAACGGGATCTCGATCCGCTCGGCGGTCGGGTCGAGCAGCCGGTGCGCCTCGCGGAGCGCGCGCACGGCCTGGTGCGTCGCCTCCTCGTAGCGGCGCATGTCGAGCATCCAGACGAACTTCGCGAAGTGGTACGAGAGCGCCGCCTGGTTCCAGAGCTCGCCCGCGGTGCGCGTCCGGCCCGCCTCCTCCGCTTCGCGCGCGCGCTCGGCGTACGAGTCGCCGTTCGCCACCCACGCAGGCAGCCACTGGTCCCACGTGGACACGGCCGACGTGACACGCGTGAAGTCGTTGTAGTCGACGCCGTTCGTGATGAACCGCGGCGCCCAGTGGGCGATCGCGTCCCGCACCCGCTCATCGTGTTCCACCGACGACCTCCCTCAGGTCTTGTCCGAGGTCCTCGAGGAGGACGACGGCGCAGTTGCGGCCGGGCGCGCCCGTGATCGAGCCCCCGGGATGGGTCGTGGCGCCGGTCTGGTAGAGACCGGCGATCGGCATGCGGTGCTGCGCCCAGCCGGGAGCCGGGCGGCGGGGGCCGTCGTTCGTCCAGCTGCGGTCGCCGCCGTGGATCGTGCCGTGCCACATGTGCTCGTTGTGCTGCTCGACGTCGACCGGGCTCTTGACGTACTCCGAGAGGATGACGTCGTCGGTCATGTTCGGCGCGGCGCGGCGCAGGGCGGCGAGGTTCTGCGCGGCCACCCCGGCCTTCAGCTCGTCGTGCCAGTCACCGCCGTTCCACGGGGCCATCCCGAGCAGCTTCACCGTGTGCTGCCCCTCCGGCGCGCGCGACGGATCGACGATCGTCGGCGTCGCGACGAGCAGCCAGCGTCCGTCGAGGAAGCCTCCCGCGCGCAGGTCGCGACCCGCCTGCAGCACGTCCTCCGGCCAGCCGACGACGCCCGCCGAGACGGCGGTCTCGTCTCCGACGAAGCGCGGCGCCTCGGTCGTCGCGTAGTACTGCGCGAACGTCGAGATGCCGGCGTCGTACGTGTCGATGCCGTAGAGGAAGTCGTCGCCCCACGCCTCGTCGGGCGCCATGTCGACGAGCTTCTTCACGTGGATCGTCGACACGACCGCGCGCGTCGCTTCGATCCGCTCGCCGCCGTCGGTGACGACGCCCGTGCAGCGGCCGTTCTCGAGCACGAGCTCGGCGACGCGCACGTTGCAGCGCAGCTCGCCGCCGTTCGCGTGCAGGCAGTCGACGAGCGCGCGCGCGAGCTCACCCGAACCGCCGCGCGGCAACGTCCACGACGACGACTGCCGGCCCGCGACGATCGAGTACGCGAGCAGCCCGGAGCCGGGCGAGTCGACCGGCTGCGCCGTCTGGAAGGCCTGCCAGAGGATGTACGCCTGCACGTGCGGGTCCTCGTAGGTGTGCTTGACGACGTCGTACGACGTCATCGCGATCCGCCGCAGCCACTTCGGCTTGTCGCGGAGCGCCTCGTCGAGCGGCGGCGCGTAGCCGATCGGGTTGAAGCGGTACTGCCCGAGCGGCGCGCGGATCTCGGCGAACTCTTCGAGCGAGCGCCTGTAGGCGTCGGCGTCGCGCTTCGAGAAGCGCGCGATCTCGTCGAGCGTCCGGTCGAGGTCGAGCCAGTGCGTGAAGTGCTCGCCGTCGGGAAAGACGACGTGTGCGACCGGGTCGGGCTGCACGTACTCGAGCCCGAACTCGCGCTTCAGCCCGAGCTCGTCGTCACGCAGAACCGGGTTCGGCTGGATGAGCGTGTGACCCGTCGAGCACGAGTCGAACTTGAACTCCGGCGTCGACAGCTCCTCGGTCACGGCGCCGCCGCCGGCGACGGGCCGCGACTCGAGCACGAGCACGTCGTGTCCGGCCTTCGCGAGATAGCACGCCGCGATCAGCGAGTTGTGACCGGCGCCACAGACCACGATCTCAGGCATGGGCTATTTTCCTTTCGTGGCGCGGATCAGCTACATCGACCCGGACGCGATCGCCGACCCGGAGCTCGCCCAGGACATGGAGGACTCGCGGCTGTACGGCACCCCGCGGCCAGAGACGCAGGCGATCCGGTTCCACGTCCCGGACGTCGCGAAGGCGTTCATGCTGCCCTGGAAGACACTTTTCCGGCAGGGCCTCGTCGAGCATCCGCTCAAGGAGCTCTGTCGCGTCTACGTCTCGAAGACGATCGACTGCGACTACTGAGGCTCGCAGCGGTCTCTCCGGGGGAGAGACGAGGGACTGAGCGAGGCCGACTACGACGACGTCCTCGAGTTCGAGCGCTCCGACCGGTTCAGCGAGCGGCAGAAGGCGGCGCTCGCCTACACGAGCATGCTCGTCTGGACGCCCGAGGGCGTCGACGACGCGCTGTGGGCACGCTTGCGCGAGCACTTCACGGAGGAGGAGATCGTCGAGCTCGGCAGCTTCGTGTGCGTGACGTTCGGGCAGCAGCGCGTCATCAAGACCTGGGCAGTCGGCCACGGCGAGTTCCTCGCCGACACGACGGGCGGCTTGAAGGTTTAAGTGGCCCGCCTCGGCGACAGCCCCGACGAGGTGCGCGCCCGCGTGCCGGCCGCGCTCGCGTCGTGGAAGTTCATGCGCGACCGCGTGCTGCGCGACGGCCTGCTCGACCCCGAGCTGAAGCAGCTCTGCTTCCGCTTTCTCGCACAGGACGACTCGACCATGGATTTCGAGCGGTTCTCCGCGCGCGAGCAGCTCGCACTGCGCTGGGCGCAGGCGATCGCCTGGGACGCCGATCTCGCCACCGACGAGCTCTGGGATGCGCTCCACGCCGAGTTCAGCGAGCCCGAGCTCGTCGAGCTCGGGTGCTCGATCGGCTTCGCGATGGGTCAGCAGCACTGGGAGCGCACGCTCGGCTTCGCGCCTCACGCCGGGCTCTCCTGACGCAGCAGCGCCCTCGCGTTGCCGCCGAGGATCTTCGCCTCGTCTTCCGCAGCGAGCTGCAGTGACCGCACGATCTCGGCGGGCCGCTCGACGCCCATGTCGAACGGATAGTCGGAGCCGAGGAGCACGCGGTCGGCGCCGAAGAACTCGACGAGGCCGCGCAGCACGTCCACGTCGTGCACGACCGTGTCGACGTAGAACCGCCGGACCGCTGCGAGCACGTCGCGTCGCGGCCCGTGGACGGTCTGCTCGTGCGCGAGCCGGCCGCGCAGCGCGGGCAGCGCGCCGCCGCCGTGTGCCAGCAGCACGCGTAGCCGCGGATGCCGGTCGAACACACCGCTGCCGATCATGTGCGCGGCCGTCACGGTCGTCTCGAACGGGTTGCCGAGCGTGTTCCACATGTAGTGCTCGTCCATCACCGGCAGCGCGAAGCCGCGCGTGCTCGGATGGATGAAGACGAGTGCGCCGCTTTCCTCGGCGGCGCTCCAGAAGTCCTCGAAGCGCTCGTCGCCGAGAAAGACGCCGCCGGGCGCGGCCGGGATCTCGACGCCGCCCAACCGGCCGTCCGCCATCAGCTCGCGCAGCTGATCCGCGGTCTCGACCGTGCCGAGCGCCCACACCCGCTCGCCGACGCACGAGGCGAGTGCCTCGTTCTGCCGCTCGACCTCGACCCCGCAGAGGTTGACCCAGGGCGCCAGGACGACGACGTCGACGCCCGCGCGGTCCTGCTCCTCGACGATCCGTGGGATGTCGCCGAACTCGCGCAGCGCCGAGCGGATCTCGCGTCCTCCGTAACGGACGACCTGCCCAGCGTCGGTCCACTCGACGTCGGCGCCGAGCCCAGGGACGATCACATGCGCGTGTGCGTCTACGACCATGCGAGAAGGGTGGGCGGGCGTCCGAAGACGCCCGCCCGACGAGCCTTTTCCTACTTCTTCTTCTTCGGCGTGACGGCCTTGTATGCCGCCTTCCAGAGCGACGTGTCCGTCAACTGGCTCCACGTCGGCGGGTTCCCCGCCGGCAGGTTGCCGAGCTTCACGTTCTCGAACACGGTGCGCTTGATCGAGCCGATACCGAGACCGCTGCGGTTCAGCGGCCACCAACTGATCTTCAGGTACTGCTTCAAGGCGGTCTCGGTGACCGCGTGGTTGTGACCGACGACCATGCCGATCGTCGCGACGCGGCTGAGCGCCTTCGGGTTGTTCATGTAGCGGATCGTCTGGATGTCGGCCTTCAGGAAGTTGACGAAGGCGGACCGCTTCGCCGCGATGTTCGAGCGGAGCCCGACGAGCATGTCGTAGTGCTGATACGGGTCGGTCTGCGCGATCGAGATCACGGTCTTGATCGGCGTGCCCTGCGACGACGCCTCTGCGAGGTCGTCGAGGTGGAGCACCGACGCGTGGAGCTGGCCTGCGAGCATCGCCTGCACGGCCGTCGCGCCCGGGAACACGACCGGGTGGACGTCCTTGATGTCGAGGCCGCACTTCGTCAGCATCGCCTGCAGCGCCTGGTACCGCGCGCCGCCGATCGAGTCGACGCCGATGTTCTGGCCCTTCAGCTGTGCGCACGTCGAGATGCTCGACGAGTTCGAGCCCACGACCCAGTCGACCTTGTCCATGCCCTCGATCCCGACGAGCGGCGTGCCCTTCGAGATGAGCGTCATGGCGAACGGCGTCGGCGACCACGCGAGATCGATCTGGCCGGCTGCAACCGCGCGCACCGCATCGGTGCCGGAGGTGAAGCCCTTGATCTGGACGTCGAGGCCGTACTTCTTGTAGTAGCCCTGCTGGACCGCGGTGTACGGCATGACGCCGAGGAACACCGGCGGAATGCCCGGGACGCCGAGCGTGATCGTCGTCAGCTTCTGCGCCTTGGGAGCCGCGGACGCGGCCGTTGCGCTGACGCCGAGCGCGGCGACGGCCGCGAGGACAACGGCGATTTTCGCCCCTGTCCGACGGAAGTGCACCTTCATGCGTTGACCCTCCTTCGTGGGACTCACGGGACTACCGGACCTCCTGGAGCTCGCGCTCCGCCTGCTCTGCCTCGTGCATGAGGAGAGACCACACCTGCTCGCGCACCTCGTTGAACCGGGGGCTGCTCAGAACGTCGCGCGTGCGCGGGCGCGGCAGCCCCGTTTCGATCACCTCGTGGATGGACGACGGCCGGCCGCGCAGGACGACCACACGGTCGCCCATCAGCACGGCCTCTTCGATGGAGTGCGTGACGAACACCATCGACATTGGGCGGCTCTCCCAGATGCGGAGGAGCTCGAACTGGAGGATCTCGCGCGTCTGCGCGTCGATCGATGCGAACGGCTCGTCCATCAACAGGACGTGCGGGTCGGTGGCGAGCGCCCGCGCGAGGCCGGTGCGCTGCTGCATGCCGCCCGAGAGCTGGTACGGGTACGCCTTGTCGAAGCCCTTGAGGCCGACGAGCTCGATGTGCCGGGCGACCGACTCCGCGATCTGATCCTTCGGCGCACCCGCGAGCCGCAATCCGTACGCGACGTTCTCGTAGACCGTCTTCCACGGAAAGAGACCGAAGTGCTGGAACACGACGGCGACGCCGCGCGGCGGCTCCGTCACCTTCGCGCCGTCGATGCGGATCTCGCCCTCGCTCGGCTGCACGAGCCCGTCGATGCAGCGCAGCAAGGTCGTCTTGCCGCAGCCGCTCGGGCCGACGATCGAGACGATCTCCCGCTCGCCGATCGCGAGATCGATGTCCTGGAAGACACGCAGGTCGCCGAACTGCTTCGCGACGCCGTCGATCTGGATGCGCCCTGCAGCGCCGTTCGTGCTCATTCGGACCTCCGGTACCAGGGAAGGAACCGCCGAGTCGCCAGGTCTGCAGCGGCGTTGACCGAGACCCCGAGGAGCGCCAGGAAGAGAACGGCGACCATCATCTCGGGCTGGTGGAACGTGCGGCTGTCGAAGACGATGTAGGAGCCGAGACCCTTGAGGTTGACGATGTACTCGGCGACCACCGCGCCGACGAGCACGCGGCCGACGGCGAGCTTGAACCCGGCGAGCAGATAGGGCAGCGACGCGGGCAGCGCGATCCCGAACCAGACGTTCCACCAGCGCGCGCGGTACGACTGCGCGACCTCGACGAAGCTCGCCGGGAGCGAACGCGTACCGTCGTAGACGTTGAGGCAGATCGGCAGGAAGGCGCCGAGCGCGACGATGTAGAGCCGCACCGTGCTCGAGTAGCCGAACCAGAGCGTCATCACGGGCACGAGCGCGATGATCGGCATCGCGAAGAACGTGCTGATGTAGAAACGGAGCAGCCGGTCGGCGGTGCGGAGCCGCCCCATCGTCAGCCCGACGAGCACGCCACCGACGATCCCGATCGCGAGGCCCTCGGCCGACGCGACCACGGTCGCCTCCGCCGCGCCCCAGAACGTCGGCGTCCCGGGCGGCAGGTGGTTCGCGAGCACGTGCGGCAGCGCGCGGGCAACGGTGACCGGGCGCGCGACGAACGGCGGCGCGAGCCACCGGACGAGCACCTCCCACAGCACGAGCAGGATGACGCCCGTCGCGATCCGCAGGAACGTGCGCTGCGTCCGCGCCGACACGCCGTACGTGCGCGGGATTGCAACTTCGTGCGGCACGGAAGCCACTAGACGCCGGCCTTCCAGCGCGCGAAGTAGTTCTCGATCGCGCGGCCGATCGCCATCAGGATCGTCGCGAGCAGCGTGATCACGAGCACCGCGGCGAGTACGCGCGCGGTGTCGAAGCGGTTCGTATAGGTGAGGATGAGATTGCCGAGACCGGTCGCCGCGAGCAGGTACTCGCTCGCGAGCATGCCGATCAGCGAGCGCGCGATGGCCTGGCGGACGCCGGTCATCGTGTAGGGGAGCGTGTACGGGATGATCACGTGCCGCCACAACTTCGGCTCGGTCGAGCGGTACGACTTCGCCACCTCGAGCAGGTCGTTGCTGACGCTGCGCGCGCCCTCGAGCGTGTTGATGAGGATCGGCCAGACGCCGAACAGCGTCACGACGATCACCTTGGCGCGGAACTCGAACCCGAACAGCGACAGGATGAACGGGATGAGCGCGAACATCGGCGTTGCGTACAGCATCAGGATGTAGGGCTCGAGCCCGATCCGGAGCAGCCGGATGCGCGCGAGGAACAGGCCGCCGAAGAAGCCGAACAGCATCGCGAAGCCGAGGCCGGCGCCGAACAGCTCGAGCGACGACTCGAGCGCCGTCGGCAGCTCGCCGCTCCGCGTCATCAACCAGAGCGCCGACACGGTCTGCGAGAAGGGGGCGAACGAGGCCGCCTGCGTGTGCCGGCCGACGATCTCCCAGATCCCCGCCCCGATCACCAGGCCGACGAGCGAGATCGCGCCGCCCCGCACGCTGTGCGGGACGATCATGCGCGGCTTCGGCTCGTTGACCTGGATCGCGCTCATCTTGCGTCGGGTCTCGTGTTGATCGTCAGCAGCTTCAGCTCGGTCATCTCCTCGATCGCGTAGCGCAGGCCCTCGCGCCCGAAGCCGGACGACTTGACGCCGCCGTACGGCATGTGGTCGATCCGGAACGTCGACACGTCGTTGACCATCAGGCCGCCGACGTCGATCCGGTCGAACGCCGTCTCGATCACGCGGATGTCGTTCGTGAAGATGCCTCCCTGCAGGCCGAACTCGCTGCGACCGGCAGCGTCGATCGCGGACTCGACGTCCGAGAACCTGTTGACCCCGACCACCGGCGCAAACACCTCGTCGCATGAGACGCGCAGATCGTCACGAAGGTTTGCGAGCACCGTCGGCCGCCAGACGCTGTTCTCGCGCTCGCCGCCCGTCAGGACCTCCGCGCCGGCGTCCTTCGCCTCCTGGATCCATTCCTCGATCCGGTCCGCGTTCGCGGAGTCGATCACCGGCCCGATGTCGGTGTCCTCGTCGAGCGGGTCGCCCACTTTGAGCTCCTCGACGCGCCGCACCAGCTCGGCGACGAAGCGGTCGTAGACCGCGTCGTGCACGAAGACGCGCTGCACGGAGATGCACGTCTGGCCGGAGTACGTGAAGCCGCCCCACGCGACCCGTTCGGCCGCGTAGTCGACGTCGGCGTCCTCGTTGACGATGACGGCCGCATTGCCGCCGAGCTCGAGCGTGACCCGCTTGCGGCCGGCACGGGACTTCAGACCCCAGCCCACCGCGGGCGAGCCGGTGAAGGTGAGGAGCTTGATGCGGTCGTCCTCGACGAGCGGCCGCGCCGTGTCGGTCGAGCACGGCAGCACGGCGAATGCGTCCTGCGGCCACCCGGCCGCATAGACGATCTCGGCGAGCTTGAGCGCGGCGAGCGGTGTCTGCGAGGCCGGGCGCAGCACGATCGGGTTTCCGGCCGAGAGCGCGGGCGCGACCTTGTGCGCGACGAGGTTGATCGGGAAGTTGAACGGGCTGATGCCTGCGATGACGCCGAGCGGCACGCGGCGGATCTCGGCGCGGCGCCCCTCGTTGCCGGGCAGCCAGTCGAGCGGCACGATCTCGCCGTAGATCCGCTTCGACTCCTCGGCGGCGATCCTGAACGTGAAGACGGCGCGATCGACCTCGACGCGCGCGACCTTGAGCGGCTTGCCCGCCTCGAGGGCGATCGTCTCGGCGAGCTCCTCCCGGCGCGCGGCGATCCCCTGCGAGATCGTCGTCAGGATCTCCTCGCGCCGCCACGACGGCAGGTGCCGCGTGATCTCGAACGCCTCGAGGGCGGCGGCGATCGCCTCCTCGACGTCGTCGGCCGTCGCGCGATGCACGACCGCGACGGGCGCGCCGTCGAATGGGCTCCTGACCTCGTACGTCTCGCCGGTCTCGCGGCGCTCGCCGCGGATCTGGATGCCGAACTCGCCGAGCTTCGTCGCAGTCGTTGCCATAGCTATGCCACCAATCCCGCCGGCTCCTCGAGGAGCGAGGCCAGCGTGTCGAGGAACTCCGCGCCGCGTGCGCCGTCGACGACCCGATGGTCGAAGGACACGGACAGCGTCATGACCGGGCGCACGACGACCGCTCCGTCGACCGCCCACGGCCGCTCCGCGGTCCGCCCGACGGCGAGGATCGCGGCCTGCGGCGCGTTGACGATCGCCTGGAAGGCGTCGACGCCGTACATGCCGAGGTTGCTGATCGTGAACGTCCCGCCCTGCACGTCCTCGGGGCGCAGGCGGCCGGCGCGCGCGGCCTCGGCGATCGCGCGTCGGCGCTCGGAGATCTGCGGGAGCGTCAGCTCGCCCGCGCGGTGGACGACGGGCACGATCAGCGCGTCGTCCGTCGCGACCGCGACGCCGACGTTGACCTCGTCGCCCGCGTTGACCCGCGGGTGCCGCTTCAGCGCCTCCGCGCACACCTTGATCAGGAGGTCGGTGACGCTCGTCCCCTTCGGGGCGACGCCCTTCCAGCTCATGAGCCGCGTCGCGTCGACGTCGCGGTGGAGGTAGAAGTGCGGCACCTCCTGCCACGACGCCTGGGTGCGGGCGGCCATCGTCTTCCAGACCGACGACATCTCCGGCGCGGCGGAGCTCGTGACACGTTGTTGCAAGCCTTCGACGTCGGCGGCGACGATCGCGCCGTTCGGCCCCGTCCCGGACAGCGAGTCGAGGTCGACGCCGCGCTCCTGCGCGAGCCGGCGCGCCTTCGGGGACGCCAGCCGGCCGCCCCGCTTCCGCGAGGCCGGCATCGTCACCTGCTCGACGGTCGGGGCAGCTGCGACCGCTTCCACCTCGCGGACGGCGCGCAGCTCGGTGTCGGCGACCGGCGCGATTTCGCCGTCTGCGAGCACGAGCGCGATCACCTCGCCGACCGGTACGTCCGTGCCCTCCGGCACGCGCACGGCCGCGAGCGTGCCGTCGGCGGGCGCCTCGATCTCAACCGTCACCTTGTCCGTCTCGACCTCGAGCAGCGGCTCGCCCTTGCTGACGCTGTCGCCGTCGGCCTTGAGCCAGCGCAGGACCTTGCCGGTCTCCTGCGCCATGCCGAGCATCGGCATGATCACGTCAGCCGGCATCGACCCTCGGGTTGTTGAGGTTCGATTCCTTCTCGCGCTCGCCCGGGAGCGGGCCGGCGACCGTGTACTGCCCGCCGGCGGTGACGAGCAGCTCCTCGGCCGGGAAGCGCGTGATGATCTCGGCGCCGTCGGCGGTGACGATCATCTGCTCCTCGATGCGCGCGGCCGACCAGCCGTCGCTCGACGGCCAGAACGTCTCGAGCGCGAAGACCATCCCCTCCTCGATCGTCTCGGGATAGTCGAACGACACGAGCCGGCTGAAGATCGGCTTCTCCCAGATCGAGAGCCCGACGCCGTGCCCGTACTGAAGCGCGAACGCCGCCTCCTCGTTCGGGAACCCGAACTCTTCCGCCTTCGGGAACGCCTGCTCGACGACCTCGGCCGTCGTCACGCCCGGGCGGATCAGCGAGATCGCGTGATCGAGGATGTCGCGGCAGCGCTTGTACGAGTCGACGAGCGCGCGCGACGCGGAGCCGACCGCGAACGTGCGGTAGTAACACGTGCGGTAGCCGTTGTACGAGTGGAGGATGTCGAAGTAGGCGGGATCGCCGGGGCGGAGCATGCGATCGGTGAAGACGTGCGGGTGCGGCGCGCAGCGCTCGCCCGAGATCGCATTGACGCCCTC
>JAICLU010000192.1 GCA_025925195.1 Thermoleophilia bacterium
AGAGACGGGTTCCCGTCGTCGCCGCGCCGCCGACCGTGGCGAGCAGCATGACGGCGACGGCCGTGACGGCGTACGTCTCGAACAGGTCGGCCGCCATGCCGGCGCAGTCACCGACGTTGTCGCCGACGTTGTCCGCGATCACGGCCGGATTGCGCGGGTCGTCCTCGGGGATGCCCGCCTCGATCTTGCCGACGAGGTCGGCGCCGACGTCGGCGGCCTTCGTGAAGATGCCGCCGCCGAGCCGGGCGAAGACGGAGATGAGCGAGCCGCCGAACGCGAGCCCGACGAGATCCTTGATCGCCGACTCGTGCGAGTGACCGAGGCCGCTCGTGAGGATGCCGTAGTAGCCCGCGACGCCGAGCAGGCCGAGGCCCACGACGAGCAGACCCGTGACCGAGCCGGCGCGGAACGCAACGTTGAGCGCCTGCGGGAGGCCCGAGCGGGCGGCCTCGGCGGTGCGAACGTTCGAGCGGACGGCGACGTTCATGCCGATGAAGCCGGCTGCGGACGAGAGCACGGCGCCGATCAGGAACCCGATCGCCGTTCCCCAGCCGAGCTGGTGGTAGAAGCCGAGCAGCAGGAACGGGACGATCGCGACGATCGCGATCGTCGTGTACTGGCGGCGGAGATACGCCGCGGCGCCCTCCTGGACGGCGTGCGCGATCTCCTGCATGCGCTCGGTGCCCGCCGGCCGGCCGAGCAGCCAGGTCGTGAGCCAGAGGCCGTAGACGACCGCGGCCGCCGCGCAGATCAGCGCGAACAGCACTGCGTGGTGCGAGAACCAGCTCATGCGTGTGAAAGCTCCCCTTGGATGATGACAGCTACCCGATGTCGCGTTACAAAGTGAGCGCCGGACGCGGCCGGACGCGGGCGATTATGTATCACAAGCGGCGGACGGTCCGCCCGCCGAGGCGGCGTCGGCGTACGCCAGCTGCAGGTTGGACACGACCTGCTGGAACTCGCCCCGGAGCGCCTCCGGCAGCACCGCGACGAGGGCCCTGAGCGCCTCGATCGCGAGCCGCGCCTGGTCGAGATCGCGCGCCTGCTCCGACAGTTTCCCGTAGGCGAGCGAGGCGAAGAGCGAGGCGCTGTGGACGACCATGTCCTCGACCTTCGCCTTCTGCAGCTCCTCGACGAGCTGCTCCGCGCTCGGCTCCCCGGCGGTGGGCTCGTCAGCCTGGGACACGTTCACCTGCCGCGATCTGCTCCTTGAAGATCTCCTCCATCGAGGCACCCTCGTCGTGGCGGGCGATCTGCCGCTCGGCGGCGTTGCGGTCGGGGATCGCGAGCCACTGCGCGGCGCCGAGCTCCTCGGCGACCGGCAAGACCCACTCGACGAGCTGGTTGAGCCGGGCGCGGGCCGGGATCGCCTCGCCGCGCTCGAGGTCGAGCAGCTCGCCGGACATCCCGTGGCGGATCGCCCGCCAGAGGTTCTCCTCCAGCAGGCGGTGCGGCCATGACGGCAGCGGCTCGCCCTCGTCGAGCGCCCGCGCGATGCGCGCGGTCAGGGAGTAGACGAGCGCTGCGAGCGAGCGCGCCTCGCCCAGGTCGGGCTGGGCGTCGCAGATGCGCGTCTCGATCGTCGGGAACTGCAGGTGCGGCCGCACGCTCCACCACATCTGGGTGTGCTCGGTGATCGAGCCCGTCTCGTAGAGAAAGCGGACGTACTCCTCCCAGTCGTCCCAGCCGCCGAGCCAGTCCGGGATGCCGCAGCGCGGGAACATCCGCGTGAAGACCTGCGTGCGCGCGGAATGGAGATACGTGAAGACGCCCTCGACGAACGGCGAGCTGGCCGACAGCGCGAGCAGCTCGGGCAGGTAGTTCCGCATCGCGCTGTTGACCCGTAGCGCCCGGTCGGCCCCGTTGATGCCGACGTGCACGTGCAGGCCGAAGGTGTTGTTGCGCCAGACGACGTAGCGGAGGATCTCGTCGTTCCGGCGATAGTGCGGCGTGTCGATGATCCGCTGTTCCTGCCACGGCGACCACGGGTGGGTGCCCGCTGACGAGAGACCAACGCCGACGGCGTCCGCGAGCGAACGCAGCTGCACGCGGCGCTCGCCGATCCGGTCGGCGCACTCGGCGAACGTGTCGCAACGGCCGGTGCGCACCTCGACCTCCGAGGCGATCAGCTCGCCGACGAGATGCGGCTCGAGCTCGGTTCCACGCGCCGCCTGCTGCAGGTCCTCGAAGCGGTCGACGAGGCCGAGCGTCGCGGGGTCGAGGATCGCGAACTCCTCCTCGACGGCGACCGTGAAGTCGGGCACCTCGTCGAAGGCAGCCTTCGAGGCCGCCAGGAGCTCCTGGTAGCTGACCGTTTGCGCCTCGCCCACGGCGTCAGGTTAGAGGCTCGAGCAGGCGCTCGGACACGCGGCGCCAGCTCCAGTTGCGCTCGACGGCCCGGCGGGCGGCAATTCCCAGCGCCCGGCGTTCGGACGCGGGCAGCGAGAGCAATTCCTGCAGCCGCTCGCGGAGCGCGGCTGCGTCGCCGGTCGGGAACGTGACGAGGTGCGCGCGGTCGGGCGGCAGCTCGCCCGCGATCCCGCCGCCGACCTCCGCCAGGCCGGAGTGGTCGGCCACGACCGGGACCAGACCGGCCGAGGCGGCCTCGGCAGCGACCATCCCGAAGGCCTCGGGGAAGATCGAGGGCACGACGCTGACGTCGCAGAGCGGCAGCAGCTGGACGAGGTGGCGGTGCTCGAGCGCGCCGGTGAAGAGCGTGCCGGGCGGTGCGAGCTCCTCGAGCTCGGCGCGGTAGTCGCCGAACCCGACGACGACCGCGCGCGCACCGGCGACGCCGCGCAGCGCCTCGAGCAGCACCTGCACCCCCTTGTTCTCGATCAGCTTCCCGACGAAGACGACCGTCGGCTCGTCCCGCGCGAAGAAGTCCGCGAACCGCTCGGCGTTGCCCAGGTCGGGATGACGTTCGTCCCCGTCGTCCGGGTCGTTGCGCGACTCGGCGACGAGCGCGGCGAGCGCCTCGCCGCGGTCGCGCGGGACGAAATCGTCGACGTCGACGCCGGGCGGCACCTCGTGGACGCGGTCGACATGGCCGACGACGTCCTCGAGCACGCGGCGGATGTGCGCCGAGCCGACGTAGACGGCGTCGGCGTCACGGAGCGACTCGGCACCCCAGCGCGACAGCTCCTCGTTGCCGCGCATCGAGTACTCGAGCTCGGAGCCGTGCGCCTTGACGCGCCAGCGCGCACCGGTCGCCGCGCCGACCGGCCCGCCGAGCAGCACGTGGTTCGTGAACACGAGATCGGCGGGCAGCAGCTCGCGCACCGCGACCGCGTTCGCCTCGACGTACGCCTCGCGCTCCGGCCGCGTGAAGTCGGGCAGCAGCCGCGCCTCGAGCCCCTCGTACTCGTCGAGCACGAAGACCGGCAGCAGCCCGCCGGGCAGCTCGGGGTTGACGACGGTCGCGCCGCCGAGGTCGTACCGCTCGGGGTGCCGATCCTGGCAGACGATCGTGACGTCGTGGCCGGCGCGCATCCATTCACGCGCGAGTGCGCGCGTGTAGACGTTCGACCCGGTCCCGCCCAGCAGGTAGCCGTGCCAGATGACGATCCGCATGGAGCGGTGGACTCTAGACAGGATGGAGCCGTGGCCCTTT
Organism: Thermoleophilia bacterium; assembly: GCA_025925195.1. GTDB lineage: Bacteria > Actinomycetota > Thermoleophilia > Gaiellales > Gaiellaceae > Palsa-739. Next base: position 3,614 of record JAICLU010000192.1, read on the forward strand.
GGGTCGCGGCGTCCGGTTGCTGGCTGAGAGTGGTCGGCGCCTGCGCATATGTCGTGGGTTGCCGGGGGTGGCCCGGTAGAGCCACATACGGAGGTCGCCGACCATGTACGACTCT
>JAICLU010000154.1 GCA_025925195.1 Thermoleophilia bacterium
CCGAACAGCGCCGGCAAGTCGACCCTGCTCGCCCTCGCCGCGGGCCTGCTCGAGCCGACCGAGGGTCGGGTCAGCGTGCTCGGCCTCGATCCGCGCGCGACGCCGGCGGCGATCGCCGATGTCGGCTACATCGCGCAGGACGCGCCGCTCTACCGCTCGTTCGCGGTCGGCGAGATGCTCGACTTCGCCCGGTCGCTCAACGTGCGCTGGGACCAAAGTCTCGCGCTCGAGCTGCTCGGCTCCCGTTCGCTCGAGACGAAGGTCTCGGCGCTGACCCCCGGTGAGCGCGCCCGGCTCGCGCTCGCGCTCGCGCTCGGGAAGCGGCCGGCGCTGCTGCTGCTCGACGAGCCGCTCGCCGCGCTCGACCGCCTCGCGGGCCGCGAGTTCCTGCAGGTCGCGATGGACGGCGTCGCGCAGACCGGCACGTCGGTCGTCATCGCGACCCGCGTCGTCACCGACATCGAGCGCGTCTGCGAGCGGATCGCTTTGCTCTGCGACGGCTCCGTGCGCCTCGAAGGGCCGGTGGAGGAGCTGCTCGCCCGCCACCGCCTGCTGACCGGCGCGCGCCGGCCGCTCGGCCGCATCCGCGGCGTCGAGGAGATCGTGCGCGAGCGACACAGCGGCCGGCAGCTGACGCTGCTCGTCCGCACGGACGGGCCGATCGTCGACCCGACGTGGACCGTCGACGAGATCGGGCTCGAGGACCTGCTGCTCGCCTACATGGCGCCGGAGGAGCTGCCGACCCCCCGCCCACCGCAGCCGTGGAGGCTCCGATGGCATGGGTGACGTGGCGGCAGCATCGCGCGCAGCTGCTCGTTGCCGCGGGCTTCGTCGTGACGGTCGCGGTCGCCGCGCTCGCCACGGCGCTCCCGGTTCGTGACGCCTACCACCGGCAGGCGCTCTCGTCGTGCCTGCCGCCTGCCGCGCGTCCCGGCTGCGACCTGCTCGTCAGCCACTTCCGCAGCGAGTTCGCGTCGCTCGCGCAGGTCGGCCGGTACCTGATCCTCCTGCCGGCGTTCGCGCTGCTCGTCGGCGCGCCGCTGCTCGCGCGCGAGTTCGAGCACGGGACGTTCCGGCTCGCGTGGACGCAGGGCGTGTCGCGGCGGCGCTGGCTGCTCTCGAAGTCGGTCCTGCTCGCGGCAGGGCTCGTGCTCGCCGCCTCGCTGATCGGCCTGATCGCGACCTGGTGGCGCGCGCCGTTCGACCACGTCGAGGGCCGGATCGCGCCGAGCGCCTTCGACGTCGAGGGCCTCGTCGTGCCCGCGTACACGCTCTTCGCGCTCGCGGTCGGCGTGCTCGCAGGACTCGTGCTGCGCCGGACGCTGCCCGCGATCTCGCTCGCGGCCGCGGCGTTCGTCGCGACGCGGCTCGGCGTCGAGAAGCTGCTGCGACCGCATTACCTCGCACCGCTGCACCGCGTCGCGAACGGCACCGCGCCCGGCGCGCACGCCCGCGACTGGGTGTTCGACGACCGGCTCGTCGACGCCGTCGGCAGGCGCATCACCACCGCACGCGAGGACATCGCGGTCGTACACGCGCAGCACGCCGGGATCGACGCGCAGCAGTACCTCACGTCGCTCGGCTGGCGGCGCGTCATCACCTACCAGCCGGCGAGCCGGTTCTGGACGTTCCAGGCGATCGAGGCCGGCCTGTTCGTCGCGCTCGCGGTCGCGGCGATCGCGGTCGCGGTCGTCCTGCTCCGCCGCCGGCCGGCGTGACGGCGCCGTTCGACCGGGCATCGCTGCTCAAACGGGCGGTCGTCGCCGCCGCCGCACCGTCCGCGTTCCTGCAGCCGCATCCGAAGTGGCGGTTCGTCTTCGTCAACCACGCGACGACGAACCCGTTCTTCGTGCCGGCCCGCTACGGGATCGGCGACGCCTGCTCGCTGTTCGACGTCACGTCCGAGTGGGCGGGCTCGAAGCGGAGCGACGTCGCCCAGATGGTGGCGGCCATGGAGCAGGCGATCGCCCGGCGCGTCGACGGCATCGCGGTCTCGGTGATCGACCAGTTCGCGTTCAACGCGCCGACGGCGCTGGCGCTCGAGCACGGGATCCCCGTCGTCGCCTACAACGCCGACGGCGGCCACAACAACAAGCGGCTCGCCTACGTCGGCCAGGACCTCTACCAGGCGGGACTGCAGTTCGGCGCCCGCATCGTCGAGCTCGTGCACGAGGGCGACGTCTTCCTCTTCATCGCGACGCCGGGCCAGCTCAACATCCAGCCGCGCATCGACGGCGCGCTCGACGCGCTGCGCGACTCGGGCAAGCCGGTGAAGGCGCACGTCGTCGGCACCGGCGCGCTCGTCGCGAGCGAGCACCACCGGATCGAGGAGGCGTACCTCACGCACCGCACGCTGCGCGGCATGTTCGCGGTCGACGCCGGCTCGACGTCGGGTGTCGCCGCCGTCGTCAAGAAGCACGGCCTGCACGCGAAGGGCGTGCGCGCCGGCGGCTTCGACCTGCTGCCGAGCACGCTCGACGCGATCGACCGCGGGCTGCTCGACTTCACGATCGACCAGCAGCCGTACTTGCAGGGCTTCCTGCCGATCCAGCAGCTGTTCCTCCACCACTACAGCGGCGGTCTCGTGTCGCCGGCCGAGACCAACACGGGCCTGAAGTTCGTCACCCGGGCGAACGTGCGGCGCTACCTGACGACGACGAGCAGGTACGAGGGCAGCTCGGCCGAGGAGAAGTTTCCGGTCACTTGACTTATTTCCCTAGAGGAGTAGGTTTGCGCCTCGAACGCACACCCACCGAAAGGGGAAGCATGAAGAGGGTCTTTCGCGCGATTGCGGCCGGTGCGGGCCTCGCGGCGCTGCTCGTGACCGGCGCCACCGCAGGCACGGCCAAGCACCTGGCGGGCGGCGAGGTCTGCGTGCTCCTGCCGGACACCGCGACGTCGATCCGCTGGGTCCACTACGACACGCCCGCGCTGAAGGCTGCGCTGAAGTCCGCCGGCGTCTCGTCCCAGTTCTACAACGCCGACGACGACGCGCAGAAGCAGAAGTCGCAGGCTGACCAGTGCATCGGCAACGGCGCGAAGGTGATCATCGAGGTCGCGCTCGACGCGGGCTCCGCGTCGGCGATCGAGAAGAACGCCAAGGCCAAGGGCATCCCGTCGATCGACTACGACCGCCAGGTCAAGGGCGGCGTCGCCTCGATCTACGTCTCCTTCGACGGCCGCGCGGTCGGCGTGCTGCAGGGCAAGGGCATCGTCGCCGGCCTCAAGGCGGCGGGCAAGTACGGGTCGCATCCGGTCGTCGCCGAGCTGAACGGCGGCAGCACCGACGCGAACTCGTTCCTCTTCAAGGGCGGGTACGACTCGGTCCTGAAGCCGCTCTACGCGAAGGGCATCCTGAAGAAGGGCCCGGATCAGTTCGTGCCCGGCTGGGACAACCAGAAGGCAGCGACGATCTTCGATCAGATGCTCGTCAGGACGGGCAACAAGATCGACGCGGTCGCCGCGGCCAACGACGGCATCGCAAGCTCCGTCGTCGCAGACCTCAAGGCGCACGGCCTCAAGCCGATCCCGCTGAGCGGCCAGGACGCGACGCCTCAGGGGCTGCAGTACATCATCAGCGGCTGGCAGACGATGACGGTGTGGAAGGACACGCGCGTCCTCGCGAAGGCAGCCGCGGCCGAGGCCGTCGACCTGCTGAAGGGCAAGCCCCTGAAGACGACGGGCACGGTCCCGAACGGCGCGAAGAAGGAGCCGGCGTTCATCATCCCGCCGGTCATGCTGACGAAGTCGAACTGGACGCAGATCTACAAGTCCGGCTTCATCAAGAAGAGCGACGTCTGCAACGGCTCGTTCGCGAAGTACTGCAAGTAGGTCGTGATCGCGCGGCAGGGGCGCCCCACGGGGCGCCCCGACCGTGCTAGGAACCGAGGAGCCAGTGACCGACGAAGCCCCTGTTCTCGAGCTACGCGACATCTCGAAGTCGTTCGGGTCCGTGCAGGCGCTGCAGGGCGTCGACCTCGAGGTGCGCCGCGGTGAGGTGATGGCGCTCGTCGGCGACAACGGCGCCGGCAAGTCGACGCTGATCAAGTGCATCGCAGGCATCCACGAGGCCGACTCGGGCGAGATCCTCTTCGAGGGGACGCAGGTCGACATCTCGACCCCAAAGGACGCGGCCCGGCTCGGGATCGAGGTCGTCTACCAGGATCTCGCGCTGTGCGACAACCTCGACGTCGTCCAGAACATGTATCTCGGGCGCGAGGCGCACGACCCGTTTCAGCGGCTCAAGGAGCCGGTGATGGAGCAGCACACCGCCGAGACGCTCAAGTCGCTGCGCGTGACGACGATCCGCTCGATCCGCCAGCAGGTCGCGACGCTCTCGGGCGGCCAGCGCCAGTCGGTCGCCGTCGCACGCGCGGTGATGTGGAACTCGAAGCTCGTGGTGCTCGACGAGCCGACGGCGGCGCTCGGCGTCGCGCAGACCGAGCAGGTGCTCGCGCTCGTCAAGCGGCTGGCCGAGCAGGGTCTGGCCGTGATCCTCATCTCCCACAACCTGCACGACGTCTTCGTCGTCGGCGACCGCATCTCGGTGCTGCGGCTCGGACGCAACGCCGGTCTCTTCAACCGCCGCGAGGTGACGCAGGAGGAGGTCGTGCACGCGATCACCGCCGGCCAGCCGACGAAGGTCTCGGGCATCACGGAAGGGGTCGCGTGAGCACGGAAGCCGCTCCCGCATTCGACATCGCGCCGCCCGACGAGAGCCTCACGCGGCGCACGTGGGAGAACATCAAGGGCGGGAACCTCGGCAGCGCGCCGGTGATCGTCGGCCTCGCGATCATCGTCCTCGTCTTCGCGCTGACCGCGCAGAACTTCTTCACGCCGGTCAACCTCAACAACATCATCGTGCAGATGTCGGGCACGACGATGCTCGCGTTCGGCGTCGTCTTCGTGCTGCTGATCGGCGAGATCGACCTGTCGATCGCGTATCTCTCGGGCGTCGCGGGTGTGCTCGCCGCCGAGCTGCAGAAGCCCGACAGCGGCCATGTGCTGCCGGGGATCCTGCCGATCGTCGTCGCGATCGCGGTCGCCGCGCTGCTCGGCGCGTTCCAGGGGTCGTTCGTCGCGACGATCGGCGTGCCGGCGTTCGTCGTCACGCTCGCCGGGCTGCTCGCCTGGCAGGGCGTGATCCAGGTCGGTCTCGGTGCCGGCGGCCCGATCATCATCCAGAACCGCTGGATCAACTACACGGCGAACTACTTCTTCTCGCCGCTCGCGAGCTGGCTGATCGCCGCGGCGCTGAGTCTCGTCTATCTCGGCAGCGTCGCCGGCTCGGTGGTGCAGAAACGCAGACACGGGGTCGCGATCCGCTACCCGCTGCTCGAGGGCGCGAAGGCGGTGGGCATTCCGGCGCTGACGTTCCTCGTCGTCTGGATCTGCACGAAGGATCGCGGCGTGCCGCTGGCCGGGCTCGAGATCGTGATCTTCCTGCTCTTCTGGACGTACGTCGCGAAGCGGACGACCTTCGGCCGGCACGTGTACGCCGTCGGCGGCAACGCCGAGGCCGCGCGCCGGGCCGGGATCAGCGTGCCGCGCATCCGCATCCTCGTGTTCGCGATCTCGGGGCTGATGGCCGGCGTCGGCGGCGTCGTCCTCGCCGGAAACCTCAACTCGGTGGCGCCCGACCAGGGCGGCGGCACGCTCCTGCTCGACGCGATCTCGGCGGCGGTGATCGGCGGCACCTCGCTGTTCGGCGGCCGCGGCGAGGTCCGGAGCGCGGTGCTCGGCTCGGCGGTGATCGCGACGATCGCGAACGGCCTCTTCATCTTCGGCTTCCAGCCCGGCGTCATCTTCATCACGACGGGCTGCATCCTGCTGCTCGCCGTGACGCTCGACACGCTCGCGCGCAAGCGGCAGGCGAAGACCGG
>JAICLU010000100.1 GCA_025925195.1 Thermoleophilia bacterium
AGCGCGTCACGGACGCGCAGTAGAAGGTCGCGTAGAACATCTCCTCGTCGAGGTCGAGCCAGCGCCGGAGCGTCTGGCCGGCGCGGCCGCGCCAGGGCAGCCGTTCCTCGCCCTCGACGATGCCCGGCGCCTGGTCGTACAAGTAGGCGCGCTGACCGGCAAGCGGCGCGTGCACCGGCCACGACTCGATCTGGAAGCCGGCCTCGACGCACGCACGGCAGCGGGCCGTGTCGCTCTGGAGCGACGCGAGCGAGCGATACGCTGATTTCCGAGTGGTCATGAGAGAGCTGCTGTCGTTCCCGAACCCCGTCAACGAGACGTCCGCGAGGACGGTCGCCGCGGTCGTCGCCGTCCTGGCGGTCGTCGCCGTCGCATTCCAGCAGGGCTGGCTCCTGCCCGTGCTGGCCTACGGTTTCGTCGCACGGGCATTGACCGGGCCGACGCTGAGCCCGCTCGGCCAGATCGCGACGAGGCTCGTGACGCCGCGGCTGCCGGTGGCGCCCCGCTACTCGCCGGGCCCCGCGAAGCGGTTCGCGCAGGCGATCGGGGCAGTCTTCACCGTGACCGCGACGCTGCTCTGGTACGCGGCCGGCGAGCATCTTGCGGCGAGCGTGCTGCTCGGCGTGATCGCCGTCTTCGCGTCGCTCGAGGCCGGCCTCGGGCTCTGCGTGGGGTGCAAGACGTTCTTCGTGGGGATGCGTCTCGGCCTCGTGCCGGCGCAGATCTGCGAAGAATGCAGCCGTGTCGCACGCTGAGCTTCCTCTCGAGGCAGTCCCCAACTTCTCCGAGGGCCGCGACCAGCGCGTGATCGACGCGATCGGGGACGCGATCGCGCGGCATGCGCGCCTGCTCGACATCCACTCCGACGCGGACCACAACCGCTCGGTCTTCACGCTGGTCGGCGACGACGAGGAGATCGTCGACGCGCTGCTTGCGGGAATCGCCTGCGCCCGTGACCTGATCGACCTTCGCGGCCACGAAGGCGTGCACCCGCGCATCGGTGCTGCGGATGTGGTTCCCGTCGTGCCGATCGTGCCGGACGACATGGAGCGCGCACGTGCGGCGGCGCTCCGCCTGGCCGCGCGCGTCGGAGACGAGCTCGAGCTGCCCGTGTTCCTCTACGCCGAGGTCGGCGGCGGCCGCGGCCCGGCCTTCTTCCGCCGCGGCGACCTGGGAGCGCGGGTCGAGGCGGGCGAGCTAACGCCGGACTTCGGGCCGGCGTCGCTGCACGAGTCGGCCGGCGGCGTCATCGTCGGCGCGCGCCGGCCGCTGATCGCCTTCAACGTCAATCTCGCGGGCGGCGCGAGCGTCGAGGTGGCGCGGCAGATCGCAGTGGTCGTGCGCGAGCGCGGCGGCGGCTTCCGCGGCGTGCGCGCCCTCGGGCTCGACCTGCCACGGGCGGGCAAGGCGCAGGTGAGCATGAACGTCGAGGACTGGGAGGCGTCCGCGCTGCACGACATCGTCGCCGCGATCGAGCGCGAGGCGATCGCGCGCGGCGTCGAGGTGGAGGAATCGGAGCTCGTCGGCCTGATGCCCGCAGGCGCGGCGGCCGCCGCCGCGGGCTCGGCACTGCGGATCGCCGGCTTCGACGCCTCCCGTCTCCTCGAGCTGCGGCTGCTGGGCTAAGGTCGATTCGTGGCGCAGAGCAGCACCGCGATCGGCCTGACGGGCGACGATCTGACGGTCTCGGACGTCTGGGCGGTCGCGGTCGAGCGGGCGCCCGTGGAGCTCTCGGACGCGGCCCGCGACAGGATGCGCGCCGCCCGCGAGCTCGTCGAGCGCGCCGCGCACGGGACGAGCGAGCACACGTACGGCATCAACACCGGCTTCGGTCGGTTCGTGTCGACGGCGATTCCGGAGGAGCTGACGGAGGAGCTGCAGCTGCGACTCCTCCGGTCGCATGCGTGCGGCGTCGGCGACCGCTATCCCGACGAGATCGTCCGGGCGGCGATGCTGCTCCGCGCGAACACGCTCGCCAAGGGCAACTCGGGCGCGCGGATCTCGACCGTCGAGCTGCTGCTCGACTGCCTCGACCGCGGTGTCGTGCCCGTCGTGCCGTCGCGCGGCTCGGTCGGCGCCTCCGGCGACCTCGCTCCGCTCGCGCACCTGGCGCTGCCGCTCGTCGGGGAGGGCGAGGCGTTCGTCGACGGCGACCGGCTTTCCGGGGCGGAGGCGCTCGCGCGCGTCGGGCTCGAGCCGACGCGCCTGGCGGCGAAGGAGGGGCTCTCGCTGATCAACGGCACGCAGTTCATGGCGGCGTATCTCGCGCTCGGCCTGGTGCGCGCGCGACGGCTCGCGCGCGCCGCCGACGTCGCGTGCGCGATGTCGCTCGAGGCGCTGCAGGGCTCGCGCACGTCGTTCCTGCCGCAGATCCACGCACTGCGTCCGCTGAAGGGCCAGGGCGACTCGGCGGCGAACGTGCTGCGCCTGCTCGAGGGATCGGCGATCATGGAGTCGCACCGCTGGTGCGACAAGGTGCAGGACGCGTACTCGTTGCGGTGCGCGCCGCAGGTGCACGGCGCGTCGCGCGACCTCTTCGACTACGCCGACTACACCGTGTCGGTCGAGCTGAACGCCGCGACAGACAATCCGCTCGTGCTCGTCGACGACGAGGCGCTCGTCTCGAACGGCAACTTCCACGGCCAGCCGCTCGCGTTCGCGCTCGACGCGCTCGCGATGGCGGCCTCCGAGCTCGCGAACATCTCGGAGCGGCGCGTCGAGCGGCTCGTCAACCCGAACCTGTCGGACGGGCTGCCGCCGTTTCTCACGCTCGACGGCGGACTGAACAGCGGCTTCATGATCCCCCAGTACGTCGCCGCGTCCCTCGTGTCGGAGAACAAGGTGCTCTCCCACCCCGCGTCGGTCGATTCGATTCCCACGAGCGCGGGCCAGGAGGATCACGTGTCGATGGGCAGCATCTCGGCCGTCAAGGCGTGGCAGGTGCTCGCGAACTGCGAGCGCGCGCTCGCGATCGAGCTGCTCGCCGGCGCGCAGGCGGTCGAGTTCCACGCGCCGCTCGAGCCCGGGGCCGGCGTGCGCGAAGCGCGTGCGGCGGTGCGCGTGCTGTCGCCGCGGCTGCGGGAGGACCGGTCGCTCGCCGCCGACATCGAGGCGGTCGCGGTCTCGATTCGCGACGGCTCCCTGCTCGCGGCGGTCGAGGCCGAGGTGGGGGAGCTGGCGTGAGCGTGACCGGCGCGTCGCTCGCCTCGCGTGTCGACGCGCTCGCCGGCGACCTGTTGCGGATCCGCGCGCCGCGCGGAACCGAGCTGAACGCGTTGCAGTGGTCGACCGAGGCGCCGCTGCGGATGCTGTTGAACAACCTCGACCGCGAGGTCGCCGAGCGGCCGGAGGAGCTCGTGGTCTACGGCGGCTCCGGCAAGGCGGCGCGCAACCACGAGGCGCTGCGCGCGATCGTCGCGTCGTTGCTCGAGCTGCGCGGCGACGAGACGCTGCTCGTCCAGTCGGGCAAGCCTGTCGGCATCTTCACGACGCATGAGAACGCGCCGCGCGTGCTGATCGCGAACTCTCTGCTCGTTCCGAAATGGGCGACCTGGGACGAGTTCCGCCGGCTCGAGGCGGAGGGCCTGACGATGTTCGGCCAGATGACCGCCGGCTCGTGGATCTACATCGGCTCGCAGGGGATCCTGCAGGGCACGTACCAGACGTTCATGGCCGCGGCCGAGAAACACTTCGGCGCGCCCTCGCTCGCCGGCCGTACCGTCCTCACCGCCGGGCTCGGCGGCATGGGCGGGGCGCAGCCGCTCGCCGGCACGATGGCCGGTGCTGCGATCCTCTGCATCGAGGTCGACCCGGCGCGCATCGAGCGGCGCCTCGAGACGCGCTATCTCGACGAGGCGGCGGAGTCGGTCGACGACGCGCTCGCGCGAATCCGCGCCGCCGCCTCGGCAGGCCGTGCGCTCTCCGTCGGTCTGCTCGGGAATGCGGCCGAGCTCGTGCCGGAGCTCGCGGCGCGCGGCGAGCACTTCGACCTCGTCACCGACCAGACGGCGGCGCACGACCCGCTGACGGGTTACGTGCCGCGTGGTCTGTCGGTCGACGAGGCGGACGCGTTGCGGACCTCCGATCCGGACGAGTATCTGCGTCGCGCACGGGAGTCGATCGCAGCCCACGTCGAGGGGATGCTCGAGTACGTCCGACAGGGTGCGTATGTTTTCGATTATGGCAACAACCTGCGAGGCGAGGCCCGTGAGGGTGGGGTAGCGGAGGCGTTCTCATACCCGGGCTTCGTCCCGGCCTATATCCGGCCGTTCTTCTGTCGTGGAGTCGGGCCGTTTCGCTGGGCGGCGCTGTCCGGCGACCCGGCCGACATCGCCACGATCGACGCGGCGCTCCGTGCGCTCTTCCCCGACGACCCGCTCTTGCAGCGGTGGCTCGAGCTCGCACCCGAGCGCGTTGCCTTGCAGGGTCTGCCGGCGCGGATCTGCTGGCTCGGCTACGGCGACCGCGCAAAGGCGGGCCTCGCCATGAACGAGCTCGTGCGGAGCGGAGCCGTCAAGGCACCCGTGGTGATCGGGCGCGACCACCTCGACGCCGGCTCCGTCGCCTCGCCGTACCGCGAGACGGAGGCGATGCGCGACGGCTCCGACGCGATCGCCGACTGGCCGATCCTCAACGCACTCGTCAACGTCGCTGCGGGCGCGACGTGGGTGAGCGTGCACCACGGCGGCGGGGTCGGCATCGGCAACGCGATCCATGCGGGCATGGTCGTCGTCGCCGACGGGACCGACGGCGCAGCCGAGCGACTCGAGCGCGTGCTGACGACCGATCCCGGCACCGGTGTGATGCGGCACGTCGACGCGGGCTATCCCGAGGCGATCGAGGCCGCCGAACGTGGCGGCATCTCGATTCCGGCCGCGCCGTAGATGCTGCTGCTGCGGGACCTCGCGCAGGTCGCGACGCCTGCGGGACGCCACGCGCCCCTGCGAAGCACCGACCTCGGGGCGGTCGACGTGATCGAGGACGCGTACATCCTCTGCGACGGCGAGGCGATCGTCGACGTCGGGCGGATGCGCGACCTCGGGTCGCTCGGGGGCGACGTGCGCGAGCTGTCGTGCGCGGGCATGTGCGCGCTGCCCGGACTCGTCGACTGCCATACGCATCCGGCGTTCGGCGGCGACCGCGTCGAGGAGTTCTCGCGCCGCGCAGCGGGCGCGAGCTACGAGGAGCTGCACGCGGCCGGCGGCGGGATCCTGTCGACCGTGCGGGCGACGCGCGCCGCCGGCGAAGCCGGCCTGCGCGCCGCCGTCGACCGCCACGTGTCGTGGATGCGCAGGCACGGCACGACGACCTTCGAGGGGAAGTCGGGCTACGGCCTCGACCGCGACACCGAGCTCGCCTCGCTGCGCGCGGTGCGGGACGCCGGCGGCGCTCCGACGTGGCTCGGTGCGCACGCGGTGCCGCCGGAGTTCGACGGCGACGCCGACGCGTACCTCGACTTCGCGCTCGCCGAGGTGCTCCCCGAGGCGGCGCGGGTCGCCGAGGCTGCCGACGTCTTCCTCGAGCGGGGCGCATTCGACGCCGAGCAGGCGCGGCGCTACCTGACTGCGTGTGCCGCCGCCGGGCTCGCGCTTCGTCTGCACGGCGACCAGTTCACCGAGCAGGGCGCGATCCCGCTCGCGGTCGAGCTCGGCGCGCGCTCGGTCGACCATCTGGAGGCGACGGGCGACACCGGCATCCGCGCGCTCGCCGGGAGCGAGGTCGTCGGTGTGCTGCTGCCCGCGAGCGCGCTCTTCCTCGACCGGCCGATGCCGCCGGCGCGCTCCCTCGTCGACGCCGGCGCGGCGATCGCGCTCGCGACCGATTTCAACCCGGGCAGCGCGTTCACCGAGAGCCTGCCGCTCGTCTGCTCGCTCGCGGCGACGCAGCTGAAGCTCGCGCCGGCAGAGGCGCTGGCCGCCGTGACCGTCAATGCCGCGCACGTCCTGCGACGGGCAGACCGGGTAGGCCGCCTGGCAGCGGGCTACTGCGCCGACCTCGTGCTGCTCGACGCGCCGGACTGGCGCTACCTCGCCTACCACCTCGGCGGGGCCGACGTCGCGGAGACGATCGTGGGTGGCGAGCCACTACGCTGACCGCATGCCGACGAGGAAGCAGCGGCGCCGCGAGCTGAAGGCCAAGCGGCACGAGTACGAGTTCGTCTACCTCGACGCCGACGGCAACGAGCTCTCCGAGGCGCCGCCGGAGCTCCTCGAGCGGGAGCAGGAGAAGAAGAGCCGCAGCGACACGGCGAAGGCTTCGTCGTCACAACAGAAGAAGCAGCCGGCGCGGGGCGGAAGGCGCGAGCCGCAGGCGCCGTCGTGGAACCGTGCCGTCAAGCGTGCAGCGCTCCTCGGCGCGGTCGTCTTCGTCCTCTTCTCGCTGTCGGCGAAGGGGAGCAACCGCTACCTCGCGGCGCTCGTCCCGGCCGTCATCTACACGGCGCTCTTCATCCCGTTCACGTACATGATCGACCGGTTCGCGTACCGGCGCTTCCAGGCACGACAGGCGGCCGGCGAGACTACGCCGCAGCGTCCGACGAAGAAGCGCTGACCCGCTCACCACCGCGGTAATGGCCCTCGCCGGGCCACGGCGCGAGGATGAGCAGGATGCGCGCGTCGCCGCCGTCGGCCGACACCGAGTGGCGCTCCTGCGGGTCGAACCGGAACACCGTGCCGGCGTCGCCGTCGACCGATTCGTCCCCGGCCTCGACACGTACGCGGCCGTCGGCGACGACGAGCAGGGCGGCCTCCTTGACCTCGTGGTCACCGAGCTCCTGGCCCGCGCGCAGGTGGATCGCGACGACGCGCGACTCGCCCTCCTGCGAGTGCAGGACCTCCGGTGACCGGGACCCGTCCGGCGCGCTGATCTCCTTGACGTTCCAGTGCTGCACGACCGTCGCTTGCCCGCGCGGCGCGCTTACTACACTCGGCTCGTGACACTCGTCGTCGACACGTATCCGCTTGGTCCGATCCAGACCAACTGCTACATCGTCCGCGCCGAGCGCGGTGCGGCGGAGGCGGTCGTCGTCGATCCGGGGGCCGACGCCTCCACGCTCCGGCTCGAGCTCGCGCGGATGGGCGCGACGTGCGCGGCGATCCTGATCACACACGGCCACTACGACCACCTCGGCGCCGTCGCCGACCTCGCGGAGGGCACAGGCGCGCCGGTCTACATGCCGGAGGGCGAACGCCTGCTGCTCGAGCAGTACCGCGACTACGCGCCCGCCACGTTCGCCGGCCGGCCGTACACGCCCGACCATCTGCTCGAAGGGGGCGAGACGGTCAGCGCCGCAGGCATCGACTTCGAGGTCGTGCCGGTCCCGGGCCACTCGCCGGCTCACATCGCCTACCACGCCGACGGGACGCTCCTCAGTGGCGATCTCCTGTTCGCGGGGAGCGTCGGTCGCGTCGACCTGCCCGGCGCCGACTGGGACACGCTGCTCGCCTCGGTGCGACGGCTCGCCGACCGCTATCCGCCGGAGACCGTCGTCTATCCCGGGCACGGGCCGAAGACGACGCTCGGCCGGGAGCTCGAGCGCAACCCGTTCCTCGCCGAGCTGCGCGCCGAAGCGTCGTGAGCCCCGCGTTCCAGGCGCCGCGCGGGACGCACGACGTCCTGCCGGGCGACCACCTCTGGTGGCACGTCGTCCGCACGATCGAGGAACAGGCGGCGCAGTACGGCTGGCGCCGCATCCAGACGCCCGGCTTCGAAGAGACGGCGCTCTTCCAGCGCACGTCCGGCGAGGCGTCCGACGTCGTGCACAAGGAGATGTACACGTTCGAGGACCGGAGCGGCCGCTCGCTCACCCTGCGCCCCGAAGGCACTGCGCCGATCGCGCGCGCGTACGTGCAGCACGGGCTCGCGCAGGAGCCGCAGCCGGTGAAGGCGTACACGATCGCGCCGATGTACCGCTACGGGCGGCCGGGCCGCGGCCGCTACCGCGAGCACTGGCAGCTCTCGCTCGAGGCGATCGGGTCCGCCGACCCTGCGATCGACGCCGAGGTGCTGCAGTTCTACGCCGAGCTGCTGCGCCGGCTCGGCGTCAGCGTGTGGGAGCTCCATCTCAACTCGATCGGCGACGGGAACTGCCGGCCGCAGTACGCGGCGAGGCTGAACGAGTGGCTCGACGCGCACCCCGAGCTCGTCGACGAAGAGGTGGCGCACAAGCGCTTGACGAGCGTGCTCCAGGTGTTCGACATCAAGAACGAGCAGCTGCGCGCCGCGCTCGATGATGCGCCGAAGATCGGCGAGTCGCTCTGCGACGCGTGTCGCGAGCACTTCGAGCAGGTGCAGGCGTATCTCCGCGCATACGGCGTCCCGTACGTGCTCGACCCGACCCTCGTGCGCGGGCTCGACTACTACTCGCGCACGACGTTCGAGTTCGTCGGCCCGGAGGAGAACGTCAACTCGACGATCTGCGGCGGCGGCCGCTACGACGGCCTCGTCGAGGCGGTCGGCGGGCCGGCAGTACCCGGCATCGGCTTCGGCGCGGGCCTCGAGCGGCTGCAGCTCGCGATCGAGCGCGAGGGGACGCAGCCGGCGGCGCCCGCGCTCGACGTCTTCGTCGCGTTCGAGGACGAGGCGCTACGCCCGGCAGTCCTGCCTGCGATCGCACGCTGGCGGTCCGAGGGGCGCTCGGTCGACACGGACTACGCTGGCCGTTCGATGAAAGGCCAACTGACGCAGGCGCAACGGAGCGGCGCAGCGACGATCGTGGTCGCACGCAGCGACGGCACGTTCCAGGTGCGCCGGCGCGGCGAAGAGGACAGGATCGTCCAGGAGCTCGACGCGGTATGAGCACCTGGCGCGACACGACGTGCGGCGCACTGACCGCCGCCGACGCCGGCAGCCGCGTGAAGCTCGCCGGCTGGGTCGACACCCGCCGCGACCACGGCGGCCTCGTCTTCGTCGACCTGCGCGACTTCAGCGGCAAGGTTCAGCTCGTTGTCAACCCCGAGCACGCCGCCGAGGCGGCCGAGCTCGCGCGCGACATCCGCAACGAGTTCGTGCTGCAGGCGGAGGGCGAGGTCGTTCGCCGTGCGCCGGACGCCGTCAACCCGAACATCCCGACCGGCGAGATCGAGGTGCAGGTACAGACGCTGAGGATCCTGTCGCGGTCGACGCCGCTGCCCTTCCAGCTCGGTGACGATGTCGACGACGTGCTGCGCCTGCGGTACCGCTGGCTCGACATGCGCAACGAGCGGATGCAGCGCAACCTGCGTCTGAACCACGTCGTGATCGCCGCCATCCGCCGTGCGATGGACGGCATGGGCTTCGTCGACGTCTGGACGCCGTCGATGACGAAGGGAACGCCCGAGGGCGCCCGAGACTTCCTGGTGCCGGTGCGGCTGCAGCCCGGGATGTTCTACGCGCTCGCGCAGTCGCCGCAGCTCTTCAAGCAGCTCTGCATGATCGGCGGTCTCGACCGCTACTACCAGATCGCGACGTGCTGGCGGGACGAGGATCTTCGCGCCGACCGGCAGTTCGAGTTCCGCCAGCTCGACCTCGAGATGTCGTTCGTCGACCGCGAGGACGTGCTCGACGTGATGGAGGAAGCGGTCGTCGCCGCGTTCGTCGCCGTCGATCGCGAGCCCCCGCCGCGGCCGTTCCCGCGGCTCGGCTACGCCGAGGCGATGGCGCGGTACGGGTCGGACAAGCCGGACCTGCGCTTCGGCCTCGAGATCGAGGACG
The DNA here is from genome assembly GCA_025925195.1 of Thermoleophilia bacterium. Taxonomy (GTDB): domain Bacteria; phylum Actinomycetota; class Thermoleophilia; order Gaiellales; family Gaiellaceae; genus Palsa-739. The sequence goes on from JAICLU010000100.1 coordinate 9,691, forward strand.
CGACCGAGCTGACACGCGGCAGTGAGTTCGGCGTCTTCAAGAGCGCGCCCTGCGTCCGCTACGTCGTTGCGCCGCGCGCGTTCTCGCGCGCGGAGCTCGGCCGGCTGGAGGAGGTCGCGAAGGAGTGGGGCGCGAAGGGCCTCGCGTATCTCGTCAACGATGCCGGCGAGATCCGCTCGCCGATCGCGAAGTTCCTCTCCGAGACCGAGCTCCGCGCCCTCCGGCCGCCGCCCGGCAGCACGGTGCTCTTCGTGGCCGACGACGACGCGACGGTCTCGAGGGTCCTCGGCGGCCTGCGGCTCCATCTCGCGCGCGAGCTCGACCTCGCAGAGACCGGCGAGCAGCTCTTTCACTGGATCGTCGACTTCCCGCTCTTCGAGCGCGACGAGGACACGGGTCGGTGGACGTTCCTGCACCACCCGTTCACTGCGCCGATGCCGGGCCACGAGGGCTTCGAAGGCGATCCGGGGGCCACGCTCAGCCAGCACTACGACCTGATCTGGAACGGGTGGGAGCTCGGGTCCGGCTCGATTCGAATTCATGACGTCGAGATGCAACAGGCCGTCTTCCGGGTCATGGGCATGGGCGAGGAG
>JAICLU010000166.1 GCA_025925195.1 Thermoleophilia bacterium
CGAGCGCCCGCGCGACGGCCTGGCGGATCCACCACGTCGCGTACGTCGAGAACTTGTAGCCCTTGCGCCAGTCGAACTTCTCCGCCGCGCGCACGAGCCCGATCGTCCCCTCCTGGATCAGGTCGAGGAACGGCAGCCCCTGGTTGCGATAGCGCTTGGCGATCGAGACGACGAGACGCAGGTTGGCCTCGACCATCTCCTGCTTCGCGCCGTGGTCGCCGCGCTCGATGCGCTTCGCGAGCTCGACCTCCTGCGCGGCGGTCAACAGGTCGACCTTGCCGATGTCCTTGAGGAACAGCTGGAGCGAGTCGGTCGAGATCTCGCGCGCCTCGGCCGGGGTCACCTTCGGCTCGTCGGCGACCTCGGCGGCCACCACGACCTCGACCTGCAGCTCCTCGAGCGTCCGGTAGAACTCGTCGATCTGCCCTGCGTCGAGCTCGAGCTCGTCCAGCGCGAGCGCGATCTCCTCCTGCGTGACCGATCCCGTGGCCTGTGCGGCCTCGATCAGGTTGCGTGCCTCGTCGGTGTCGAGGACGTCGGTGACCGGCCCCCTGCCGGTGCCTTCGACCGCTGCGCTCCCACTCACGTTTTGGCTCCCCCTCGTTGCGATGCCGCACTATGCCTATGGGGGTTGAGCGGCGCCATGGGCCATTCGGCTCATATTTTCTTTACTTGGTCCCATTCGGCACCAACTTCGAAAGCAGTGTTTTTGCCTCCTTCGCGTAGACGGAGCGCGGCTCGTCCCGGGCCGCGAGCCGGAGCTGGACGAGCGCCTTCTTCACCTGTTTCTCCCAGAGGAGGAGCTCGCCGAGGTGGAGCCGGACGACGGACGAGCGCGGGAAGCGTCCGGTCAGCGGCCCGAGCCGGCCGAAGGCAGCTGCCGGATCCTTCTTCGTGAAGTGCGAGACGGCCGCGAGCGTCAGGACGAGCGGGTCGTTCGGCGCCGCTGCGGCCGCCCGGTCGAGCGCCTGCCGGGCCGAGACGCGGCGGTCGAGCCGCCAGAGCATCACGCCGTAGACGAGCGGCGAGGGCTTCGCCCGCTCGAGCTGCGCGACGAGCGTCGGGGCCTTCGGCAGGTCGATCGGCGCCAGCATCACCGGCAGGCCGGGCACGAAGCGGTCGGCGTACAGGATGTCCTCGGCCTGGACGGCCGACGGGCTGTCGGGAAACTGCGAGTCGACCCGCTGGAAGGCCTTCACCGCGTCGGCGTCCCGGCCGGTCCAGTAGAGCGCGAGCGCGAGGTGCAGCTCGGCGACGGGGCTGTGCGGGTGCGACGCGACGAGCTGCTTCATCGTGTCGAGGCTCCCGTCGGGCCAGCGCGCGAACGCGGCGCCGATCCGGCCTTGTAACGAATTGTCACGAGCGAAGACCGCCGCGGCCTGCGCACGCTTGCCGTTCCGCAGCAGCTGCGCGCCGTGGGCGAGCCGCTTCGCCTCGGCGTTGTCGCGCAGGCCGAAGTCGAAGAAGAGCGGCGGCACGCCCGGCCGCGGCGAGGTCACCGCGCCGGGTGCGGTCGTCGACTCGCCCCGCGTCTCGAACAGCGCCACGCCGACGACGGCTGCGACGACGAGCGCTGCCGCCACCGCGGCCACGACGTACACGCGCGTGCGGGCGCTCATCGAAATCAGCCTAGCCCGGCACACGCCGCTATCATTTGGAAAGTCATGCCTGCCTACCGGGATCTACTGGCGCAACTGCGCGGCGAGGTCGACGAGATCGACGTCGTCCGCGCGCGCGACCTCCAGGAGGAGGCGCTGTTCGTCGACGTGCGCGAGCAGGACGAATGGGACGAGGGCCACATCCCCGGCGCCGTCCACATCTCGCGCGGCTTCCTCGAGTCGCGGATCGAGAGCGCCGTCCCGGACAAGAGCCGGCCGATCGTCGTCTACTGCCAGTCCGGCAACCGCTCGCTCTTCGCGAGCAAGACGCTCGAGGAGCTCGGCTACGAGAACGTCACCTCGCTCGCCGGCGGCTACACCGACTGGAAGCGCAGCGGGCTGCCGACGCAGCTGCCGCAGTCGCTCGGCCCCGAGCAGCGCCAGCGCTACAGCCGTCACCTGCTGATCCCCGAGGTCGGCGTCGAGGGGCAGCTCAAGCTCCTGCAGTCGCGCGTCCTCCTGATCGGTGCCGGCGGGCTCGGCTCGCCTGCGTCGCTCTATCTCGCCGCGGCCGGCGTCGGGACGATCGGGATCGTCGACGACGACCGCGTCGACGCCTCGAACCTGCAGCGGCAGATCGCGCACTCGACCGAGACGCTCGGCGACTGGAAGGTCGACTCCGCCGCGAGCGCGCTGCGCGCGCTCAACCCCGACGTGAACGTCGTCACCTACAAGGAGCGGCTGACCTCCGAGAACGCCGACCGGATCGTCGGTGACGGCTGGGACGTCATCCTCGACGGCGCCGACAACTTCCCGACCCGGTACCTCGTGAACGACGCCTCGGTCTGGCACGACGTGCCGGTCGTCCACGGCTCCATCTACCGCTTCGAGGGCCAGGTCACCGTCTTCAAGCCGCAGGTGGGCCCGTGCTACCGCTGCCTGTTCCCGCAGCCGCCGCCGCCGGAGCTCGCTCCGAGCTGCGCGGAGGGCGGCGTGCTCGGCGTGCTGCCGGGCATCGTCGGCTCGCTGCAGACGAACGAGACGATCAAGCTGCTGCTCGGGATCGGCGAGCCGCTGATCGGCCGCCTGCTGCTCTTCGACGCCCTCGAGACCGAGTTCAGCGAGGTCAAGCTCCGCAAGGATCCCGCATGCCCCGTGTGCGGCGAGCACCCGACGATCACCGAGTACATCGACTACGTGGAGTTCTGCTCCGGGAGGCCAGCACACGCATGAGCACTGTTGTTCGCATTCCCCCCACGCTCCGCGCCGAGGTCGGCGGCGAGCGCCAGGTGCCGGCCGCCGGCGAAACCGTCCGCGAGCTGCTCGACGACCTCACGTCGCGCTTCCCCGGGCTGCAGACGCAGCTCGTCGAGGACGACGACATCGCGCCGTTCGTGAACGTCTACGTCGAGGGCGAGGACGTGCGGACGCTCGACGGCATCGAGACGCCCGTCGCGCACGGGTCGACCGTCATCCTCCTGCCGGCGATGGCCGGAGGCTCGACCGGCTGATGCCGACGGTCCACGAGCTCTATGAGCTCTGGGCCGGTGACGCGGAGCTGCGGGACGCACTGACGCGGAGCCTCGGCCCGCGCGGAACCGACTGGCTGTTCGAGGTCTTCGCAGAGCTCGGCCCGCAGCCGGGCGACGTCGTCCTCGACGCGGGCTCGCGCGACGCCGTCCACGCGATCCGGCTCGTCCGCGAGCACGGCGTCCGGGCGATCGCGCTCGACCCGCTGCCGCTACACGCCGAGCTCGCCCACGAGAAGATCGCAGCGGCGGCGCTCGCCGACCGCATCGACGTCGTCGAAGGCGCGATCGAGTCGATCCCGCTGCCCGACGGCTCGGTCGACTGGGTCTGGTGCCGCGACGTGCTCGTGCACGTCGACGCGCAGCGCGGCCTGGCGGAGCTCGCCCGCGTCCTCCGACCCGGCGGCGCGATCGTCGCATACGTCACCGTCGCGACCGACCGGCTCGAGCCCGAGGAGGCGGCGAGCCTGCGCGGCGCCGCGGCGCTGACCGACGACGGCTTCGACGCCGGCCGCCTCGAGGCCGCCGCCGCCGACGCCGGGCTCGCGGTCCGCTCGGTCGAGCGGCTCGGTTCCGAATGGCGGGAGCGGATGATCGAGGACGGCGCGTGGAATCCCACGGACGACCTGCTCGCGATCGCGCGACTGAACCGCGACCGCCGCGAGCTCGTCGACCAGTACGGGCCGGCCGCGGTCGCCGCCGCCGAGGGCGGCCTGCTCTGGGGGATCTACCAGCTGCTCGGGAAGCTCTGCCCGACGGTGTTCGTTTGGGAGCGGCGTGGTTAAACCTGTCGTCGCCTCCTCCCTCCTCGAGCTCGTCGGCAACACGCCGCTCGTCGAGCTGCAGCGCCTCGCGCCGAAGCCGGGTGTGCGCATCTACGCGAAGCTCGAAGGGCAGAACCCGACCGGCTCGATCAAGGACCGCGTCGCGAAGGCGATGCTCGACGACGTCGACCTCGAGCCCGGGCGGATCCTGCTCGAGCCCACCTCCGGGAACACCGGCATCTCGCTCGCGCTGATCGCGAAGCTCAAGGGCTACCCGCTGACGTGCGTGATGCCGGCGAACGCCACCGCCGAGCGCCGGCAGGTGCTCGAGCTGTTCGGCGCGACGATCGTCGAGTCACCGGCCGACCAGGGATCGAACGGTGCGGTGCGCCTCGCACTCGAGCTGGCCGAGGCGGACGCGCGGTACTACATGCCGTTCCAGTACGCGAACGAGGCGAACCCGCGGTCGCACTACGAAGGCACCGGCGCCGAGATCGCGGCCGCGCTCGACCGGGTCGACGTCCTCGTCGCCGGCCTCGGCACCGGAGGCACGCTGATGGGCACCGGCGACCGGCTGCGCGAGAGCTTTCCCGACGTCGTCGTCGCCGCCGCCGAGCCGCTGCCCGGCGATCCCGTGATGGGGCTGCGCTCGCTCGAGGACGGCTACGTGCCGCCGATCCTCGACGTGTCGAAGCTCGACCGCAAGGTACTCGTGTCGAACGCCGAGTCGGTTGCCGCCGTGCGCGCGCTGCTCGACCGCGAGGGGATCTTCGGCGGCGTCTCCGCCGGCGCGGTCGTCCACGTCGCGCGCAAGCTCGCGGCGGAGCTCGACGAGGGCGTCGTCGTCTGCGTCCTCGCAGACGCGGGCTGGAAGTACCTGAGCGCCGACTTCTGGACGGCAGGCGACGTCGAGCAGTCGATGGAGCGCACGCTGTGGTGGTGATCCCGCCCGCCGTGCGTTCCGCGATTGCGGAGCACGCCCGCGAGGAGCTTCCGAACGAGTCGTGCGGTCTCGTGCTCTTCGACGGCGACACCGCCGTGCGATACGTCAGAGGAATCAACCGCTCGCAGTCGCCGTATCGGTTCGAGCTCTTCATCGATCCCGCCGAGTGGGCGGACATCGAGCACGATCAGGCCGTCGTCCACTCGCACGTCTCGTCGCCGCCGCGGCCGTCCCGCACCGACGTCGAGAACATCGGCCTCTGGGAGGGCAAGCCCTACCTCATCTACTGCGTCAAGGACGAC
>JAICLU010000193.1 GCA_025925195.1 Thermoleophilia bacterium
GCGTCGCATGCTGACGGGCGTCTACGAGACGCTTCGGTCGGCCGGGCGGGAGCTGACGCTCGAGATCGGCGGCACGTCCGACCTGCCCGCGCGCGTCGACGAGCTGCGCGAGGCCGCGCGGTGCCTCGCCGACGACGCCGCCGCGACCGCGAACCAGCGCTCGGCGTCGGCGAGCCTCCTCGCGCTGCTCGAGCGGGGCTCGCAGCCGGACCGCCTGCTGGATCTGTCCGGCTTCCGGGCGATGGGCGAGCGCGCCGCCACGTACGAGGAGACGCGCCGGGCCGTCGAGCAGGCGGCGCTCGACGAGGTGGCCGCGAAGGACCGTGTGCTGCTGCAGGAGCTGCTCGAGCAGTTCGCGACCGCGTTCGACGAGGCGAAGGCGCGCGAGTCCGCACTCGACTTCGAGGACCTGCAGTTGCGCGCGCGCGATCTGCTGCGCGACGACCCGGCGATCCGCGAGCGCGAGTCGCTGCGCTTCCGCTCGATCATGGTCGACGAGTTCCAGGACACGAATCAGCTGCAGTGCGAGCTGGTGGATCTGCTGCGCCGGCCGGAGACTGAGGTGTTCTACGTCGGCGACGAGTTCCAGTCGATCTACGGCTTCCGCCATGCCGACGTCGGCGTCTTCCGCGCGCGGCGCGAGCAGGCCGCGCAGCTGCTGCCGCTGACGAACAACTACCGCTCGCGGCCCGAGGTCCTCGCCGCCGTCAACTACCTGTTCGGTTCGCATTTCGGCAGTGAGTTCCAGCCGCTCGCAGCTGCAGCCGAGTACCCCGACCCGGTCTTCGGGCATCCGGTCGAGCTGCTCGTCACCGACAAGGCGAGCTATGCCGAGTCCGGCGTGCACTGGCGGCGCGGCGAGGCGCAGGCGATCGCGCGGCGCGTGCGAGAGCTCGTCGACGGCGGTGTCGCGACGGCCGGTGAGATCGTGCTGCTCTTCGCGGCCGGCACCGACGCGGAGTGGTACGAGGACGAGCTGCGAAAGGCGGGCTTGCCGACGTACCGCGCGACGGGCAAGGGCTACTTCGGCCAGCAGCAGGTCGCCGACCTGCTCGCGTACCTCCGGCTGCTGCACAACCGCTACGACGACCGCGCGTTGCTGTCGGTGCTCGCGTCGCCGTTCGTCGGCGTCTCGAACGACGCGCTGGCACTGATCCGCCGGACGGCGTCGCGCCGCCCGCTCTTCACCGGCGTCGAGCACTCGCTGCCGCCACAGCTAGGCGACCGGGACGCGCGGCTGCTGCGCGCGTTCCGGCAGCGGTTCGACCGCCTGAGCGACGCGATGCCGCGGCTGTCGCTCGAGCGGCTCTGCGAGCGGATCGTCGCCGAGCACGACTACGACCTCGCGGTGCTCGCGCAGTGGGACGGTCGCCGCCGCTACGCGAACATGCGCAAGCTTGCTCGACTCGCCCGCTCGTACGAGGAGCTGCGCGGCCCCGACGTGGAGGGCTTCGTGCGGTTCGTCGCCGACCAGGAGGCACTCGGCGCGCGCGAGCTGGAGGCGGTCGCGGAGGAGGAGGGAGCCGACGCGGTCCGGCTGTTGACGATCCACGCGGCCAAGGGGCTCGAGTTCAAGGTGGTGATCGTCGCCGACGCGGGGCGCGACAAGGCGCCGCCGTCACCGGACGAGATCCTCGCGCTCGCGGACGGCCGCTTCGGCTTCCGGGTCGCCGATCCGGTGACGACGAAGCGCCGCCCCGCCTTCGACTACGAGCACATCAAGGACGTGCGCCATGCAGAGCAGGAGGCCGAGAAGCTGCGCCTCTATTACGTCGCGATGACGCGTGCGAAGGAACGGCTGATCGTGTCCGGCGCGATCGATCGCGGCAAACAGGCCGATGCCGACACGCCGATCGGCTGGGTGCTCGGGCGCATCGACGCCGAGGCGGAGATCGAGGCCGCCGGTGACGCGCCCGTCGAGGTCGAGCGCGGCGATGCGCGACTCGTCGTGCAGATCGACCGCTACCGCCCTCAGCCCGCCGTTCCGGCGGCGGAGCCCGAGGCCGGACAGCTGGCGCTCTTCGCCGGCCTCGCCGAGGCGGCGCAGGCGGCGGCCGCGCCGGTACTGCCGCCGCTCGTCCCGCCGGCCGAGCCGCCGCTCCACCGCCCACGGCGGCTGTCCTTCACGGCGCTGTCGACGTTCGAGCAGTGCTCGTACAAGTACTACGCGATCTATGCCGCCGGGATGAAGGAGCGCCGGCCCCAACATCGGGCGGGCGGCGACGGGGGTCTGCGCGCGACCGAGGTCGGCGATGCGGTGCACAAGCTGCTCGAGCAGGTCGACCTGGCCGCGCCGGCGTTGCCGGACATCGGCCAGGTGGGGGTCTGGTACCCGACCGTGAACGACGAGGAGCTCGAGCGGATTCGCATGTTCGTCGCGTCGTACTGCGACTCGGAGCTCGCGCGACGGATCGCGACCTTGCGCGGCGTCGAGAAGGAACGTCATTTCACGTTCGAGCACGACGGCGTCTTGCTGCACGGCTTCGTCGACGCCCTGCACCTCGGGCCGGACGACGCACTCGTGGTCGACTACAAGACGAATGTGCTCGGCGAGTCGTCCCCCGGGGAGATCGTCGACGACGACTACCGGCTGCAGCGGCTCGTCTACGCACTCGCGTGCTTCCGCGCGGGGGCAGATCGGGTCGAGGTCGTGTACCACTTCCTCGAGCGCCCGGACGCCGTCGTTTCCACGACGTTCGTGCGCGACCAGCTCGCCGCGCTCGAAGCCGAGCTGTCGGCTGCGATCGACGGGATCAACGCGGGCGAGTTCCGGCCGACGCCGAGCGAGTTCGCGTGCTCGGGCTGCCCGGCACTCGATCTCGTCTGCGCCGGGCCGCGACTCCGCAACGCCGCGCCTGCGCTCGAGCTCAGTGCCTCGTAGCTTCGTCGCCGAAGCGCGGAGGCGCGTCGGGCCGAAGAAGGCGCGGATCGGGCCGGTGATCGAGCGGCTTGCGGTCGAGCACGCCGACGCGAAGATCGCGCTCACGTTCGCAAGCCCGCTGGAGCTGCTCGTGTCGGTGATGCTCTCCGCGCAGACGACCGACGTCAACGTGAACAGGGTGACGCAGGCGCTGTTCGTGAAGTACCGGCGGCCCGAGGACTATCTCGCGGTACCGCAGGAGGAGCTCGAGCGCGACATCTTCGCGACCGGCTTCTTCCGGCAGAAGGCGCGATCGTTGCGCGGCACGATGCAGATGCTGATCGAGGAGTTCGGCGGCGAAGTGCCCGCGACGCTGCCCGAGCTCGTCCGCCTGCCGGGGGTGGCGCGCAAGACGGCAAATGTCGTCTCGTCCGAGCTCGGCAATCCCGAGGGGATCGTCGTCGACACCCACGTCCGCCGCCTGTCGCAGCGGCTCGGCTTCACGAAGCAGGAGGATCCCGTGAAGATCGAGCAGGATCTTGTGCGGCTCGTGCCGCGCCCGGACTGGCCCCGGTTCCCACACCTGATGATCTGGCACGGGCGGAGGGTCTGCATCGCGCGCCGTCCCCTCTGCGAGGACTGCGTCGTCAACGACCTGTGCCCGTCGAGCCGTGTCTGACCTGCACCCGGCGACGCGCGGCTTCTCCGCCGCCGACCTGTACGAGCGCGGCCGGCCCGACTACCCGGCCGAGGCCGTCGCGGCGATCGTTGCCGAGCTCGGGCTTCGGCCCGGGCGCACGCTGCTCGATCTCGCGGCGGGCACGGGCAAGCTCACCCGCCTGCTGCAACCGAGTGGCGCGAAC
>JAICLU010000042.1 GCA_025925195.1 Thermoleophilia bacterium
GCGCTCGCCTCCTTCGGGCTCGAGACGACCGGCGTCAGCAGGTGCGGGATCGACTCGTAGTGGTTGAGCTCGATCCGCTTCGGGTCGATCAGGATCATCCGGCACTCGTCCGGCGTCGCCCGCAGCAGGATCGAGGTCAGCAGCGTGTTGATGCAGCCGGACTTGCCGGAGCCTGTCGTGCCGGCGATCAGCAGGTGCGGCATGCGCGCGAGATCCGTCCACACGGCGGCGCCGGAGATGTCCTTGCCGATCCAGACGCTGAGCGGCGACGCGGTCGCGGGGAGGTCGTCGAAGATGTCGCCGAGGGTCACGAGGTTCGGCGACAGGTTCGGGAGCTCGACGCCCACCGCCTGCTTGCCGGGGATCGGCGCGAGGATCCGGATCTCGGTCGTCGCGAGCGCGTAGCTCAGGTCGTCCTTCAGCGCAGCGACCTTCGAGACCTTCGTCCCGGGCGCGAGCTGCAACTCGTAGCGCGTCACGCGCGGACCGGAGATCTGGCCGACGACGTTCGCGTCGATGCCGAAGTGCGAGAGCGTCTGGACGAGCAGCTCGGCGACCCGCGCCGACGTCTCGCCCGTGTCGTCGTCCTTTACAGCCGAGACGTTGAGGACGTTGCGGTCGGGCAGCTTGTACTCCGCGTGCTCACCCGTCATGTCCTCGAACAGTTGCTCCTGCTGGGACACGAGCGGCTCCGGCTCGACCGAGAGAAGCGGCGACGGTGCGAGGGAAGCGAGCGGCGCCGGCTCGATCACGTCGGGAAACGCGCGCTCGGCGTCGACCGGAGGCGCCTTCTTGGCGGTCACGGGCGAAACGGAGGCGACCGGGTCGTCCCACGTCTCGATCTCGGCGGGCGCCGGCCTGCGGCGGCGACCCCGCTGTTGCGCCACGTGGTGGCGTACCTGGTGCCCCGAGCGGCGAAGGATCGCACCGAGCGACGCGCCGGAAAGGAGGAGCGAGCCGACGAGCAGCAGCAGGATGCCGAGGATCGTCGAGCCGGTGGCGCCGATCGCGACGCCGACGGCGCCGCCGAGCATCTGGCCGAGGTAGCCGCCCTGGTCCCGGCCGAGGGTCACCATGAGGCCGCATGCGACGATGGCGAGGCCCGTGCGGAACGGCCGGACGTCGACGAGCGCGCTCCGCACCACCATCAGCGCGCCGACGACGACGAACGCGACGGGGAGCACCCACGTGGCGCTGCCGATCACCGCGTCGAAGCCGTCGGCGAGCGCCCGTCCGACGTAGCCGCCGTTCCAGCCGGCATAGACGACGCTGCCGAGGAACAGTCCGAGCGCGACGAGGCCGAGACCCCAGAGCTCTGGATGCTGGAGCGTGCGGCGCTGCTTGCGCGGCGTCGCGCGCTTCTTCTTCGTGGCCCGAGGCATGTCGCGGGTTCTTCGCCGTGCGGGCGGCGACTTCCTCCTGGTTCGACCGCCTACGGCGTGCGGACGAGCTCGGCGAGCCGCCATGGAGCCGTCTGCGAGGTGCGGACGACGTTGAACCAGCGCACGTCCGTCCCTGCGCGGAGCCCGTAGCGGGGCCAGTCCTGGAGGAGCGTGTACTCGACGCGGAGGAGCCGGTTGTACCGCTGGTCGCGGTGGTAGTAGAAGCCTTGCCGCCACGTCGACTCGGTCGCGATCGTGACGCCCCCCGGCGAGGCTTCGCGCCATGCCTCGACGACTCCGGCCGGGCTCGCCGCCGCAGGCTGCTTCGCAAAGCCGCGCGGGAGGACGGACAGGACGGTCTGCGTCTCGCTGTACGTGCCGTTCGTCCGGACCCGGATCGGATAGACGCCCACAAGCCCGGGCGCGCGCAGCAGCGTCCACCAGGATCCGTGGCCGGCGTCGCGGAGCGGCACGAGGCCGAACATCTTGCCCTGGCTCGCGACGCCGCCGTGGACGACGACGTCGGCCGCCGGCGCCGGCAGGCCGGTGACAGTCACGCGGAAGAGCCCGTCGCGCGCTGCGGTTGCCGGGCTGAGCGCGATGTGGAGGATCGCGATCGCGGTGGCGGCCAGCATGGCGCGTGGTTCGCGGCGCCGGGCGAAAGTCCTATGCGGCTGCGACCGCCATCCCGTAATACGTCGGCGCGGCGTACGCGAGCAGCTCGAGGGGCTTCCCGCCCAGCGCGCCCTGCAGCACGAGCAGCTGCCAGAGCGAGTCGGCCTTCGCCGCTTCGACGAGGTCGGCGAGCGGCCTGAAGTCGCCGCATCGGACGAGGTCACAGAACCGCTCGTCGTAGGCGGCCGCGGCCGGGTCGAACCCGTATGGACCGTCGGCGGCGTGTGCGTGACCGTGGTCGGCGCTCGCGATCACGGCGACGGCCCGGCGGCCGATCACCTCGCCGAGCCGGATGTGCTCCTCGAGCGGGCGATCGCGTGCGGGTGCGACGACGACCACTCGGTCGGCGTGGACGTAGCGCAGCGGTACCTCGGTCCCCCAGTCGAGCGGCAGCTCGGCCTCGGCCGGGTCGTTGCCGCCGTACGAGACGCCGACGACCGGGAGCCCGGCGGCGCGGATGTCCTCGACGAGCTCGAGCGCAAGCTCGCGGTCGACGACGTGGTCGCCGACCCGGGCCGACACGGCCACGGCGAAGTGATCCTCGACGTGGACGTTGTGCGGCGTGACGACGACGACCGTCCCACCCGTGTACCGGCGGCCGAGCTCCTCCATCGCCGCGTGCAGCTCCGGCACGTCGCTGACGTCGCCGTGCGGCGCGACGGCGGCGAACCGGATCACGAGAGCGAGCCGATCCGGGCGACGAGCAGCTCGAGGAACCGCTCGGCGTCGACGTCGACGCCCGCTTCGGCATTTTCCGGCAGACCCGTCACGCTCCACCGGTCGACGACGGTGCGGCCGTCGCAGAACTGGGATTGCGTCTCGATCGAGATGTTGCAGGCGATCGTCTCGACGAGGGTCGGGTCGATCACGTGCGCCACCGCCATGGCGTCGTGGATCGGGGCGCCGTCGAACGCGTAGCGCTGCCGGTGGAACCGGAGGAAGAAGTCCGCGAGCTCTGCGACCGCCTTGCCGGCCCTGCCCGAGACGCGCAGGCGCTCGGCATGACTGCTGTCGAAGAGGGCGAGGTGGGTCACGTCGAGCCCGATCATCGTGACGGGGATGCCGCTGCCGAAGACCGCCGCGGCCGCCTCGGGATCGACGAGCGCGTTGAACTCGGCCGCCGGTGTGGTGTTGCCCTCGCCGATCGCGCCGCCCATCCAGACGATCCGATCGAGGCGGTCGCGCACATCCGGATGCCGCTCGAGCATGAGTGCGACGTTCGTGAGCGGGCCGGTCGGGACGAGGACGACGCCGGGCTCGATCCACTCCGCGAGCAGGTCGGCCGCGTGCCCGTCGACGGGCTTGGTCGTCGGCTCGGGCAGGTCGGGGCCATCGAGGCCGCTTTCGCCGTGCACGTTCGCGGCCGTTCGGAGGGTCCGCTTGAGCGGCGCGTCGGCGCCGACCGCAACGGGCACCTCGGTCCGGTCGGCGAGCTCGAGCACTTTGAGCGCATTGCGTGTCGTCTTGTCGAGCGTCTGGTTGCCGGCGACCGTCGTGACGCCGCGCAGCTCGACCTCGGGCGAGGCGAGGGCGAGCAGGATCGCGATCGCGTCGTCGTGACCGGGGTCGCAGTCGATGAGGACCGGGATGGTCATAGGACCGCGTCCACCTCCTGTGCAGTCGGAAGCGAGGTCTGAGCCCCGAACCGCGAAGCGGCGAGCGCGCCGGCCGCGCACGCACGTCGCAGCGCATCCTCGCGGGTCAGCCCTTCGAGAAGCGAGACGACGAGGCAGGCCGTGAACGCGTCGCCGGCGGCGGTGCCGTCGACGGCCTGCACGGGCGGCGGCGTCGCGCGGGCCACCTCCTCCCCGTCGTCGAGCAGGATTGCGCCGGCGGCGCCGTGCGTGACGGCGATCAGCCCGTCGCGGTGCGTCAGTTCCTCGAGCTCGAATCGGTTGACGATCGTCAGGTCGGCGGCCGGAACGGCGCCGCGTGCGGGGGCGGCATTGAGGAAGAACTCGCCTGGCGCTGTCTCGGCGACGTGATCGACGGTCTCGAGCGGTATCTCGAGCTGGCAGAGAACCCCGTCGCAGTCGGGCAGGTCGACGTCGGCCGGGCCGAGCTCCGAGTTCGCGCCGGGCGCAACGACGATGTCGTTCTCGCCGGCCGCGTCGACGGTGATGAGGGCGACGCCGGTGGTCGCGGCCGTCCGCTTCAAGCGGCTGAGATCGACTCCGGCCGCCTCGAGCTCCACGAGCGCGGCTCGGGCGAAGTCGTCGTCGCCCACGCTGCCGATCATCGTCACGGCGGCGCCGAGCCGGGCGGCAGCGACGGCCTGGTTCGCGCCCTTGCCGCCGGGGATCTGCGAAAAGGTCGCGTCGGTGACGGTCTCGCCCGGCCTTGGCAGGCGCGCAGTTCGCGCGACGAGGTCGAGGTTGATGGAACCGACGATGGTGAGCCGGGCCGGCACGGCTGCGAGCCTAGCCGCGTGTGAGGAGCGCGCGCCCGGGGCATCAATCGGTGGATGGCCACAGATGACCGGGCACGCCGGATCGGCGAGAACGAAGCCCTCTACCGTTCGATCAACGAGCGCATCGAGGATCTGAATACCGCGTTCGGTCTGGTGACCGAAACGATGTCGGTCATCTGCGAGTGCGGCGATCTCGAGTGCAACGAGCAGATCGAGCTCGACATACCGGCCTACGAGCACGTGCGGGCCGATCCGACGCAGTTCGTTGTCCTGCCGGGGCACGAGCTACCCGACGTCGAAGAGGTGATCGAGCGCCACGACGGCTACTACGTGCTCCGCAAGAACCCAGGCGCGCCGGCCCAGATCGCGCGCGACATGTCCGAACGGGACTAGGCCGGGCCGCGACGAAGCCCCACACGGGGCTTATCCCCGTTCTTCGGCCTGTTGTGACGGTGACGCGCGGATGTCGTCACACGGCGCGCCGCGGCTGCCGTCGACCGAGGGTTCGGCGCCTGCTTCGTGCCACGACTTTGCGCCGATCGTCAAAACGGGGATAAGCCCCGGTTTTAAGCGGCGAGGGCGCGGACGTCGTCGAGGGCCCGGCCGAGCAGGTTCTCGCGCAGGTCGAAGAGGCCGGCCCAGAGGGAGCCCGGGTCCGGCGGGGCGTCGATCCGCGCGGCGGCCGCCAGTCCCTCGAGGGCGCGAACGAGCATCGCCAGCTCGAGGTATGCCTGCGCGACCCGTTCCGGTCGTACACCGACCCCCGCCCGCGTCAAGACCGGCTCCCAGTCGACGAGCTCGGCCGCGCCCGGGCCGCCGTACCAGGGACGTCCCTCCGGAGCCTCCGCCTCGAGCTCGAGGAGATAGCGCTTCAGCGGGGCCTCGAGGCCGCTCAGCGCAGTCTCGACCCGCTCGGCAGCGCGGCGCAGCGCCGCCTCCCGGCCGCCTGCCGTCGACGGGTGCGCGTCGCCGCGGGCCCACCGCTCGAGCAGCCGGCAGAACGCGAGCGCGGCGATCTCGCACGCGCGCAGCTGGGCGATCAGCTGCCGGGACGTTCCGGGCTCGGTCGCGCACTCGTCGAGCAGCTCCGCCCAGCCGGTCGACGCCCGCTCGGTCACACTTCGACCAGCACGGGCAGGATCATCGGCCGCCGGCGGGTGCGGTCGTAGACGACCCCGCCGAGCGCATCGTGCACGTGCTCCTGCAACAGCTTGATCTCGGTGACGTCGTCGGCGAGCAGGTCTTCGAGCACACGCTGCGCCTCGGCGCGGAGCTCGTCGAGCAGCGTGTCGGCGCCCTCGCCGAACCCGCGCGCGATCAGCTCCGGCGGTGCAGTCAGCGCGCCGTCGCCGTTCGAGCCGGTGAGCGTCGCGACGACGATCAGCACCCCGTCCTCCGACAGCCGGCGGCGGTCGCGGAGCGCGACGTCCGCGACGTCGCCGACGCCGAGACCGTCGACGAACGTCATCCCGGCGGTGACCTGGTCGACGATCCGCGCGCCGTGCTCGGACAGCTCGACGACCGAGCCGTTCTCGGCCAGGATGATCCCCTCCTCGGGGATGCCCCCCTCCCGGGCGAGCTGCGCGTGCGCGGCGAGCATCCGGAACTCCCCGTGCACCGGCATGACCGCGCGTGGCCGGACGAGCCCGATGATCGTCCGCAGCTCCTCGGCCTTGCCGTGGCCGGACACATGAACGGGCGCGTTGTCCTCGTGCAGGACCTCCGCCCCCATCTTCGCGAGCCGGTTGATCGCATCGTGAACGCGCAGCTCGTTGCCGGGGATCGGCTTCGCCGAGATGATGACGGTGTCGCCGGGCTCCACCGAGACCGCCGGATGGTCGTTGTACGCGATGCGCGTCATCGCCGACATCGGCTCGCCCTGCGAGCCGGTGCAGAGGATGAGCTGCTGGTCGCGCGGCAGCTCGGCGAGCTCGTGCGGCCGCATGATCATGTCGTCGGGCACGTTCATGTAGCCGAGATTGCGCGCGATGTTCCCGTTCTTGCGCATCGAGCGGCCGACGAACGCGACTTTCCGTCCGCACTCCATCGCGACGTCGGCGGCCTGTTGCATCCGGTGCACGTTCGACGCGAACGACGAGACGATGATGCGGCCGGTGCGCTGCGGGATGATCTGCCGGAACGCCTCGCCGACGACGCGCTCCGACTGCGTGAACCCGGCGCGCTCGGCGTTCGTCGAGTCGCCGAGCAACAGCGAGACGCCGCGGTTGCCGATGTCGGCGAGCTTGCCGACGTCGGTGCGCTGGCCGTCGACCGGCGTATGGTCGAGCTTGTAGTCGCCCGTGTGCACGACCCGCCCGCCCGGCGTCTCGAGCACGACGGCGGCCGCGTCCGGGATCGAGTGCGCCATCCGGACGAACTCGATGCGGAACGGGCCGAGCTGGAACGGATCGTCGTACGGCGACTTCTCCCAGAGCTCCGCCTCGCGCAGCAGCCCGTGCTCGTCGAGCTTCGACTTGACGAGGCCGAGCGTCAGCCGGGTCGCGACGATCACCGGGACGCGCACCTCTCGCATGAGATAGGGGAGCGAGCCGACGTGATCCTCGTGGCCGTGCGTCAGCACGACGCCGCGGATCATGTGCTCGCGCTCGCGGAGGTACGTGAAGTCGGGCAGGACGAGGTCGACGCCGAGGTGCTCGTCGCGCGGGAACGCGAGACCGGCGTCGACGACGACGATCGAATCCTCCGCCTCGTAGACGGTCATGTTCTTCCCGACCTCGCCTAGACCGCCGAGCGGGATGATGCGACAGATGCCCATGGCCGGGGAAGTCTAGGCCGCAGCGACGTTCGCGACGCCGCCTCGCTCGAGGCAGGCGCGGATCTGCGCCGTCTCGTCCTCGGTCGGCTCGACCATCGGCAGGCGGAATCCGCCGACGTCGTGGCCGAGCAGGTTGAGCGCAGTCTTGATCGCGATCGGGTTCGTCACGACCTTCAGGAGGTCGAATGCGGGCTGCATCTGCTCGTTCAGCGAACGCGCGGCGTCGACGTCGCCGTCCTTGTGGCGGCGCACCATCTCCTTCGTCTGCCGCCCCCAGACGTGCGTGTGCACGCAGACGCCGCCGACGCCGCCAAGCTCCAGGAACGGGAAGATGAGGTTGTCGTCGCCGGCGTACAGGTCGAGGCCGAAACCGGGAATTCGTCGCGCCTGTTCGAGGTCGTCGTGCGCCTGCTTGACCGCGCGGACGTTCTCGATCGCGGCCAGCTGCTCGATCGTCTCGGGCTCGATGTTGATCACGACGCGGCTCGGGATGTTGTAGACGACGACCGGCTTGTCGGTTCGCGCGGCGATCTCCTCGAAGTGACGGACGATCGCCCGCTGCGGCGGCTTGCTGTAGTACGGCGTGACGACGAGGAATGCGTCGACGCCGAGCTCGTGGGCGCGCGCCGTCAGCTCCGCGGAGTGCTGCGTGTCGTAGGTGCCCGTGCCGGCGACGACCGTGGCACGACCGCCGACCGCCTCGCGGGCCGCGGCGAACAGCGCGAGCTTCTCCTCGTCGGAGAGCGTCGGGCTCTCCCCCGTCGTGCCGGCCACGACGAGGCCGTCGGAGCCGTTGTCGACGAGGAACCGCGCCAGCTCCCGGAACTTCTCGAGATCGATCGAACCGTCCGCCTTGAACGGCGTCACGATCGCGGTCAGGACCTCGCCCAGCACGCGAAAAGTCTACGGCAGACTGCCGGTATGTTCGTGCCTGCCTCAGACGCGCGGCCGGCCGACTGGCTCGTCGAGTCGATCACGACGTTCGCGAAGTCGGTCGTCTCACTCGTTCCCGACCGGTTCGACAGCTATGTCCGAATCAGGCACGGCCCCGCAGCGGATCCGCGCGTGGGGTCGCTCGATGCCGGCGTCGCCGCGGCGCTCGCCGCGATTCTCGGGTCACACACGGCGACGCCCGAACGCTGCTTCTTCGCCGTCTGGGAGGGATTCGGCGGAGGCTACGAATTCGACGTGGCGTCGTCTGCCATGTTCGCGCTCCCCCACCGGCGCTACTACCTCGTCGAGGGCGCTGTGTCGACGGCCTCGAGCTCGGTTCTCCCCGGGTTCTCCTCGACGTCCGCGAACCTGTGGTGGCCGGCCGACCGTGCATGGTGCGTGGCCACGGAGATCGATCTGTACAGCACGTATGTCGGTTGCGGCTCGGCTGCAGCGACCGAGCTCGTGGCGAGTCCCGCCTACGAGGCGGAGGCGGTGGACAGCACGACCGGCGTCACGTTCGCAGACGATCCCTACGAGATCTGATCCGCAAGCTCGCGCAGCGCGAAGAAGATCGCCTCCGAGAACGTCGGGTACGGCTGGATCGTGTCGAGCAGGACGTCGACCGGCGTCGCGCTCCGCACGGCGAGCGTCAGCTGCCCGAGCCATTCCGTCGCCTGCGGTCCCACCGCGACCGCGCCGACGAGCACACGCTCCGCGGGATCGGCGAACAGCCGCACGAAGCCGTCTCGCGCCGGCTTCTCGTAGGTCGACGTCCGCGGCGTCGCCGACAGCTCCCACCGCGCCGAGACGAGCTCGCCCTCCGTGCGTCCAACCGTCGCGATCTCCGGGTCGGTGAAGATCCCCGCCGGGATCGCGCGATAGTCGGCGCGCGTCTCGCGACCGCACAGGTTGGCGGCGACGACACGAGCCTGGTACTTGCCGACGTGCGTGAACTGCGCGATGCCGTTGACGTCGCCGATCGCCCACACGCCGTCCGCGGCCCGGCAGCGATCGTCGACCTCGACGCCGCGCCGCCCGATGGTGCAGCCGACGGCCTCGAGGTTCAGCCCGTCGGTGTTCGCCGTGCGCCCGGTCGCGACGAGCAGCCGCTCGCAGTCGAGCGTGGAGCCGTCCGACAGCGACAGCCGTATCCCGGGCTCGGCTCCCTCGACCGAGACACCGAGCCGAACGTCGATCCCGTCGTCGCGGAAGACGTCGGCGAGAAGTGCGCCCGCGTCGGCGTGGACGCGACCGAGCAGCCGCTCGCCCCGCTCGATCACCGTCACGCGCGAGCCCATCCGCGCGAAGAACTGCGCGAGCTCGGCGCCGACCGGTCCGCTGCCCAGCACGGCGAGCGACTCCGGCACCTCGTGGGTCGACGTCGCCTCCCGATTCGTCCAGTGCTCGACCCCGGCGACGCCGTCGGGGACGACGGGCCGCGAGCCGGTCGCGACGACGAGCGCGTCGTACCGGAGCTCCTGGCCGCCGACCGTGACGACGCCCGGACGCGCAACCTGGGCCTCGCCGCGCACGAGCGAGCAGTTCTGTTCCTCGAGCCACGCAACCTGTCCCGCGTCGTCCCAGTCGCTCGTCATCCAGTCGCGCCACGACCACACGCCGGCGGCGTCGGGCCGCTCCGCCCCGAGACCAGGCGCGCGGTCGAGCGACGCCGACAGCTCCGTCGCGCGGAGCATCGTCTTCGTCGGCATGCACGCGTAGTACGAGCACTCGCCGCCGACGAGTCGGCTCTCGACGAGCGTCACTTCCGACTCGCCGTCGAGGCGGCGGAGGGCGCCGACGAAGTGCTCGCCGGTCGACCCTCCACCGAGGACGACGATCCTGCGCCTACTTGAGATGGTTGGCCTTCAGGAACGCGTTCGCAACATCCGCGGCCGACTTCTTGTCGACCCCGACCGCCTTGTTCATCGCCGCGATGGCCGCAACGCTCAGCTTCGCCGAGACGGAGTTGACGATCTTTGCGAAGGCCGCGCCCCCGCTGGACGCGAGCTTCTTCGTGACGACGGGCGCGACGTTCTGGAACCCGAAGATGTGCTTCGTGTCGGTGAGCGTCACGTACTTGCCGGTCTGCAGCTGCGGGTCGGTCGAGAAGCCGTCGCCGGCGGTCGCCTTCCCCTGGTCGAGCAGGGTGTAGACGCTGATGCTCGCGAGCGGGATGAACTTCGCTTGCTTCAGCCCGTAGATCCGTTTCAGCCCGAGGAGGCACGTGATCCGCGTCCGGCACTCCGGGAAGCCCGCGTACGAGAACGACTTCACCTTCTTCATGTCGGCGATCGTCTTGACGTGCAGCTTCTGCGCCGTCGACTTCAGCATCACGAAGCCGTCGGAGTCGTAGAAGGGCGTCTTCGCGAGCAGTGTGTTGCCGCGTCCCTGCTCCCACTTCTTCGCCGCCGCGTACGTCGCGGCCGCGCTCTTCGGGAACGCCTCCTTCGCGAGGTCGGTAACGATGACGCCCGTGTACTCCGGGTAGAAGTTGATCCTGCCGCTCTTGAGCGCCGTGTCGGTGAGCTCCGAGTTGCCGATGTTCTCCTTGTAGACGACCTTGTAGCCCTTCGCCTCGAGCGCCTGCTTGTAGAGCTGGCCGAGGACGTACTGCTCGGTGAAGTTCTTCGTGCCGATCGTGACCGTGGGCTTCGCCTTCGGCGCAGCCGCGCTGCCGCCGCAGGCGATTAGACCCACGAGAATCGCAACCCCCAGCGAGACGGCGTAGGCCGCCTTCGCCGCCCTGCGCGTGTGCTTCCGAACCATGAGCCCTCCCTGAGTGGTAGGAGCCCTGAGACTACGCCGCGGGCACAGGTCTGGGCGAGGCGACTCGGACCACGATCGAGAGCAAAAGCGCCGCAAGCAGGGTCAATGCGGAGACGCAGAGGGACGCGCCGATGACGCCCGAGAGGCCGTAGCTCGCCTGGTCGACGATGATCTGCCCGAGCCCGCCCCCGCCCGCTATCGCAGCGATCGTCGCCGTCGCGATGACGAAGATCGCCGCGATCCGGATCCCGGCGAT
Source organism: Thermoleophilia bacterium (assembly GCA_025925195.1). Classification (GTDB taxonomy): domain Bacteria; phylum Actinomycetota; class Thermoleophilia; order Gaiellales; family Gaiellaceae; genus Palsa-739. Next base: position 11,202 of record JAICLU010000042.1, read on the forward strand.
CACGAGCGGCATGCCAAGCGGCAACTCGACCCTGAAGAGGATCTGGCGTTCGCTCAGGCCCATCCCACGCGCGGCCTCGACGACGTCCCGGTCGACGCCGACGATCCCGAAGTAGGCATTCGTCAGGATCGACGGGATCGCGAGGACGGTGAGCGCGACGGTGTTGTTCCAGAAGCCGATCCCGAGCGGTGTCAGCGTCGCGAACGCGATCAGGACGAGGCTCGGCAGCGCGCGACCGACGCTCGACGCGCTCAGGGCGAGGAACAGTCCGCGGTGGAGGTGACCGAGCCACAATCCGAGGGGCAGCGCGATCGCGAGCGCGATCCCGAGCGCCGTGAGCGACAGCTCGAGATGGACGCCGGTCAGGTGGAGGAGCAGCCCCGGGTTGTCGCCGATGAACCGGAACGCGTCGAGGAAGGTGCCGGCGATCATGCGCGGCTCCACGGCGTGAGCGCGCGCTGTGCGAGCACGAGCAGCGTGTCTGCCACGAGTGCAAGCGCGATCGCGAGTCCCCCGGCGGCGAGGATCTCCGTCTTGAAGAGGTTCTGCTCGAGCGCGATGAAGATCGGCCGCCCGAGCCCGTTCGGGATGACGAACGCGGCGATCGTCGCGATCGAGATCGTCGACACGACCGCGATGCGCACACCCGCGACGATCGCGGGCACGGCGAGCGGCAGCTCGACGCGCAGAAACGTCTGCCGTCTCGTCAGCCCCATCCCCCGCGCCGCCTCGAGCGCCTCCTCCGGCACGTTGCGCAGGCCCGCGAGCATGTTGCGGTAGAGGATGAGCAGCGTGTAGCCGACGAGCGCGACCTCGACCGTCGTCACCGTGAGCCCCGTCAGCGGCACGAGCAGCTGGAAGAGCGCGAGGCTTGGGATCGTGTAGAGGAAATCGGCGAAGACGCCGATCGGCGGGTCGAGGAAGCGGAAGCGGTAGCCCGCGAGCGCGAGCAGGAACGCGATCGCGAAGCCGATGCCGACGGCGATCAGCGTCAGCTCGACGTGCTGGACGAGTGCGGGCTGCAGCGTGTCGCCCCAGTGCCCGCGCAGCCAGTCGGTGCACCACCAGCCGTTGCCGGTCTCGCACTTCGAGCCGGTGCCGAAGTTCGGGATCACGGGGCCCGTCGCGACGACGTTCATGCGAGCAGGTCGTCTCGGGTGACCGAGCCGAGGGGCGTGCCGGCGTCGTCGGTGACGGTGAGCGTCGCGGCGCGCTCCGCGACGAGCAGCGCAAGCGCGTCACGGAGCGTCGTCCTCCCCGGCAGCTGCGGCGCGCCGTCGACCGCCGGCCGGAGCTGCAGGTCGTCGAGCGACCGAAGCGCGAGCGCCTTCAACGCGCGGTCGGCGCCGACGAAGGTCGCGACGAAGTCGTCGGTCGGCCGCTCGAGGATCGCCTGCGGTGTGTCGTACTGCGCGAGGATCCCGCCCTCCCGCAGGATCGCGATGCGGTCGCCGAGCTTCGTCGCCTCGTCGATGTCGTGCGTGACGAAGACGACGGTCTTCCGCACCTCCCGCTGCAGGCGGAGCAGCTCGTCCTGCAGCCGCGTGCGGACGATCGGGTCGATCGCGCCGAACGGCTCGTCCATCAGCAGGAGCGGCGGGTCGGCCGCAAGCGCGCGCGCCAGCCCGACGCGCTGCCGCTGGCCGCCCGAGAGCGACGCCGGGTAGCGCTTCGCGTACGACTGGTCGAGCCCGACGAGCTCGAGCAGCTCGGCCGACCGGGCGCGGATCCACTTCCGGTCGCGCCCGTAGAGCCGCGGCACCGTGCCGATGTTCGCCTCGACGGTCTGGTGCGGAAAGAGGCCGACGTTCTGGATGACGTAGCCGATGCCGCGCCGTAGCGCGGTCACGTCCTGCTCGCCGATGCTCCGCCCGTCGATGCGGATGTCTCCGCCCGTCAGCGGGATCAGCCGGTTGACGAGCTTGAGCGCCGTCGTCTTGCCGCCGCCGGACGGGCCGACGAGGACGCAGATGTCGCCGGCCGGAACGGTCAGGGAGAGATGGTCGACCGCGGGCTCGCCCTCGCCGTAGCGCTTCGTCGCCTCGTCGAAGACGAGCTCGGCGGCCTGGCCCGGCATGGCGTGATCCTACGCTCAGAGCAGCGCGTCGAGGCCCGTCGTCAACCCGGCGGGGAGCTCGGCCAGCTTCGACAGGGCGAGCAGCACGCCGTCGGCGAACGACTCGCGCGCCGTCGTGTCGTGCCGGATCGTCAGCAACTGGCCCTCGCTGCCGAAGATCACCTCCTGGTGCGCGACGAGCCCCGGCAGGCGCACCGAGTGGATCGTCACGTCCCCGCCGATCAGCTTTGCGGTCATCGCGGCGGTCCCCGACGGCGCATCCTGCTTCGCCTCGTTGTGCAGCTCGACGATCTCGGCGCGGGGCATGTACGCGGCTGCCTGCGCGGCGAAGCGCATCATCAGCACGGCGCCGATCGAAAAATTCGGGGCGACGAAGAGCCGCAGGCCGTTCTCGCGCGCGAGCTCGCCGAGCTCGGTCGGATCCCAGCCGGTCGTGCCGACCACGCAGGAGACGCCCTGGTCGAGCGCCGCGCGCACGTTGGCGGGCGCCCCAGTCGGCGTCGTGAAGTCGACGCAGGCGTCGAGCCCTGCGACGTCGACGTCGTCGCCGATCTCGATCCCGCGTACCGAGTGACCGGCCCGCTCGAGTACCGGCACGAGCGCCTGCCCGACCTTCCCCTCCGCCCCGAAGAACGCGAGTTTCATGCCGCCGCGCGCGCGACGAGAGCCGGGTTCGCGCGCTCGACCGCGCGCCGGAAGCGATCCTCGTCCGGGCCGACGCCCGACGCCGAGAGGCCGTCGGGCGCGAGCAGGACCGCGCAGAGCTCGGCGAGATCCTCCGGTTGCACCGCGTCGATCTCGGCGAAGATGCGGTCGAACGTCATCAGCTCCGTGTCGGTGATCACGGACTTGCCGAGCCGCGACATGCGGTTCGACGTCGACTCCATCGAGAGCATGATCCGCCCCTTCAGCGACTCCTTCGCCCGTTCGAGCTCGCCCGCGCGAAGGTTGCCTGCGCCGATGTCGGCGATCTGCTCGATGGCGATCTCGACGCACTGCTCGAGATTCTCCTCACGCGTCCCGACGTACAGTCCGATCAGCCCCGTGTCGGTGTACTGCGACGCGAACGAGTAGACGGAGTACGCCATCCCGCGCTTCTCGCGGATCTCCTGGAACAGCCGCGACGACGCCGCGCCCCCGAGAATGCTGTCGAGCAGCGAGGCGGCGAAGCGTCGCCGGTCGGCGCGCGAGATGCCGGGCGCGCCGATGCAGACGTGGTACTGCTCGGTGTCCTTCCGCTGGAAGCGCAGGCCCGGCGCGGGCGTCCGCACGAGCGGGCGGCGCACGGGAATGCGGCCGCCGGCCGAGCGACCGTGCTCGAACCGCTCGAGCAGCGCGACGAACCGGTCGTGCGTGATGTTGCCGGCCGCCGAGACGACGATGTTCGCGCCGGTGTACATCGAGCGGTGATACGCGGCGATCGAGCGGCGCGAGACGGTCGAGATGACGTCGGCGGTCCCGATCACGGGCCGTCCGAGTGCGTGTGTGCCGAACACGGCCTGAGAGAACAGGTCGTGCACGAGATCCTGGGGCGCGTCCTCGTACATCGCGATCTCCTCGAGCACGACCTCGCGCTCCTGATCGAGCTCGCCGAACGCCGGCGCGAAGACCATGTCGGTCATCACCGCGACCGCCTCCTCGACGTGCCGGTCGGGCACGCGCGAGTAGACGACCGTGTGCTCGCGCGAGGTCGCAGCATTCAGCTCGGCGCCCATCGCGTCGAAGGTCTCAGCGATCTGTTGCGCGTCGTACGAGGCCGACCCCTTGAAGAGGAGGTGCTCGATGAAGTGGGAGACGCCCGCGCGGTCGTCCTTCTCGTCGCGCGACCCGGCGCCGATCCAGAAGCCGATCGAGACCGAGCGGACGCTCGGCACCTTCTCGGAGATGACGCGCTCGCCCGAGGCAAGCTCGGACATCTCGTACTTCTGCATGGCCGAAGCCTAGGCGACGACGAAGTGGAGCCCGGAGCCGTTGCGCTTCGCCTCGTACAGCGCCTCGTCGGCCAGGCGGAACAGCGTCTGCGGGTCGCCGGCATGCTCGGGGCACGACGCCACGCCGAACGACGCATCCATCCCTTCGAGCTCCGTGCGGACGCGGTGCACGACCTCGCGCGCGTCCGCCTCCGTCGCCTCCGCGAGCAGGATCGCGAACTCGTCGCCGCCGATCCGGAACGCGTCGTCGCCCTTGCGGAGCGCCTCGGCGAGCGTCCGGCCGAAGCTCTGCAGCGCCTCGTCGCCCGCGGCATGCCCGAAGCGGTCGTTCAGCTCCTTGAAGTCGTCGAGATCGCAGAGCACGAGCCCGAACGTCCGGTCGTACCGCAGCGCCCGCCCGACTTCGCCGTCGAGACGGTCGACGAACGCGCGCCGGTTCAGCAGCCGCGTCAGCGGGTCGTGGTCGGCGAGGAAGCGCAGCTCGTTCACGTACTGCGATGCGACCACCGCTGCCGCCGCCTGGTTCGCGAAGACCCGTAGCGCCTGCAGCCGCGCCGGGGACGGCAGAAGCCGGTCGTCGGGCTCGTCGGCCCACAGCGTCCCGATCACGTCGCCGTTCTCGGCGTGCAGCGGCACGACGAGCCAGTGCCGGCTCCACGCCCAGGGGCCGCTCCCGTTCAGTTCGGAGACGTACAGGGGCCGCTCGGTCACGCGGTCGAGCCGCCGCTCGGCTTCGGCGCTCGGCAGGAGATAGCAGCCCGCGATCTCGAACGCGGGGTCGAAGAGGCCGCGGACCTCGTGCAGGCGGATCGGTCCCGCGCGCTCGACGTCCTCCCGCGTCCAACCGACCGCCGCGCGGACATCGAGCAGCCCCGTTCGAGGATCGTGCAGCGTCGCGAGGACGTTCTGGAAGCCGAGCGCGTCGCAGACCGCGTCGCAGACGGCGCGGAGGATGTCGTCGACGCCGGCCTCCGAGATGAGCCGCGACGAGACCGCCAGCAGTTGCTCGAGCGCGACCTGGTGCCGTTCGGCCTCCGCGTGCTCCTGCGCCGCCTGCACGGCGAGCGCTGCGTGGTCTGCGAACGAAACGAGCACGTCGAGCTCGTCGTCGGTCGGGCGGCGGCCGCTGACCGGCTCGTCGACCGAGAGGACGCCGAGCAGGTGCCCGTCGGAGTGGCGGAGTGGGACGAACAGCGCATCCTCGGGATGCCAGTCGCCGGCCGACTCGAACGGCGGCGGCACGTAGCTGAGCGGCGTCTGCGCCCAGTCGTACGAGCCCGCAGGCACGACGTACGCGCCGTGGCGCTCGAAGCGGTCGATGAAGAGCTGCTGCCAGTCGGAAATCGTCCGGACGCTGCCGAGCAGCGCAGAGCGGGCGTCGTCGCTGCCGTAGACCGTCGTCACGAGGAAGTCGTTCCAAGCCGGCCTGTACAGGTTGATCACGACCGTCCGGTAGCCGAGCGCCTCCGCCACGACGCGGGCGATCGCGTCGAGCAGCTCCGGCAGGTCGCCGGCGGCGCGCACGACTCTCGTGACCTCGAGGAGGCCGCGCAGCGGCGAGATGGGTGGAAGTGACGCGGCCACAGTGAGGGGACGGTGTGCGTCCCGGCACGAACATCGGCACGGAATCGCTCGAGCGTTATCCCTAGATCCGGCTGGGGCCCGCTTGAAAGCGGGCCCCAGCCGGCGTGGCTACCTAGTCGCGGCGCGGACCGCGGCGGCCGCGGTCGTCGCGGCGCGGGCGCTCCTCCTCCGGCGGCCGCGGCGGCGCGTCCTTCGCCCGCTCGATCAGCTCCTCCGGGGAGACCATGCGGCCGTCCTCGTGCTTGTTGACCAGCTTGAGGCCGATGCGGCCACGAGCCTTGTCGACCTCCTGGACGACGACGTCGACGACGTCGCCGCGGGACATGACGTCCTCGATGTGGGCGACGCGGCCGGGCCCGACGTTCGAGACGTGGAGCAGGCCGTCGGTGCCCTTCTTCAGCTCGACGAAGGCGCCGAACTGCGTCGTCTTCACGACCTTGCCCGTGTAGGTGTCCCCCACCTCGGGCTCCTTCGTCAGCGCCTTGATGGCGGCGATGGCCTCGTCGGCCTTCGTCCCGTCGGTGGCGTAGATGAGGATCGTGCCGTCCTCCTCGATGTCGATCTGCACCTCGTAGTCGGCCTCGAGGCTGCGGATCGTCTCGCCGCCCTTGCCGATCACCATGCCGATCTTCTCCTGGTCGATCTTGACCGAGGTGATCCGCGGAGCGTTCTGCGAGAGCTCGGCGCGGGACTCGGGGATGACCTCGAGCATGCGATCGAGGATGAAGTCGCGCGCCCGCTTCGCCTGCGAGAGGGCGTCGCTCATGATCTGCTGCGTGACACCGGTGATCTTGATGTCCATCTGCAGCGCGGTGATCCCGTTGCGTGACCCGGCGACCTTGAAGTCCATGTCGCCCAGGTGGTCCTCCGCGCCCTGAATGTCCGTCAGGATCACGTAGTCGTCGCCTTCCTTGACGAGGCCCATCGCGATGCCGCTCACCGGCGCCTTGATCGGCACACCCGCGTCCATCAACGACAGCGTCGAGCCGCACACCGAGCCCATCGACGACGAGCCGTTCGACTCGAGCGTCTCCGAGACGAGGCGGATCGTGTAGGGGAACTCCTCGGCC
>JAICLU010000029.1 GCA_025925195.1 Thermoleophilia bacterium
GTGGCCGTGTCCGTGTCCGTGCCCGTGTCCAGGAGCATGACGAGGTCCGTGGCCCGCCGGCTTCCCGTGGGCAGGTGCCGGTGCCGGGGCGGGCGGCGTGGGCGCGACGCATGCGATCCGCGACGCGAGGTCGTTGACGGCGCTCGAGAGCGATTCCTGGAACCGCGGTGGCACACGGCGCGCGTTCACCGCGGCGACGACGGCAGCCTGAAGCGCGCGTGCACGTGCCTGCGCCGTACAGCCGTCGCCGGCCGCAAGTGCGGCAGCGACCGAGTCGGCGCGCGATCGCAGCTCGTTCGCAACGAGGCGGGGCAGATGCGGCCGGCGCGGAGTGGTCTGCTTCGCCGTGCTGCCGCAGCCCGCGAGGACGAGACCGACGACAGCGGAGAGCAGCGCGAGCCGCATCGTCACAGCCCCGGCGCCAGTCGCGCCGCGAGCGCGTCGGGCAGGCCGGCAGCGCGGATCTCCGATTGCGTCCGCTCGACGTCGTACTCCGTCCTTTCGAACCGCGCCGTACCCGCGTCGAAGTCGACGGCGAGCCACGCGGCGCGCCAGTCGCCGTCGCGCGGCTGCCCGACGGATCCCGGGTTGAGCAGCCACCGCGCGTCGCCGAGCGCGATCGTCGTGCCCTGCGGGGCGAGCCCGCCCTCGGCGGCGGTCTCCTGCAGCGTCACGTGCAGTGCGACGTGGCTGTGCCCGACGAGTACGAGTGGCGACTCCGTCAGCAGCAGCGAGACGATCGCCGTCTCGTCCGAAAGCACGTACTCCCAGACCGGGTCGCGCGCGCTCGCGTGGAACAGCTCGGCGCAGTCGAGCGTGGCCTTGACGTCGAGCCCGGCGAGGAACGCCCGCGACGCGTCGTCGAGCACGCCACGCGTCCAGGCCGCGGCGATGCCGGCATCGCCGCTGAAGTCACGGAGGTCGATCGTGCCGCGCACCGCGAGGTCGTGGTTGCCTGCCAGCGAGACCGTCGCTCGTTCGCGAATCAGCGCGCAGCAGTCGTTCGGCTTCGCGCCGTAGCCGACGATGTCACCGAGGCACCAGATCGCGTCGGGAGCCGTTGCGTCGACGGCAGCGAGAACCGACTCGAGGGCCGCGAGGTTTCCGTGTATGTCCGAGACGACGGCGACGCGCACGGCTACAGGGTTGCAGCGACGAGCCCGGCGACCGCGGGCACGGTCGCGGGGACGGTTGCGGTCACGACGAGCAGCAGTCCCCAAGCGCAGCCGCCGATGCCCGTCACAGCAGCCGCCCGCGCGCGCCGCACGACGGCGACACCGAGCAGGGCGGGCGCGACGAAGTCGAGCCAGCCCATCGTCGCGCCGCCGAAGGTGGCGTCCTGGAGGTGGGGGATGCCGTGCGGCAGGGAGGCCGAGTGGAGCGCCTGCGACGCCGGCCCCACCTGCGGCGTGCCCCACACGAGGACGACGTCGAGGACCGCGAGCAGGACGAGCGAGACCGCGAGCAGTCGCGGCGGCGCGAAGCGTGCGCCGATCTCGGCGATCGTCACGGCTGCGAGCGCGATCAGCGCGACGGCCGCCGCCTGAGCGAGGAGCCCGTCGGCGAGCCACGCGACGAGCCACAGCGTGAGCGCGACCGGCGCCTTGACGCGGCCCGCGCCGGCGAGCGCGGGGGTCGCAATCGCGGCGAGCAACGTGAGCGCGTGCGGTCCGCCCGACGTGAGCCGCAGGATCCCCACGCCGACCGCCAGCGCCGCGGCGGGTGCGACCGTCCACGCGAGACTGCCGCGCTCGCGGCGCGCACGCGGTCGCGGCAGGAGGACGGTCGCCGCCTGGACGCAGCAGAGCACGACGTACGACGGGGCGAGGCTCAGGTCGCGTCGGACCTGGGGTTGGGCGTCTCGGGGAGGTTCCGGATGCCCTCGGTCGTCTGGAACTTCGACCACGAGTCCTGCAGCGCGTTGATCAATTCCTCGACGAATCGCGGCGACGCGTTGACGCGGGCGACGACCGCACCGGGGACGTCGCCCTCCTCGACCTCGTGCTCGATGCGCGCGAACGTCAGCGTGAACTCATACCGTGAGAAGCTGATGTTCGCGAAGTTCGCGTAGACGCCCGCGATGTCCGTCGGGTCGAGATGGATGTTGAGCCGGCGCTCGCCGTCTTCGGGCCCGGAGGCGGGGTCGTCGTCCATGCCGGAATACTAGGAGCGATGGACCCTTTCCGGCGCCTGCGTCAGGTCGTGCTGCTCGCCGCTGCCGTCGTTGCGACTGTCGCGGGCGGGACGGTCGGCTTCCACCTGATCATCACCAAGGAGAGCTGGTTCCAGTCGTTCTACCGGTCGGTGATCACCGCGTCGCTGACCGGTCTCGACACCATCCCGCCGAACGACGCTGCGCGGGCGCTCTCGATCGTCATGGCGGTCTGCGGGTTGACGATCATCGGCTACTCGGGCGCCGTTATCGTCGAGGCGATCTCCGGCGGCGTCCTCTCGGGCGCGCTGGCCGAGCGACGGAGGCAGAAGCTGATCGAGAAGCTCCACGACCACTTCATCATCTGCGGCTACGGCCGGGTCGGCCGCCGCGTGGCCGAGGAGTTCCTCGCCGCGGGCGTCTCGTACGTCGTGCTCGACTACCGCGAGGACGCGCTCGCGGCCGCCAACGCGCATCATGACGTCGTGATCGAAGGAAACGGCACGCAGGACGAGGATCTCGAGCGTGCCGGCCTCGATCGCGCGAAAGGCCTCGTCATCGCGTCGGACGACGACGCGGACAACCTCTACATCACGCTGTCGGCGCGCAACACACGACCCGATCTGCAGATCGTCGTGCGCGCGTCGGACGAGGACGCGAAGCGGAAGCTCGAGCTGGCCGGCGCGGATCGCGTCGTGATGCCGTACAACGCCGCCGGGCGCACGATGGCGAACCTCGTCCTGAAGCCGCAGGTCACGGCGTTTCTCGACACGGTGACGACCGCGACCGGCGCCGACCTGCACCTGGCCGAGATCGAGGTCGACCGGACCTGTCAGCACGCCGGCAAGACGATCCGCGACCTGCGCGTACGGCACGAGACCGGCGCGATCATCATCGCGCTGCGCAAGAAGGACGGATCTTTCGACACGACGCCGGAGCCCGACACGTCGCTCGAGCCGGGCGACGTGATCGTCGGCGTCGGCACCTCCGAGGAGCTGCGCGAGCTCGAGGACATGTTCGCCGTTGGCAGCTGACCCGGTCAGCGCGCTCGCCGCGCAGCTCGGCCCGGAGGTCGTGCTCGAGCGGCCGAGCGAGAGCGAGCACGGCGACTACGCGACGAACGCCGCACTGCGTCTGGCGGGCGTACGGCGGATGGCTCCGCGCGAGCTCGCCGCCGAGCTCGCGGCTGCGGCCGAGGCGCTGCCGCACGTCGCCCGCGCCGAGATCGCGGGCCCCGGCTTCGTCAACCTCTTCCTCGAGGACGGCTGGTTCGTCGAGGCGCTCGGCACCATCCTCGCGGACGGAGACGCATACGGCGGCGGCTCCGCGCAGCCCGCTCAACGGATCCAGGTCGAGATGGTCTCCGCCAACCCGACGGGGCCGATCACCGTCGCGTCGGCGCGCAACGGCGCGTACGGCGACTCGGTCGCGCGGCTCCTCGAGCACGCGGGCCACGACGTCGAGCGGGAGTACTACTACAACGACTCGGGCGCGCAGATGGACCGGTTCCGGGCGTCGGTCGAGGCGGCGCGGCGCGGGGACGAGCCCCCCGCGGACGGCTACCAGGGCGCGTACATCGCCGAGCTCGCGCAGGTGCGCGGCGACCCCGTGCCCGCGATGCGGAAGCAGATCGAGGACTCGCTCGAGCGGTTCCGCGTGCACTTCGACTCGTGGGCGAACCAGAGCGAGATCGAGCACGGCGTGTCCGAGCTGCTGCCGCGCATCGACACGTACGAGGCCGACGGCACGCTGTGGGCGCGGACGACCGAGCACGGGGACGACAAGGATCGGCCGTTGATCCGGTCGTCGGACGGGTCGTACCTCTACTACGCCGCCGACATCGCCTACGTCCACGACAAGTTCACGCGCGGCTTCGACAAGGCGATCTACGTGCTCGGCGCCGACCATCACGGCTACGTCGCGCGGCTCAAGGCGGCGGCGGCGATGCTCGGCTACGACCCGGCGCGCGTCGAGGTGCTGCTCTATCAGCTCGTGCACCTGACGAAGGGCGGCGAGTCGACGAAGATGTCGAAGCGGCGCGGCGACGTCGTGTTCCTCGACGAGTTCATCGATGAGGTCGGCCTCGATGCCGCGCGCTGGTACCTCGTCAACCGCGGGCCCGATCAGACGATGGAGATCGACGTCGACCTGGCGGCCGAGAAGTCCCAGAAGAATCCGGTCTACTACGTGCAGTACGCGCACGCCCGCATCGCCGGCATCCTGCGAAACGTCGAAGGAGCTCGTGACGATGTGTCACAAGCGACCGCGTTGGAGCCGCTCGAGCGGGAGCTGATCAAGCGCCTTGCCGAGTTCCCGGGCGTCGTCGCGGACGCCGCGGCGAAGCGCGGGCCGCAGGCGATCCCCGCGTACGCGATCCGCGTCGCCGACGACTTCCATCGCTTCTACCACGAGCACCGCGTGCTCGAGAGCGACCAGCAGGAGTTCCGGCTCGCCCTGTGCCGTGCGACGCAGACGGTTATCGCGAAGGCGCTCGACCTGGTCGGTGTCGCCGCTCCCCACCGAATGTAGGATCGCGCGGCGATGAGCGCGCGCCAGACACCCGACCGGAACATCGCGATGGAGCTCGTGCGGGTCACCGAGGCCGGTGCGATGGCGGCCGCCCGGTGGATCGGGCGGGGCGAGAAGGAGTCGGCCGACCAGGCCGCCGTCGATGCCATGCGCTATGTCCTCGACAGCGTGGCGATGCGCGGCGTCGTCGTGATCGGCGAGGGGGAGAAGGACGAGGCGCCGATGCTCTACAACGGCGAGGAGGTCGGCAGCGGCGAAGGCCCGGAGGTCGACGTCGCGGTCGACCCACTCGAAGGCACGCGGCTCACGGCACTCGGGCAGACGGGCGCGATCAGCGTCATCGCCGTCGCGGAGCGCGGGACCATGCTCTTTCCCGGCGCGGCCTTCTACATGGAGAAGATCGCCGTCGGCCCCGACGCGATCGACGCGATCGACGTCACGAAGTCGCCGTCCGAGAACGTGCACAGCGTCGCCGACGCGCTCGGCAAGTCGCCGCGCGAGGTCGACGTCGTGGTGCTCGAGCGCGACCGCCACGAAGCGCTGATCGGCGAGCTGCGCGAGGCCGGCGCGCGCGTCCGGCTGATCCGCGACGGCGACGTCGCTCCGGCGATTGCCGCGTCGCAGCCCGGCACGGGCGTGGACATGCTCTACGGCATCGGCGGCACGCCCGAGGGCGTGATCGCCGCAGCGGCGCTGAAGTGTGTCGGCGGCGGCATCCAGGGGCGGCTCTGGCCGCGCGACGACGGCGAGCGGCAGCGGCTGGAGGCAGAGGGACTCGATCCGTCACGCGTGCTGCACACGAACGATCTCGTCGCCGGTGAGGACGTCTTCGTCGCCGCGACCGGCGTCACGAACGGGGCGCTGCTCAGCGGCGTCCTCTACACACCGCGCGGCGGCGCGACCACCGACTCGATCGTCATGCGGTCACGGTCAGGGACCGTCCGTCGTGTCGTCGCTCAGCAGTCGCTCGCGAAGCTCTCGTCGCTGACGGGCTTCGAGTACCTGTAGACGAGCCCGACCAGGATCGGCGCGAAGCCGCAGACGATCGCCAGGTCGCCCGGGCTGAGAATGCGGCCGAAGAGCGGGACGAAGTCTGGCACGCCGCCGCACAGCTGGGCGACGAGCGCGTTCGAGACGAGGCCGCCCGCGAGCAGGCCGCCGCCCGGTGCCAGCAGGGCGAGGACGGCGAGGCCGACGTCCGTCGCGAGCCACGTCGTCGGCACGTCGGGGTTCACGACCGCGTGGCCGAAGCCGAGCGCGGTCGCCGCGAGACAGGCGGCGCAGACGGCGGCGGTGACATAGACGCTGCGCATCGCTGCCGGTTCAACGGCAGCATCCGCATCTCGGTTACGACCGGTCTATGCGGCCTCGTGCTCCAGCTCCGGTGCGTACGCGCCGGTGCGGGCGGCGCTGTTCATCTTGGCGCGGTGGTAATAGGCGCGTTGCCCCGCCTCGACGTTCTCGGCCTCGCCGCCCCACGCCTTCAGCGCCGGCGCCTGCAGCGCCCGGCCGTACGAGAACGAGAGCTGCCACGGATGTGGCCCGCGCGCGTTCATCGCGTTCAGGTGCGCCGTGGCGTCCTCGTCCGACTGGCCCCCCGACAGGAAGACGATTCCCGGCACCGCTGCGGGAACGTGCTTCGCGAAGCAGCGCAGCGTCCAGTCGGCGACCTCGTCCGTACCGGCGCGATCCGACGCCTCGTAGCCGGACAGCACCATGTTCGGCTTCAGCAGCGTCCCCTCGACGTCGACACGCTGGTCGAAGAGCTCGGTGTAGAGCGCGTTCAGCACGCGGCCCGTGACGTGGTAGGCGCGCTCGATCGTGTGCGTCCCGTCCATGAGGACTTCGGGCTCGACGATAGGCACGATGCCGGCCTCCTGACAGAGGGCCGCGTAGCGGGCGAGCGCGTGCGCGTTCGTCCAGATGCAGTACTCACTCGGGAGCGCGTCCGAGATCGAGTACGTGGCACGCCACTTCGCGAACCGGGCGCCGAGGCCGCGGTACTCGGCGAGGCGCTCGCGGAGCCCGTCGAGACCCTCGGTGACCGTCTCGCCGTCCGCAAGCGCAAGCGGCTTCGCGCCCTGGTCGACCTTGATGCCCGGAATGATCCCCTTCGACTCGAGCAGTTGCGGAAAGGGCGTCCCGTCGAGCGCCTGCTGGCGGATCGTCTCGTCGAACAGGATGACCCCGCTGATGAACTCCTCTGCGCCTGCGGTGGTGAAGAGCAGGTCGCGGTAGGCGCGCCGGGTCTCCTCGGTCGACTCGACCCCGATCGAGTCGAAGCGCTTCTTGATCGTCCCGCTGCTCTCGTCCGCCGCGAGGATCCCCTTGCCCTCGGCGACGAGTGCGCGCGCGGTCTCGTGCAGGTCGTGCTCGGCCATGTCGCTCTCCCTGGTTCCCGATGTCGTCCACCGGAAGTATTCCGGGCGAGCCGAACGGCTGTCGGGGGCGGACGGCGCCGCCCCCGTTCACCGCGTCTGGCTGCCGGCCCCCAGCCGGATCCGGCCGCCCCGTCCCCACAGGGCGTTGCTCCGGCTGTCTCCCCTCGGACCGTCCATACCGATGAAGACACCGCTCGCGCCGAATCCTTGCGTCGAGCGGAGCGACGTTTCCGGGTACCCTTGGCGGGGTTCCGCGCGGGGATAGCTCAGTTGGTAGAGCGCCAGCTTCCCAAGCTGGATGTCGCGGGTTCGAATCCCGTTCCCCGCTCTTCCGTCAACGTGCGAGCGTGGACGAGGGCGTCGTCGTCGCTGACGGCCCGCCCGCACCGCGCTCGCCACGCGGCGGCCGTCTCCCGCGTCGGCGCCGGCGTGTCTAGGAGGAGCGCGGCCAGGCGGCTACGAGCTTGCGCCGCGACTCCGCCAGGTGCTCGGGCAGGACGCGCACGTCGCCGAGCACCGGCATGAAGTTCGTGTCGCCGCCCCAGCGCGGCACGACGTGCAGGTGGCCGTGGTCCGGCACGCCTGCACCGGCGACCCGGCCGATGTTCCAGCCGAGGTTGAACCCCTCCGGCCGGTAGACGGCCTGCAGCGCGCGGACGCCGGCGGTGCCGAGGCGATGGATCTCCGCGGCGAGCGCGTCGTCGAGGTCAGGGAAGTTCAGCCCATGCTCGAGCGGCGCCACGAGCAGATGTCCCGACGCGTACGGGAACTTGTTCAGCAGCACGAACGCCCGCTCGCCGCGGTGCACGACGAGCTGCAGCTCGTCGTCGTCGGACGCCGCAGCCGTGCAGAGGAAGCAGCCGGGCTGCTCGTCCGCGCTCTGGATGTACTCGAGTCGCCACGGCGCCCACAGTCGTTCCATCGGGGCGTAAGCGTGCCTGGTCCAGCGGAGTCGGCGGTTTGCGTCCATACTCCTCCGGTGACTGCGGACGTCGCCGGCCTGCGGGCGCTGAAAAAGGCGCGCAGCCTCTTGCTGATCCTCCTCACGACGTGCCGTGAGACGATCCTCGCGCTCGAGGCGGCCGCGAACGCGCTCGACTCCGATCTGACGACCGAGCTCAGCTCGCTGGTCTCGCGTTCGGAGGTCGAGCTTGCGGCCATCGAGCAGAAGATCGCGGAGCTCGACGGCCCGGAGTAGATACCTGCATGGCTGCCGAGGAGCCCACCGACGACGAGCTGCTCGAGTTCGCGCTGTCCCTCCTGGGGCAGACCCCCGAGGGCACCTTGCACAGCCATGAGAACATCGCCGAGGCGGTCCGCGAGGCCCGGCATCTCTGGCTCCTGCTCTACGGGGTCCACCACCGCGGCGACTGAGGCTTCGGAACAGCCCTCGCGTCGGGTTGGTCCGGGCGGGCGCGGGTAGGGGTGTTCATGTCGTCCGACGCATCCGTTGCCATCCGCTGCTCCGGCGGCGAGATCATCGAGCTCGACACCGACGAGGCGAGCCGCGTCTACGACGCGCTCTGGGCGGTGGCTGCAGATCTCCGCGGGGCGCTCTCGGCAGCCGCGAAGCTTCGGCACGCCATGCAGTTCGCGGCCGCCAGCAGCGAGCTCGACGACGAGGAGTCGCGGGCGTTCCACGCCGTGCTGCTCGACTGTTCCTAGAGCCAGCGCTTGTACCGGAAGAACCCGAGCATCGCGACGACGATGAGCACCATCGCGACGACCGTCCCGATGAACCCGGCGACCGAGTCGAAGCCCGGGAACCTCACGTTCATCCCGAAGAAGCCGGTGATGAACGTCAACGGCAGCATCACGACCGTGAAGATCGTCAGCACGTAGAGGATGTCGTTCTGCGCGTGCGAGATGAGCGACTCGTTCGTGTCCTCGAGCGCCTCGACGACCTCTTTGTAGTTGTCGAGGTAGTCCCAGATCCGCTCGTTCGCGTCGACGATGTCGTCGAAGTACAGCTCGAGCTCCTCGGGCAGGAACCGCTCGACCTGGCGTTCGAGCTGCCGCAGGGTCGGTCGCTGCGGCCGGACGATCTTGCGGTACGAGATGATCTCCTGCTTCACCTTGTGGATGTCGCGGACGCGCTCCTTCGCGCGCGGCGTCACCTCGTCGATCTCCTCGTCGATCTGGCGCAGCTTGCCGCCGATCTTGTCGAGGATCGGGAAGCAGTAGTCGTACAGGTCGTCGAGCACTTCGTACAGCAGGCGCCCGGAGCCGCGCGAGAAGAGGTTGTGCCGCAGATCCTCGCTCTCGTAGCAGCGGTGGAAGAGCCGCGTCACCGGCTTGAGGTCGACGGTCGGCAGCGTCACGAGGTAGTCGGGCCCGACGAACACGTCGAGCTCACCCGCGTCGAGCCGGCCGACGCTCGTGTTGTAGACGGGGAAGTGCAGCACCGCGAAGAGGTAGCCGCTCGCCTCCTCCTCGGTGTAGACGTCGACCTTCGGCCGCTCGCGGCGCGACATGACGTCCTCGATGTCGAGCGGGTGCCAGCCGAACCGCCCCGCGAGCTGCTGCGCCTCCTCCTGGGTGGGGCGCTCGAGGTGGATCCAGGTCAGGCCGTCGGCGTGGAGCTCAGCGAGCCGCGGCCGCTGCGCGACGTCGACCGCATGCTGCGGCGGGGCCACACGACGTGTCCGGATGCGAGGCAGGCTCGGCATCGGTACTCAGAGGCTCGCTGGGGTCGACGACCGGCATCAGGCTCATGTTCGCATTCTACCCGGCAGACCCTGCTCCTAACGGCGTAAGTCGGACGTGCTCGGGCAGGCGCCGTTCGAGCGCGAGCGCTCCGCCGGCGCAGACGAGGTTGAGGGCCGCGGCGATGGGCCAGAGGAGCAGCGGCGCGTGCTGCAGCAGGAAGCCGCCGCCCGCTGGGCCGACGATCCAGCCGACCTGCCAGGAGAGGCTCGACAGTGCGAGGTAGCGGCCGAGCAGGCGGGGCGGCGCGAGGTCGGCGCCGAGCGGCGCCTGGATGGCGCCGTGCAGGCACTCGCCGAGCGCGAAGACGAGCATCGCGCCGCAGAGCACGATCGCTGCAGCGGTCGCCGTCGTCCACGCGCCGGCGACCCAGACGAGCATGAGCGCGGCCGCCCAGACGAAGCCCATCGCAGCAAGGCCCTTCATCCGTCGCCGTCCCTCGAGCAGCTTCGCGATCGGCAACTGGAAGACGACGATGCCGATCGAGTCGAGCGCGAAGATGATCCCGACCTGCCGCTCGTTCACATGCGTGACGTTCTTCGCGAACGCCGGCAGCAGCTCGACCATCAGCGAGATCGCGGCCGCCATGAATGCCGCGTTCAGGACGGTGAAGGCGACGAACGTCCGGTCGCGCGCGACCTCGCGCCAGCGCCCTGCGCCGCGATCCGGGTGGAGCTCGGGCGCACGCACCCGCGTGAGGACCGCCATGTAGGCGACGAATGTCGCGCAGTCGACGAAGAACAGGACGTCGAACGAGCGTGGGTGCGCGACGGTTGCGATCAGCCCGGCTGCGACGCCGCCGACCGCGACGCCGAGGTTCATCGTCAGGCGCTGCAACGCGTAGGCCGGCGCACGCCGCGGCGCGGGCGTCAGTCCTGCGAGAAGCGTCGACTGCGACGGCCAGAACGATCCGCTGCCGGCGCCCCAGACCGCATAGATCGCGAACGCCTGCCACGCGACGCGGATCGTCGGCATGAGCGCGAACGCGACGGTCGCCACGGTCAGCGCCGCGAACAGCACGCGCCGGGCGCCGATCCGGTCGGAGAGCGTGCCGGCGACGATGCCGCTGAGCAGCGCGCTCGCCGACTGCGTCGCAGCGGCAAGCCCGGCGAGCCCGAGCGAGATTCCCCGCACGTTGTGCAGGTAGATGATCATGAAGGGGATCACGACGCCGTTGCCGAACGCGTTCAGCAGACCGCCGAACTGCAGCACGTACACGTCCCGCGGCAGGCGCGGGTCGAGACTTTTCACGTAACTGCGCATCTGTCTTTATGGCCGCGCCCGACACGGCGGGCGCGGCAGCCGGCGACAACAGTGCGCCCGGGAGGATTCGAACCTCCGACCTCGCGCTCCGGAGGCGCGCGCTCTATCCCCTGAGCTACGGGCGCCCGGGACCGCCAGTGTAGCCTCCGGCCGGATGGACGTCTCCGCGCGGATCGTGACGCTCGAGCTTGCCGAGACGTTCGTCATCTCGCGCAGCGCCCGGGACAGCGAGCGCGTCGTCGAGGTCTCGGTGACGTGTAGCGGCGTCCGCGGGTTCGGCGAGGCGGCGCCGATCGCCCGGTACGAGGAATCGCCCGAATCGGCCGAGGCATACGTGGAGGAGTGCGCCGGCCTGCTGGGGGACGACCCGTTCGCCCTCGAGGAGATCATGGCGCGGCTTCCGCAGCGCGAGTTCGCCGCGCGGGCGGCGCTCGACGCCGCACTGCACGATCTGCAGGGCAAGCTCGTCGGGCAGCCCGTCCACCGGCTGCTCGGCCTGCCGCAGATCGGCCCGCCCACGAGCTGGACGATCTGGCTCGGCGATCCCGACGACATGCACGGGCGCGCCCGCAAGGTCGCCGGCCGTTTCCGGCGCCTGAAGCTGAAGCTCGGGGCGCGCGACGGCCGTGACGTCGAGCGCGTCCGCGCGGTGCGCGACGCGACGGATGCGCCGCTCCAGGTCGACGTCAACGAGGCGTGGTCGCTCGAGGAGGCGCTCGAGGCGCTGCCGCAGCTGGCCGAGCTCGGCGTCGAGTACTGCGAGCAGCCGCTGCCCGCCGGCGACCCCGGCGGCCCGGAGCTGAAGGAGCGGTCGCCGATCCCGATCTACGTCGACGAGGACTGCCACACGCTCGGCGACGTCGCTCGCTGTGCCGAACGCGCGCACGGGATCAACGTGAAGCTCGCGAAGTCGGGCGGCATCCGCGAGGCGGTCAAGATGACGCACGCCGCGCGGGCGCTCGGTCTCGGCTGCATGCTCGGGTGCATGGTCGAGTCGAGCCTCGGGATCGCCGCCGGCGCACACGTCGCGAGCCTGTTCGACCACGTCGACCTCGACGGCAACATCCTGATCTCGCACGACCCGTGGGGCGGAGTGCAATTCGTGGACGGCGTGCAAACGCCTGCGGCCGCGCCGGGGCTCGGCGTCTCGCCGGCGTGACGCGGTACCTGCTCCTCGCCGAGGGCTTCAGCGCCGACGCGCACTACGGCAAGACGATGCGGGGCGTGCTCCGGTATCGCCGTGAGGACGTGGCGGCGATCCTCGACTCGACGCGCGCAACGGGCGACACCGAGGACGGCGTGCCGGTCGTGCAGACGCTTGAGCAGGCGATGCAGCACGAGCCGGACACGGCGCTCGTCGGCGTCGCGACCCAGGGCGGCCGCTTTCCGCCCGCGTGGATCGAGCTGCTGCGGCAGTGCATCGAGCACGGCCTCGACATCGAGAACGGTCTACACGTCTTCCTCGCGGACGACCCAGAGGTCGCTGCGCTCGCCGCCGAGCACGGCGTCGAGCTACGCGACCTGCGCAAGCCGCCGCACGACCTCTCGACCGCGACCGGCGCGAACATGAGCGTGCCCGCGACGATCGTCCTCACGGTCGGCTCGGATTGCGCGATCGGGAAGATGACGGTCGCGCTCGAGCTCGACCGCGAGGCGAGAGCCCGCGGCGTCCGCTCGCAGTTCGTCCCGACCGGCCAGACCGGAATCGCGATCGCGGGCTGGGGGATCGCCGTCGACGCCGTGGTCGCCGACTTCATCGCCGGCGCCGCCGAGCGGCTCGTCGTCGAAGGCGCCGCGCGCGGGGGAGAGCTGCTCTGGGTCGAGGGCCAGGGCTCGCTCGTCAATCCGGTCTACTCGGGCGTGACGCTCGGCCTCTTCCACGGCTCGGCGCCACACCTGCTCGTGCTCTGCCACGAGTCGGGACGGGACGAGATCGAGGGCTGCGGCGGCGGGCCCCATCCGATCCCGTCGCTCCGCGACCTCGTCGAGCTGCACGAGCGTCTGGCGCTCCCCGCGCGCCCGGCGAAGGTCGTCGCCGTGGCGCTGAACACGCGGCGCCTCGACGAGCACGACGCCCGGGCCGCGGTCGCGGCAGCCGAGGCGGAGACCGGCCTGCCGGCCGACGACCCCGTCAGATTTGGAGCGGGACGGCTCGTCGACGCCGTTCTCGCGGGCAAGGGGTAGGCCCTCGCGCCTCGAAAGATGGGCCGGTCGGCCCAAGGCAACCCCGCTAGGTTGACGATCAGTACCGGGACAAGGGCAAAGAAGGAAAGGAATCGATGAAGAAGTTCTCTGCGGCGTTCGCGCTTCTGTGCGCGCTCATTGCCACTCTCGCCGGTACGGCCGGCGCGCACACGAGCTCACGCGGACCGGCGGCGTCCGCCGGCCCGATCGTCTTCGGCGTCGCCGACGACACCGGCAAGTACGCCGAGGACGGCGGCGCGTGGTTCAACGCGCAGCTCGCCGGCGCGAACCTGCACGAGGAGCGGTGGACGCTGCAGTACAAGGGCGACCCGACCTCGATCGCCGAGCTGCCGTTCCTCGAGCGCGCGGCTCCGCAGGCCGAAAAGGACGGCGTCAAGGTCGAGCTCGCCCTCTACGGCGGCACCGACGACGGCAACACCCACGCCGCCGACTTCTGCGCCTGGGCAGGTCTCGTTGCGCAGACCGTGCAGAAGTGGGGGATCACCGACCTGATCGTCTGGAACGAGCCGAACACCGGCCTGTACTGGAAGGGCGCCGGCACGAACCCGTCCGTGCCCGCGACGTACGAGGCGCTGCTCGCGAACTGCTACGACACGATCAAGGCTGCGAATCCGGCTGCGGTCGTGATCGGCTTCGGGCTGTCGCCGCGCAAGGGCACGCCCTCGCAGATCGCGCCGATCCCGTTCATCCAGGCGGTGGGCGACGCGTACAAGGCGTCGGGCCGGAAGGCGCCGATCATGGACGAGATGTCGGTGCACCCGTACCCGAACCCGAACAACCCGACCGATTCGCCGGACGTCGGCTACCCGGACCCCAGCAACTACGGCATTCCGAACCTCGATCGCGTGAAGCAGGCGGTCTACGACGCGTTCAACGGCACCGGCCAGCCGACGACGCTGAACGGGCTGATGCTCGTGCTCGACGAGGTGGGCTGGCAGACCGACACGACGTCGTACCCGCAGTACATCCACGGGGAGAACGTCAAGGCGGTCAGCGAGGCGACGCAGACGCAGTATCTGCAGACGGCGACCGAGAAGTACTTCGCCTGCGATCCGACGATCGCCACCGTCAACTGGTTCCTGCTCGTCGACGAGAGCACGCGCGACGGCAAGGACTCGAGCGGTGCGACGGTCGGCGGCGGCTGGCAGTCCGGTCTCCTGACGGCCGGCGGCAAGGGCGTCTCGACGCCCAAGCAGGCGTATTCGGCACTTGCGGCCGACTGGGCCGCCGGGCGTGGCGCCTGCCGGGGCAAGCAGATCGCCTGGAAGCCGAACGGGTCGGCGACCGGCAAGGGCGGGAAGGCTCCCAAGGGCGGCAAGAAGACGACCCACGGCAAGCCCGGCACCAAGCCGAGCAACGGCAAGAGCGGCACCAAGACCTCCGGCACGAGCGCCGGCCCAGGCAAGGGCCCAGGTAAGGGCGCAGACAAGGGCCCAGGCAAGGGCGCGGGCCACGGCACGTCCGGCAAGCCGGGCAAGCCCTAGGCGTTAGCGTCTCGGCCGTGCTCGTCGCGGCGGTCTCGGACACGCACCTTCCTCGGGGAGCCAGACGGCTCCCCGAGGCATGTCTGGACGCGCTGCGCGGCGCCGACCTCATCCTCCACGGCGGCGACTTCTCTGCCCCGTCCGTCCTCGCGGAGCTGCGGTCCCTCGGACCACCGGTGCAGGGCGTCTACGGCAATGCCGACGAGCCGGCGCTGCGCGACACGCTCCCGCAGCAGCTGGTCGTCGAGGCCGGAAAGGCGCGAATCGGGATGATCCACATCCCTGGCCCCGCGGCCGGACGCTCGGAACGGCTCCTTCGGCGCTTTCCGGGCTGCGATGCCGTCCTGTTCGGGCATACGCACCTGCCGGTCGTCGAGCGGGAGCGCGACGTGTGGATCCTCAATCCGGGCTCGCCGACCGAGCGCCGGCGCGGACCGTTCCGATCCTTCTTGCTGCTCCGGGTGCGGGGGAGGTCGATCAGGCCGGAGCTCGTTCGACTGACTTGACACGAACATCCGTTCGCTCTAGTATGCGAACAGATGTTCGGCAAGCTCTTCATCGTGATGCTCCTCGCAGTGCTCGCCGTCGGCCTCGCGGCTCGAAGCTCGCACGGCGCCGGGCCCGAGCGGACGTACGTCGTCAAGCCCACCGACACCCTCTGGACGATCGCCGCCCGGAACTACGGCGGCGACATCCGCGAGGGCGTCTGGAAGCTCGAGCAGCGGAACCACCTGCGGTCGTCGACGCTGACGCCCGGTCAGGTCCTCGTGCTCGCCGGGTCATAGGTCACCGGTCAGGTCTCGGCGTAGGCTCTCGGGATGGAGCAGCGAGTCAGCCTCGTCACCCTGGGGGTGGACGACCTCGGCCGCGCGCGCCGCTTCTACGAAGCGCTCGGCTGGACGACCGGCGCCGCTCCTGACGACGACGTCGTGTTCTTTCAGGCCGGCGGCCTCGTCGTCGGGCTCTGGAGCCGGGCGGCGCTCGCCGAGGACTCGGGGATCGAGGATGGGGGGATGGAGGATGGGGGCGTCGAGGACGCGAGCGGGTGGGGCGGGATCGTGCTCGCCCACAACGTGCGCTCGCCCGCAGAGGTCGACGCCGTCCTGGCAGAAGCCGACGCCGCCGGCGGGACGATCGTCCGCACAGGAGCGCCGACGTTCTGGGGCGGCTACTCCGGTCTCTTCCGCGACCCCGACGGTCACGCGTGGGAGATCGCGCACAACCCGTCGTGGGCCCTCGCCGAGGACGGGGCGGTCAGGCTGGGTTGATCAAGCTGGGTTGATCAGGCCGGGTTGATCAGGCCGGGTTGATCAGCGCCGGGACGTCGATCCCGAAGACGTGCACGCGCTCGCCGCGGAACAGCCGCTGCTCCTCGTCCCACGGGAACCAGATGACGACCTTCCACTCGAGCCGCTCGCCGGTCGGCTCGACGCCGAGCCATTCCGCTCCATGGGTGGCCGTGACGTCGGCCTCCTCGCATACGCCCTGCGGGCCGATCACGATGTCCGTCAGGTCGAAGCGGATGTCCGGGAAGGCCGTCAGGAGCTGCGTGTAGAACCGCGCCGCGCCCTCGTGTCCTTCCCAGCGGTGTCCGGTCTGGACGAGCTCGTACACGCAGTCGGGCGTGAGCGTCGAGATGAGCCCGGGCAGGTCGCGCGCGTCCTCGGCGATCGAGTGCGTCTTGTACAGCTCGCGGATCTCCGCGTACAGCTCGGGCGTGACCTCGCGGCGGTAGACGTCGAGGACGGTCGGGTCGGCCATGGCGCAAGCAGCCTACTATCGCGGAGCTGTGGATCTGGACGTCGTCTTCCTCGGGACGTCGGCATCGATGCCGACCGCGCAACGCGCGCCCGCGGCGCTGCTCGTGCGGCGCGGCGGCGAGCGCCTCCTCTTCGACTGCGCCGAGGGGACGCAGCGCCAGCTGCAGCGCTCGACGGTCGGTCTCGTCGACCTCGAGGAGATCTTCCTCACGCACTTCCACGCCGACCACTTCCTCGGCCTGCCTGGGATGCTGAAGACCTTCGCGCTCCGCGGGCGCGTCGACGTGCCGCTCACCGTCTACGGGCCGGCCGGGCTCGAGAGGCTGTTCGCGACGCTGCGCCCGTTCCTCGGACGGCTCCCGTACCCCTTGACGCTCGTCGAGCTGGCCGCAGGCGAGCGGCTGGCGCGGGGCGACTATGCGCTCGAGGCGATCGGCGTCGAGCACGGCGTCAGCGCGCTCGGGTACGCCCTCGTCGAGCACGAGCGGCCCGGCCGCTTCGACGTCGCGGCAGCGGACGCGCTCGGCGTCCCGGCTGGACGCGAGCGCGGCCTCCTGCAGGCAGGCGATCCCGTGACGCTCGCCGACGGCACGGTCGTGTCACCCGACGAGGTGCTCGGGCCGGCCCGGCCCGGCCGCAAGCTCGTCATCAGCGGCGACACGGCGCCGTCGCCGCACGTCGTGCAGGCGGCGCACGAGGCGGACGTGCTCGTCCACGAGGCGACGTTCGGGGCCGAGGAGAAGGAACGCGCCCGCGAGACGATGCATGCCACCGCCGGCGACGCCGCCGAGGTGGCCAGGCTCGCGGCGGTGCGGATGCTCGCGCTCACGCACGTCTCGACGCGGTACTTCGGCTCCGAGCTGCTCTCGGAAGCGCGCGAGGTGTTCGCCGCGACCGTCGTTCCGCGCGACTTCGACGTGGTCGAGATCCCGTTCGCAGAGCGCGGCGCGCCTCGGCTCGTCAGGCGCGGCGCGAGGCCCGTACAATCTCGCCCCGATGGCCCGGATGGTTCAGGTGGCGGTGGCGGGTGACCCGGCGGAGGCCGAGGAGCTGCAGGAGCTGCTCCGAAACGCCGGCATCGACTCCGAGCTCGAGGCGCCGGGCCCCGACGACCCGCTGACCGTCATGGTCCCGGAGGACTCGCTCGAGGCGGCGAAGGACGCGATCGAGGCGTTGACCGAGCCCGACGGGCCCACCGTCGACTGACCCGTCACGACCGCCGATAGACGAGGAGCGTGATCGCGCGCGGCCGCTCGCGGAACGTCCGCCCGCCGAGCAGCTCCCGCAGGTCCCGTTCGAAGGCGTCGCGCCGGTTCCCGAAACGGGCGGGAGCGGCATACGACAGGGAGAAGACCGATGCGACGACGTCGTCCTCGTCGCGCTCGAACACGTCGGTGCGCTCGATCTCGAGCTCGACGGGGTCGTCGAAGCCGACCGTCCCGAGGGTCAGGCGCTCGTCGGAGCGGGGCTCCGGCCGGTCTCCGAGATAGCGCCGGATCAACGCGTCGATCTCCGCGCGAGGCACGTCGCCGTCACCCTCGTGCGTCGTCGCCCCGACATGGACGAGCGCGCCGCCCGGCTCGAGCATGCCGTGCAGCGCACGTCCGACCCGTTCCTGCTCCAGCCAGTGGAACGACTGCGCGAGCGTCGCCACGCGGAACGTGCCGAGGCCGGCGGGCAGCTGCTCCGCCCGCATGCGCACGAATCGCTCGTTCGGCGCGGCGTCGCGCTCCGCCTCGCGCAGCATCGCCTCGCTCGCGTCCACGCCGACAGCCTCCGCGAAGAGCGGCGCAAGCAGATGGGTCAGCGACCCCGGCCCGCAGCCGACGTCGAGCAGGCGGCCGTGCGCGTCCAGCGACAGCTCCGTGCGAAGCGCGTCGGCGAGCGCCTGCGGATAGGGCATGCGGCCGCGTTCGTACCAGCGGGCCGCGGTGGCGTACGGGTCAGACCTGCCAGGCACCGCCGCGCAGCAGCGGCATGCTGCGTCCGTCCTTCGTGGTGCCGGTGACGTCGACCTCGTCCGAGCCGATCATGAAGTCGACGTGCACGCTGCTCTTGTTGATGCGCTGCAAGTCGGCGGGATCTGCGACCGGAGCCGCGTAGCCGTCGCCGAGAGCGATGTGCGATGCCGCGTTCTCGTCGAGCAGCGTGTTGAAGAACGTGCGGCCCATCTTCCCGATCCGGCTCTCGCGGTCGACGAGCGCGACCTCGCCGAGCCGGTGCGAGCCGTCGTCGGTCGCGACCCGTGCACGGAGGGCGTCCGCGTTCTGCGTCGCGTCGACCGAGACGACGCGCCCGCCCTCGAACCCGACGACGATGCCCGTGACGAGCGAGCCGGCGATGTCGAGCGGCTTCGTCGCCGCGACGACGCCCTCGGTGCGCTCGGGGTCGGGCGTCGTGAAGAGCTCCTCCGTCGGCAGGTTCGCGACGTGACGGATGCCGGTGCGCGTCTGCGATGCGCCGCCCTCCTTCGCGAAGCGCGAGCTCGGCAGCAGCCCGACGGTCAGGTCGGTGCCGGGCCCCGCGAAATGGAGGGAGTCGAGGTCGAGCGCGTCGATCCGGCTCGCGACCTGCCAGATCTCGTCGATCCGCCGGTTCCACGCCTCGGCGGGATCGGGCTCGTCGAGGCGGCAGACGTGGACGACGTCCTGCCAGAGCCGATCGACCGCCTCGTCCACGGCCAGCTCGGGGTAGACGGTCCGGGCCCACTGCCGCGTCGGATAAGGCGAGATCGACCAGGCGATCGACCTGGCGTCGAGCACGGTGAAGAGCTCGTCGACGGTCGGCAGCCGGTCGACCGCGGCCCGCGCCGGGTCGATCCCCTCGAGCGCGCCCGGGCCGACGATCGGCGTCAGCACGACGCGCGCCGCGTCGAGGTCGCCGAGATCGAGCATCCGCCGGCCGAACCACGGCGGAACCCAGTCGAGCGTGCCGTCGGCCGCGCTTTCGGCCCGGATGCGCTTGACGACCGGGTCGAAGTAGAAGACGTCGACGTAGCGGGCGCCGCGCTCGTAGGCACGACGCGCGAGCAGCTGGACGAACGGCGCCGCCTCGGGCGAGGCCTCGATCGCGAAGACCTGGTCGGGCTGGACGTTCGCCCCGACCGAGACGATCAGGTCGGCGTAGCGCTCGAGCTGTTTGGCGTCCATCCGACCGGCACGATACTGTGGTCGGCAGCACGAACCCCCTTTAACCCGGTCCAGAGAGGCCGGAAAGGAGTCGAATGACGACGCACGCCCCCGCTCAGGGGAAATTGCTGCTCGACGCCGACGCGCTCGGCAGAACCCTTTCGAGAATCGCCCACGAGATCATCGAGGGCAACCCGGAGCTCGACCAGGTCGCGCTCGTCGGCATCCAGACGCGCGGCGTCCCACTCGCGCAGCGGCTCGCCCGGCTGATCGAGGAACGCGCCGGCGAGGCGCCCGTGCTCGGCGCGGTCGACATCACCTTCTACCGCGACGACGTGCTCGTGCGAGGCGGCGAGGCGCCGCGGAGCGCGCAGCCGGTCGTCCGCGACACGCAGCTCGGGTTCCCGCTCGACGGACGGACGGTCGTGCTCGTCGACGACGTCCTCTACACCGGGCGGACGATCCGGGCCGCGATCGAGGCGCTCTTCGACTACGGCCGGCCCGCGCGCGTGCAGCTCGCCGTCATCGTCGACCGTGGCCATCGCGAGCTGCCGATCCGCCCCGACTACGTCGGCAAGAACCTGCCGACCGCGCGGAGCGAGCGCATCCAGGTGCAGCTCGTCGAGGTCGACGAGGTCGACCAGATCCTGCTCGTTCCGAACCCGGAGGAAGAATCCTGATGGGCACATCGATCCGGCTCGTGCACGACGACCTGCGCCCGCCGCAGCCCTCGACGCGGCGCCACCTGCTCTCGATGGCCGACGTCAGCCGCGACGACGTCGAGCGCGTGCTCGGCACCGCGCGCGTCTTCGCGTCGTCGCTCGACAGGGCGGTGAAGAAGCTGCCAACGCTCAAGGGCCATCTCGTCGTCAACCTCTTCTACGAGTCCTCGACGCGCACGTCGTCGAGCTTCGAGCTCGCGGCGAAGCGCCTGTCCGCGGACACGCTGACCATCAAGTCGGCGGGCTCGTCGGTGGACAAGGGCGAGTCGCTGAAAGACACGGCGCTGACGCTCGGGGCGTACGACCCGGACGTGATCGTCGTCCGCCATCCGCAGGCCGGCGCGGCGCACTTCGTCTCGCGCATCGCGGACGCGCACGTCGTCAACGCGGGCGACGGCAAGCACCAGCACCCGTCCCAGGCGCTCCTCGACCTCTACACGCTGCAGCAGGAGCTCGGCAGCCTCGAGGGCCTGCACGTCGCGATCGTCGGCGACGTCCTGCACTCGCGGGTCGCCCGCTCGCTCGTCCAAGCGTTCGCGCTGATGAACATGCGCTGCACGCTCGTCGGCCCGCCGACGCTGCTGCCCGAGGGGCTCGCGGAATCGACGACGGACATCGACGCGATCCGCGACGCCGACGTCGTCTACGTCCTGCGGATGCAGCACGAGCGGATGCAGGCCGGGTCGAACTTCGTTCCGAGCCTTCGCGAGTACACGGCGAAGTGGGGGATCACGCCGGAGCGGCTGACGCCCGGCCAGAAGGTGATGCACCCGGGCCCGATGAACCGCGGCGTCGAGATCGACCCCCGCGTCGCCGACTGCGGCGACGCCCTGGTCGAGACGCAGGTGCGTTCCGGGCTCGTCGTGCGGATGGCGATCCTCTACGACCTGCTCGTCGGCGGTCCCGTCGGCGTGCGCGCGCTCGCAGCGGCGGAGGTGGCGTGATGCTCTGGATGCAGGAGACCGAGCAGGCGAACGTCGTCGTGCGCGGCGCCCGGGTGGTCGATCCGTCGGAGGGCATCGACGCGACACTCGACGTCCGCATCGACGACGGCGTCATCGCCCGGATCGGCGATCAGGTCGACACGAACGAGCACCGCGTCGTCGACGGGAGCGGGCTCGTGCTCGCACCGGCGTTCGTCGACCCGCACGTGCACCTGCGCACCCCGGGCCGCGAGGACGAGGAGACGATCGCGAGCGGCACCGCGGCGGCCGCCGCCGGCGGCTACTGCGCGATCCTCGGGATGCCGAACACCGACCCGGTCGTCGACTCGGCGTCCACGCTCCAGTCGCTCGTCGAGGCGGCCCGCCGCGACGCAGTCGTCGCGGTCGGCTTCATGGGGGCGATCACCCGCGGGCAAGCGGGTGAGGAGCTCACCGAGATGGCCGAGCTCGCCGACGCCGGCGCTGCCGCCTTCTCCGACGACGGCGTGCCGGTGTCGTCGGCCGGCCTCTTGCGCCGTGCCCTGCAGTACTCGTCGATCACCGGGCGTCCGCTCGCGCTGCACTGCGAGGAGCCGTCGCTGACCCGCGGCTCGCACATGCACATGGGCCGCGTGTCGGCCGAGCTCGGCATCGCCGGCTACCCCTCGGTCGGCGAGTCGGTGATGGTCGAGCGCGACCTGTCGCTCGCAGCGGCCGAGGGACAGCAGTTGCACCTGATGCACCTCTCGGCGGCCGAGTCGGTCGCCGCGCTGCGTCGCGCCCGCGAGGCCGGCGTCCGCGGCTCCGGCGAGGTGACGCCGCACCATCTCGTCCTCACCGACGAGGCCGTGCGCTCGCTCGACCCGAACGTGAAGATGAACCCGCCGCTCCGGTCGGAGCCCGACCGCATCGCGCTTATCGAGGCGCTGCGCGACGGGACGATCGAGTGCGTCGCCACCGATCACGCGCCGCACGCGCGGCACGAGAAGGAGGTTCCGTTCGAAGCCGCGCCGAACGGCGTCACCGGCCTCGAGACGGCATTCGCCGCGCTCTACACGCACCTCGTGGGGCCCGGGCTCCTGACGCTCAGTACGCTGCTCGAACGGATGTCCGCCGGGCCCGCACGCGTCTTCGGCCTCGACCGGCCGCGCGTCGCGACCGGCGCCCGCGCCAACCTCGTCCTGCTCGACCTCGACCGGGAGTGGCGCGTCGAGACCTTCAGGTCGCGGTCGACGAACTCGTGGCTGATCGGGGAGACGCTCCGCGGCGGTGTCGTCATGACGATCGCGAACGGAACGGTCGCGTACCAGTGATGGGGTTCGTCGCACTCGCCGACGGCACCGTCTTCCGGGGCGAGTCGGTCGGGGCCGACGGCTTCGCGTGCGGTGAGGCGGTCTTCACGACCGGCATGTCCGGCTACCAGGAGGCGGTCACCGATCCGAGCTTCGCCGAGCAGGTGATCTGCTTCACGGCGCCGATGGTCGGCAACTACGGCGTCGCAGAGGCACGGTCGGAGTCGCGGAGGGCACAGGCACGGGCCGTCCTGATGCGCGAGGCGCGCGGGCCCGAGTGGACCGACTGGCTCCAGGAGCGCGGCGTGGTCGCGCTCACCGGGATCGACACGCGCTCGCTCGTCCTGCACCTTCGCCAGGCGGGCGCCATGCAGGCGTGCGTCGTCGCGGGCGAGACGCCGGTGGAGGAGGCGATCGCGACGGCCGCCGCCCAGCCGGACATGGCGGGCCGCGCGCTCGTGGCGGGCGTCTCCACGAAGGAGCGCTACGAGTTCACGACCGAGGGACGCGCGCGGATCGCCGTCGTCGACTACGGCGTCAAGCGGTCGGTGCTCAAGCGCCTCGCGGGGGCCGGCGCGCA
>JAICLU010000048.1 GCA_025925195.1 Thermoleophilia bacterium
GCCTCGACGTGGTAGTTCGCGTGCAGCGTCCCCGGCGCGGTCGACGCAAGTAGCGGTACTGCTCGATCGAGCGCTGCCCCGGACGCGTTGATCGCCGCCACGAACGGCGCGCCGGCTCCGCGCACGTGCGCGCGCTTCGCGAGCAGGTCGATCCCGTGCGCTACGAGCATGCCGATGGTCGCCGCCGTTCCTGCACCGGGGCGCACGGTAACGGACGTCCATTCGGCATTTGTCAGGAACAGCCGCTCGAGCCCCTGGTTCGTCCAGCGCCACAGGTCGTCCGGGTTCGGATGGAACGGGTAGACCCCGTGCGTCGAGAGCAGGACGCGACCGCCGGGCCGGACGACCCGTCGCAGCTCGCGCACGGCAGCCGCGGGATCGGGCACGTGCTCGAGCACCTGCAGGCACAGCACGACGTCGAAGCTCGCGTCCTCGACCGGGATCGCCTCGAGCGACCCGTGCAGATCGGCGTGCGGGTTTCCCGGCCGGTCGAAGCCGACGACCTCGGCGGCGCTCGTCAAGAGCTCGTCGTACGGCCGTTCGCCGGCGCCGACGTCCAGGATGCGCGCACCGCTCACGTCCTGCGCGCGGAGCCACTCGACGAGCGGCCGCCGCACGGCGTACTGCACCGAGGTGAGCGGTGGGTCGAGACGGCTCATTCCTCCGTCACCTGCACCGCGGCGAGACCGAACGCGAGCCACGTCAGCGCGTCGAGCGGGATGCCGGCGATGAAGCTCTGTGCGCTCCACAGCCAGACGAGCAGCGCGATCCACGCAAGGGCGAGCAGCCGGCCGCCGCGAACGGCGAGCCAGGCGGCCGCGGCGAACACCGCCACCCAGAGCAGACAGCCGACGATGCCGAGGTCGGCGAGCGCCTGCACCCAGACGTTCTGAACGCCGTAGCGCCGGTCGGGCGCGCGGGCGGGGAACGCGAGCGGTGCCTCGTCGGGGAAGCGACGGTGCGCCGCGGGCAAGTACGGCACGAAGTTCGCGGGCTCGGCAGAGCCCTCCCAACCGACACCGAGCAGCGGATGGTCGATCCACATTTCATAGCCGATCCAAACGAGTAGCGTCCGGTGCGCGTACGTTTGGACCTTCGTCGCCGGCTGCGCGGCCTGCGCGGACGTCGAGGCGCCGAGGAACCGCGCGAATGCGCTCAGATCGGCGCCGCGGATCGTGACCGTGCCCGCGGCGGCGGCAACCGCCACCAGGGCCACGAGGGCCGCGCGCCGGAGTGTCAATCCGCCACCGACCGCCGCAACGAGGCCGACGACGACGAGGGCCGTCGCGATCCCGAAGATCGCGGCCATCGCGCCGGCAACGATCGTCCCGAGCAGCCCTGTGACGAGCGCGACGACTGCGAGCTGCCGCGGCACGCGCAGCCGCGGCAGGCCCGCGCCCAACAGCCCGACGAGCAGGACCGCCGCAGACAATGCGGCGAAGTCGGACGACGAGAGAAACGACGCCTGCCGGTGGCCGACGGTCCCCTTCCAGCCGACCGACGATCCGAAGAACTCGGTGATCCCGACGCCGGTGGCGCAGCAGCTCCAGATCGTCAGCGACCAGAGCGCGGCGAGCACGTCGGCGCGACGGCGTAGAAGCAGCACGAGCGCCGGCGCGAGCAGGGCGTACTCGAGGAACTTGAGCGCCGTGACGGCGTGCGTCGAGGTGGGGTACGACGCGGTGCGATGGTGGCCCCACGCGACCCCGAACGCGAGCCAGAGGAAAAATGCGCACGCGGCGATCCAGAGCGGCAGTCCGGGGCGGAGCACGCCGACCCCGCGACTGCCGGCGGCGACGATGGCCGCCAGGACCACCGCGAGCACGGCGAAGTCGGACAGATACGCGTTGATCGTCGTGCCGCCGGCACCGACCGACAGGCTCGGCTGAAACTCCGCGTGCAGGAAGAGAAGCGGTATCGCCGCCGCCACGACGAGCGCGGACGGGGCAACCGGCAGGCGGACGGCCACGGAGCGCCAACTGTACCTTTGCCGTCTGATGCCCCGCGTTCTCGTACGCCGGTCGGCGACGGCCCTCGGCATCTATTCCTCGGTCGTCCTGGGCTTCGCGGCGACCGTCGTGGCCGCGCGACAGTTCCATCCGCAGGCCGCATTCGGCCTGTACACGATCGTCTTCGCCGCGACCGGCTTTTTCCAGACGCTGCTCGACCTGACGATCGAGGAGGCGGTCGTCAAGTTCGGCTTCGGCTATATCGCGCGCGAGGAATGGGGCCGCCTGCGCGAGCTCGTCCACAACGCGTTCGCGGTCAAGTTGACCGGCGGTGTCCTCGGTGCTGCGGGCCTCTCGATCCTCGCGCCCTTTGCGAACGGCCTCTTCCACCACGACGGGCTCGAGCACGCGCTGTTCATCGCCGCCGGCATCCCACTCGTGCAGTCACTCGAAGGCCTGGCCGGCGCGGTGCTCTTCCTGCGTGGCCGCTACGACATCCGGTCGGCCTTCTTGATCTGGAACATGGGGCTGCGGCTCGCCGCCGTGTGGATCGGCGCGCCGCACGGGCTCGTGCGTACAGTGACGCTCGTCGTCGTCGCGCAGGTGATCGCGACAGCGTCGATCGGGGTCGTCGGCGTCGTCGCCATGAAGCGGTTTCCGCACGCCGAGCGTGTGCCGCTCCAGGACCGCCGCGGGATGGTGTGGTTCGTCCTCCAGTCGAGCCTCGCCACCGGCGTCATCTCGATCCGCAACTTCCTGACCCCGCTCGTCCTCGGCATCG
The DNA here is from genome assembly GCA_025925195.1 of Thermoleophilia bacterium. Lineage (GTDB taxonomy): Bacteria > Actinomycetota > Thermoleophilia > Gaiellales > Gaiellaceae > Palsa-739. The sequence goes on from JAICLU010000048.1 coordinate 2,731, forward strand.
CGACGACGCCACTGCAGGTTGCGTACTACAACGTCGCGAAGTCGCCGCAGTCGGGTTTCCAGGCGCTCTCCGCGCCCGCCCGAATGGTGCTGCTCACCGAGCAGACGCGCGACTGGGAACGCGGGCGACGGCGCGCTGTGATGCGCGGCATCCGCAACTACTCGCTGCTCGCCGCGGGAACGATGGTCGTCGCGGTGCCGCTCCTCTATGTGTTCATGCCGGATCTGATCGAGCTGATCTTCCATTCGAAATGGGTGCCGGCTGCGAACGCGGCGCGCATCTTCGTGATCGCCGCTGCGATCCAGTTCCTGGTCGGCTGGACGAAGTCGTTCCCCGTGACGATCGGCCGGCCGGGGCTGCGGATCCTTACGCACGGCGTGGAATCGGCGGTCGTCATCCCGCTCACCGTCGCCTTCGGCCTCGCTTGGGGGGCGACCGGTGCGGCGGCGGCCGTGCTCGTCGGGTCGTGCGTCTTCGCCGCGATGTGGGCGGTGATCGCGGTGCGCACGGAGGCGGTAGACGTGGTCCCGACGTGAGGGTGCTCGTCGTCTCCGGCATCTGGCCGCCGGACGTCGGCGGGCCGGCGAGCCATGCGCCCGACGTCGCCGCATTCCTTCACGGGCGGGGTCACGACGTCGAGGTCCTGACGACCGCTGACGCGCAGCCGGCCCGGCAGCCGTATCCCGTGCACTGGATCTCGCGGGCGATCCCCAAGGGCGCGATCCACGTCCGCACAGGGCTCGAGGTCGCGCGGCTCGCGCGCGGTGTCGACGTCGTCTACACGACCGGGATGTTCGGGCGGAGCGCCGGCGGGGCGGCGCTCGTGCGGACTCCGTACGTGATCAAGTTGACAGCCGATCCGGCGTTCGAGCGAGCACGCCGGCGCGACATGGTCGGCGGCGACGTCGAGCAGTTCCAGCGTGCCCGCGTCGGGCCGGCGATTTGCGGTCTGCGCCTCGCGCGCGACGCGGAGCTCCGTGGCGCGGCGCACGTGCTCACGCCGAGCGCCTGGCTGCGAGAGCTCGCAATCGGTTGGGGCGTGCCCGCCGATCGCGTGTCCGTGCTGCCGAATCCCTCGCCGCCGCTGCCGAACTTGCCGCCGCGGGAGGAGCTTCGCATGTCCTTCGGCATGGAAGGCCCGACACTCGCGTTCGCAGGTCGCCTGACGGCGCAGAAGTCGCTCGAGGTCGCGCTCGCCGCAGTGGCCGCGAACGACGGTGTCTCGCTGCTGATCGCAGGCGACGGCGACGAGCGCGCGCGCCTCGAGGCGCTCGCCGGTCCCACCGTGCGCTTCCTCGGCGCCCAGCCGCGTGAACGGGTGGTCGAGCTTTTCCACGCCGCCGACGCGAGCATCCTCTCCTCGAGCTGGGAGAATTTCCCGCACACGGTGGTCGAGGCGCTGGCCGTCGGCACACCGGTGCTCGCGACGACGACGGGCGGCGTGGCCGAGGTCGTCACGGACGGTGTGAACGGGTTGCTCGTGGATCCGGGTGACACCGACGGCCTCGCGGCAGCGATCCGCCGTTACTTCGCCGACGGCGCGCTGCGAGAGCGTCTACGCGGAAACGCGGCTCGCTCCGTCGAACGGTATGCACCCGACCGGATCTTCGCCGACCTCGAGCGCGCTCTCGAAGAGGCTGCCGGGTGAAGCGCCGCGTCCTGTTCGTGGGAAGGACGCGCTACGCGTGGCCCGTTCCCCGGGAGAAGTTCGACGCCTTGCAGGACGAGCTCGAAATTCGAGTCTTCGGGACGTCGGCCGACGGTGCGGCCCACGCCGATGCGACGTTCACGCTCGTTCCGCGCGCACCGCTCGCGGACGGCCTCGTCTTCTGGCTCCGTCTGCCGTTACGCGTGGCCCGGCTCCTCCGCGAATTCCAGCCGGACGCCGTGGTCTGTCAGACGGCATACGAGGGCGCTGCCACGCTGCTCGCGCGCAAGCTCGCGCACGCCTCCGCGCGCGTCGCCGTAGAGGTTCACGGCGACTGGCGGACGTCGACGCGCCTTTACGGCTCGCCCGCGCGGCGCTCGGTCAGCGGCATCGCCGATGCCGTTGCGGCGTTCGCGTTGCGGCGCGCCGATGCGGTGCGCACGGTGTCACCATTCACGACCGGCCTCGTGCGCGAGCTCGGCGTCGAGCCGGCGGCAGAGTTTCCGGCGTACATGGAGCTCGGGCCGTTCACGCGCGAGCCTGCGCCGCTCCCAGAGCAGCCGGTTGCGCTGTTCGTCGGCGTCCTCGAGGCGTACAAGAACATCGACGCGCTCGCAGCCGCCTGGCGGGCCGCCAACGCGCCGGGTGAGCTGCGGATCGTCGGCAAGGGCTCGCGCGAGAGCGTCGTGCGGGAGCTCGGCGTGCGGTGGGATCGCGAGCTGACGTCGGAGCAGGTCGCGCGTGCGATGGACGACGCCTGGGTGCTCGTGCTGCCGTCGCGTTCCGAGGGGATGGGACGTGTGCTCGTCGAGGCGTTCTGCCGCGGCCGCGGCGTGATCGGCTCGCGCGCCGGATCAATCCCGAACCTGGTCGAGGACGGCGTCTCGGGGATCCTGATCGACTCGACCGACGAGCTCGCCGACGCGCTCCGCCGGGCGCTCTCGGATCGGGCGCTCGTGGAGCGGCTCGGTCGCGGCGCCCGGGAGGCTGCCGCGCCCTGGCTGCAGACGCCGGCGGAGTACGCGCGCCGCGTCCGGGAGCTGGTCGCGTGAGGATCGTCTTCGCTACGCAGTCGGCCGATCCGGCGCACCCCGTCCTCGGTGCGACGCTGGCCAAGATCCGGGCGCTCGCCGAGCGCTGCGACGAGGTGGTCGTGCTCGCCGACAGCATCGACGAGTCGGCGCTGCCCGCGAACGTGCGGGCACGATCGTTCGCGGCCCCCTCGCAGCTCGCACGCGGCGCCCGCTACGTCGCGGCGCTCGGTCCGGAGCTCCTCGATCGCCCCGTCGCCGTCGTCGCGCACATGGCGCCCGTGTACGCGCTGCTTGCCGCGCCGCTGACCCGACCCCTGCGCGTGCCGCTCCTGCTCTGGTTCACACAGCAGGCAGGCGGAAACGCCTTGCGGGGCGCGGAGCGCGTCGTCGATGTGCTGCTGACCGTCGACCGGCGCAGTGTCCCGCTCGCGTCGCCGAAGGTGCGTGCCATCGGCCACGGCATCGACATCGCCGCGATCCCCTGCGTGCCGGAGCGGCGTCCGCCGCTCCGCCGCTTGCTCGGGCTCGGCCGCTACGCGCCCGTCAAGGGCTGGGACACGGCAATCCACGCCCTGACGGAGCTGCCCGACGCGACGCTGACGATCCACGGCCCACAGCTGACCGACGCAGACCGCGCACACCGACCTCGGCTGGAGCGACTTGCCGACGAGCTCGGCGTCGCGAACCGCGTCACCTTCGGTGACGAAGTCGCCTATGCAAACGTGCCGCAGCTGCTCGGTCTCGCCGACGCCGTCGTCAATCCGACGCACGGGAACGCCGCCGACAAGATCGTGTACGAAGCGGCGGCGGCATGCCTGCCCGTCTTCGCCGCGTCGCCCGTCTTCGACACGCTGCTCCCGGAGGCGTTGCGCTTTCACGGTGACTTCCCATCGTCGCTCGCCGAGAAGCTGCGCGACTACACGGACGGCGCCGGTCGCGCGTTGCGCGAGCGCGTCGAGGCGGAGCATTCAGTCGCACACTGGGCGGATCGCGTCCTCGAGGCGGCGGGCGCGTGAAGCCGCGCGTGCTCTTCGTCTCGCGCGAGCGCTTCCGGCTGCCGCTCGAGGGCGCGCAGAAGCGAAAATGGGATGCCGTGTCGAGCGTCGTCGAGCCGCGCGTCCTCGCCGCCGCCGCGCCCGGGTCGCCGACGCGCGACGAGCGCTTCCGGCTTGCCCGTAGGACGCCGGTCCTCGACGGGCCACTGTTCTACCTGCTGCTGCCCTGGCGGATCGCGAGACAGCTTCGCGACTTCCGGCCGGAGGCCGCGCTCGTGCAGGGAATCCACGAGACCGTCGCGTTCCTGGTCGCGCGCCGGCTCACGCGTTCGAAGACCAAGACGATCCTCGACGTGCAAGGAGACTGGCACGAAGCGACGCGGCTCTACGGCTCTCGCTTCCGGCGACTGCTCAATCCGCTCAACGACGCGCTCGCGGCGCCGGCGGTTCGCGGTGCCGACGCCGTCCGGACGGTCTCGACGCAGACGACGGCTCTCGTACGGGCACTCGGGCGCGAGCCCGCTGCGACCTTCCCCTCGTACGTCGACGCAGCCGCGTTTCTCGAGCGCCCGCCGGCGCCGCTGCCCGAACGACCGCGCGCTGTCTTCGTCGGCGTGCTCGAGCGGTACAAGGCGTTCGACACGCTGATGGCGGCGTGGAAGCTCGCGGCTCCCCGCGTGCCCGACGCGACGCTGCACGTCGTGAGCGACGGCTCGTTGCGCGATCTGCTCACGCCCGACGTCGAGTGGTCGCCCCGGTTGAGCGCCGAGGAAGTCTCGGCGGCGATGGACGATTCCTGGGTCTTTTGCCTGCCCTCGCGCTCGGAGGGGCTGCCGCGCGTCGCACTCGAGGCGGCGGCGCGCGGGCGGGCGATCATCGGCGGCAATCGCGCCGGAATTCCCGACGTCGTCGAGGACGGCGTCAACGGGTTCCTCGTCGATCCCGACGACGCGGAGCAGCTCGCCGAGCTGCTCGTGCGCATCCTTTCCGACCGCAAGCTTGCAGAGCGGCTCGGTCAAGGCGCGCGCCGAACCGGCGAGGAATGGGTCGTGACGCCGTCGGAATACGCGGAGAAGCTCCGTAGACTGGTCGCGTGCGCGAGCAACTCAAGCAAGTCCTGAAGAACTCCGTCTACCGGGCGATCGGCGAGACGGCGAAGAGCATCGGCGCCGTCAACGGCGACGAGCGGTCGCTGCGCGTGCTGATGTACCACAAGGTCAACGACGTTCCGAACAACCGGATGTCGATGCCGGTCGGCCTGTTCGACGAGCAGATGGCGCAGCTGAAGGAGCTCGGCTACGTCGTCGTCGACCTCGACGCGGTACTCGACCACTACACGCACGGCGCGCGGTTGGCGGCCGGCGCCGTCTTGATCACATTCGACGACGGCTACCGCGACAACCTCCTCAACGCCGCTCCGGTGCTGCACAAGCACGGGTATTCGGCGGTTCAGTTCGTGCCGATCGCCTACGTGGGCGACCGTCAGCCGCTTCCGCACGAGGAGCATCTCGCCGCGAACGGCGTGCTCAACCCGACGGTCGACTGGGGCGAGATCGCGGAGCTCGAGCGGCTCGGGATGCGCATCGAGTCGCACGGGATCAGCCACCGCCCGCTCGCCGATCTCGAGCTCGACGAGGCGGCGCGGGAGATCACCATCTCGAAACTGCGGCTCGAGGACAAGCTCGGCCGGCCGGTGCGCGCGTTCTCGTACGTCAAGGGCTCGGAGGCGCACTACAAGCAGGTGCATCTCAGTCTCGTCCGCCAGGCGGGCTATGACGTTGCGTTCACCGCGGTGTCGGGCGCGAACTCGCCGGCGAGCGACCCGCTGCAGCTACGGCGCTACAACGTCGAGCCGTACTCGTCCCGGACGTTCGAGCTCGTGCTCGCCGGCGCGTGCGACCTGATCGCAGTGAAGGACACCGTCACCGGCACCCGTGCCCGCCGCGTCTTCAACGCGGCACTCGGCACGAGCAGCAAGTGATCGTCGAGCCGGCGTCCCGCGACGAGTTCCTGGCGCTGATGCAGGAGACGTACGGCTCGACGATGTCGCCGGCCGAATTCGGCTGGTGGTTCGACCGCAATCCGGCAGGTCGGCGGATCCTCAACGGCGCTCGCGACGACGATGGCACGTCGCTCGGAGCGCTCTCGATGCACCTCGTCCGCATGAGCAACGGCCTGCAGGCGTTCGCCGTCCACGCCGTCACGACACCGGCGGCGCGCGGACGCGGCGTCTTCTCGACGCTCGAGCTGCACAACGAGCAGGAAGCCGCGGACGCCGGCGCGCAGTGGGCGCTCGGCTTCACGAATCCCATGGCCGGGCCGATTCTCGTCGGCAAGCTCGGCTGGGAGGACATCACCGCGCTGCGGATCTGGGTGCGCCCGAAAGGGTTGCGGAAGAGCGGTCGGGTCCGAGTGACGGCGATCGAGGCGCGGCCGCGCAACCTGCCCGGCCACCACGTCGTCCGTGACGAGGCATATCTCCGTTGGCGGTACGCCGACTCGCCGCGCCGGTACGCGCAGTCCGGGGACGCGATCGTCACCCATGCGACCTGGCACGGGCTGTCGTCGGCCATCGTCTGCGAGCACGGCCGCGGCCTCGAGCGGGCGTTGCGCCACGCCGACGCACGCATCGCGGTCGCAATGGTCAACCCCGGCGAGGAACGCCGCTTCCTCGTGCACGGCTTCGTGCCGACGCCGCGGACGATTCGTTTCATCGGCAAGCGGCTCGCCGACGACGCTCCCGAGCTGCCGAAACGACGCGACGCCTGGCACTTCACGCTCGGCGACCTCGATTTCTTCTGATGCGCAAGCTCGTCTTCTGCACGCAACGGCTCGACCCCGGCGACCCCGTGCTGGCCGCCACCGTCCCGATGGTGCGCGCGCTCGCCTCACGCGTCGAGGAGCTCGTGGTCGTCTGTGACACGGCGACGGTCGAGCTGGAGAACGTCCGTGTCCGCGAGTTCGGCGCGCCGGCGCAGGTGTTGCGCGGCGCCAGGTTCGAGGCGGCGCTGGCGCGCGAGCTGCGTGGGTGCGACGGGGTGGTGGCACACATGGTGCCGCTCTATGCCGTGCTGGCCGCTCCGCTCGTCCGTCCACTCCGCATCCCGCTCGTGCTGTGGTACACGCACTGGAAGCCGCACTCGGTCGTCCGCGCGGCCGAGAAGGTCTGCACCGCCGTCGCGTCGGTCGACGAGCGCTCGTTCCCGCTGCACTCGCCGAAGGTCCACGGCATCGGGCACGGGATCGAGGTCGGCGAGTTCGCCTGCGCGGAAGCGCCGGAGCCGCCGTTACGCGCGCTCGTGCTCGGCCGCTACTCGCCGGCGAAGGGTCTCGAGACGGTGCTCGAGGCAGCGCGCCGCGCCGGCATCCGGCTCGAAGCGCACGGCTCCGACGAGACGTTCGAGGCGTACAAGCGCGAGCTCGCCGCCGCGTATCCGGAGGCCGAGCTCCGCGGGCCGGTCCCGCGCGCGGAGCTACCGGAGCTGTTTGCGCGCAGCCACGTGCTCATCAACAACATGCGTGCCGGCGCGCCGGACAAGGTCGTCTACGAGGCCGCGGCGTCGTGCCTTCCCGTGCTTGCCTCGAATCCGGTGTTCGACGACCTGCTGCCGGACGAGCTTCGCTTCGATCGCGAGGACGTCGACGCGCTGGCCGAGAAGCTTCGGGCGCTCGACCTCCGGCGACGGCCCGAGCTGCGTGAGGTCGTGTCGCGCCGTCACTCGGTCGAGCACTGGGCGGACGGCCTGCTGGCTACCGTTCGGCGCGCGTGATCCTCCACGTCCAGAAGGTCGCGGGCATCTCCGGCTCCGAGGCGCACCTGCTCTCGCTGCTGCCGGGGCTGCGCGCGCGTGGCTGGGACGTCCGCATGCTGATGCTGCACGAGGACGAGCCGGGCGCCTGGGACTTCGCGCGCGCGCTCGAGGCGCGCGGTGTCCCGCTCGACGCGATCCGCGTCCGGTCCGACGTCGATCCGGTTGCGTTCGTCCGCCTCGTCGGATACCTCGTGCGGATGCGGCCGGAGATCTTGCACACGCACCTGATCCACGCCGAGTGGTACGCCTTGCTGGCGGGCGCCGCCGCGCGCGTCCCCGTGCGCTTCACGACGAAGCACGGCTTCAACGAGTTTCGCGAAGCGCCGTACTTCGGCGTCGCCGACCGCGCCGTCGCGAGTCTCGCCCACGTCCACATCGCGATCTCGCGGGGACTGGCCCGCTATCTCGAGGACGTCGAGGGGTTCGACCGCGAGAGCTTCGAGATCGTCCACTACGGGATCGAGCCGAATGGGGAGCCGAAGGTCTACGCCGACGGCGTGCCGCGTTTGCTCTGCGTCGGCCGCCTGATCCCGATCAAGGGACATGTCGTGCTGCTGCGCGCGTTTGCGGCCGCGCGGAAGCAGCTGCCTGACCTGGAGCTCGAGATCGCGGGCCGCGGCCCGCTCGAGCCGGCGTTGAAGGCGCTCGCCCGGGAGCTCGGGATCCTCGACGCGGTCACGTTCCTCGGCCACGTGTCGCCGATCCAGTCGGCGATCGAACGCGCGGCGGTCGTCGTCGTGCCGTCGATGGGCGAGGGGTTCGGCATGGTCGCGCTCGAGTCGATGGAGCGGGCGCGACCCGTGATCGCCGCCGAGATCGGCGGGCTCGGCGAGCTCGTGCGTGACGGCGAGACGGGCATCCTCGTGCCGGCAGGCGAGGCGGAGCCGCTGAGCGCGGCGATTCTCCGGCTCGCCGGCGATCTCGAGCTGGCGCGCTCGATGGGGGAGGCCGGCCGCCGCAGAGCGCTCTCGCGCTTCCTGCAGCAGTTCTGCACCGAGCGCACGGAGCTGCTCTACGAGGACGCCTTGGTGCCCGTCACCACGTAGGTGAATCGCAGTCGCAGGATCGCTCGCGCGAACGGCGTTTCCTCGAGGGCCCGTGCCAGAGAGGCAAGCGGTGTCGGCAGCAACACCCGCTGCGGCACGAAGAACGGGCGGGCAGCAACCTGCTCGAAGCCGGCCTCCCGCAGATCGGTCACGACGTCGGCGAGTGCGTACTGACGCGGGTTGACGTCGAACACGAGTGCCTTCTCCGTGTACGACGCGACGTGGCGGAAGAACGCCGCGCGGTCGCGTGCGTAGTAGAGCGCGCGAAACAGGGTCGTTCCGGCGACCGGTGACGCGGGCACGTAGTCGTTGAGGTCGCCGCGCGCAACATCGAGGCCCCGACGTCGCGCCTCCGCGACCATCGCCTCGTTCAGGTCGACGCCGAGGTAGCGAAGGCCCTGCCGGGTGACGAAGTCGCCGAGGCCGCCGTCGCCGCACGCGAGGTCTAGAACGACGTCGTCCGGAGTCAGCGGCCTCGCGATCAGCTCGGCGCGCCGGCGGAGGTAGGTCTCGGCGTCGGCGTACTCGCGCGGCGTCCAGCCTGCCGCGCCGTCCGTGTACTTCGTCTCGCTCACAGGCGCCCGTACAGCTCGGCGGTGCGGTCGGCCATCCGTGCGACCGAGAACTCGGCCCGCGCACGCTCGCGTCCGGCCGCCCCCTGCTCGGGACGAACGGCTGCGACCGCCGCAGCGAGCGCAACGGGATCGTCCGGCGGCACGAGGAGCCCGGTCTCGCCGTCGACAACGAGCTCCGGGAGCGAGCTGACGCGCGATGCGACCACGGGCAGTCCGGCATGCATCGCCTCGAGCACCCCGAGGCCGAAGCCCTCCCAGCGCGAGGGCTGCACGTAGACCGTTGCCCGGCGGAGCCAGGCGGCGACGTCGGGGACCCGGCCCGGCAGCACGACGCGATCGTCGACGCCGAGCTCGCGGGCGAGGGACTCGAGTCGCCCCCGCTCGGGGCCCTCGCCGAGCACCACGAGGCTCGCATCTTCGATGTGCGCCAGCGCCCTGATCGCGACATCGATCCCCTTCTGCGGCGCGAGCCGCGACGTCGAGAGGAGGATCCGGCCCGCCACGTCGTCCGGCGGGTTCTCGCCCCACGCGTCCGGCAGCCCGTCGAGGCCGTAGTGGATCGTCTCGACCTTGGCCGCCGGGATCCCGACCTGCTCGACGGTGAACCGCCGCAGCGCGTCGGTGATCGTGACGACTCGGGCCGAAAGCCGTGCGACCCCGCGCTCGACGTGCCTGAACGGCCCGGCGCGGAAGGGGTCGTCGTTGTGCTTCGTCGACACCACCTTCGCGCCGCGGAGTCGTCCCGCGACGGCGCCGTAGACGTCCGCGTGGACGAGATGCGTGTGGACGACGTCGGCGCGCAGCGAGCGGAGCAGCTGCGGCAGCGCGAGCGGGTCGGAGCGCAGCCGCAGGGCCGGGACGTCGAGTGCGTCGTAGAAGTCGGCCGGGTTCCACGCGGGGTCGTCGAGGCCGACGAAGACGACGTCGAGACCGCGCTCGGCGAGCGCCGGCAGCAGCGCCAGCAGGTGCCGCTCCGAGCCCCCGATGCCGCGCATCTTATGAACGTGCGCGACTCTCATGTACCTCGCCGCTCTTGGAGGCGAGCGAGCGCAGCGACGGCGAGCAATGCGAGCAGGAAGTCGAACGCGATGCGATACCGCGTCGCGCCGACGAACGCGGCCGCCCAGAAGCTCTGGTATGCGAACAGCGCCAGTGCGAGCCAGACGACAGCACGCGGCGCGAGGAACAGCCCGACTGCCGCGAGCGCGTAGAGCGCGATCATGTACGCGGGCTCCGCCACCTGCTTGCCGAAGCCCGACGAGCCGCCGCCTGTCTCGATCACGTTCGGCTGCCAGAAGAGCTGCTCGGAGAGCCCGGCGAGCTTCAGCTTGGCGCCCGGGTGGTTGCTGACGAACTGCCACGCGAGGTGCTCGTAGAAGCGCATCTCGAGGCACTCGTCCGGATGGAGGAGAACGCGGCCGCCTGAGCTGACGTACTTCCCGTGCGCCTCGTCGGGCGTCAGATGGCCGGGCTCGGGCGGCCGCGGCGAATCGTGTCGCACGTCGTCGATCCACTTCCCCGAGGACAGCAGTCCGTAGGTCTGGTCGTTGTTCGCCTTCCACAACGCGCGGCCGTCGGTCGTGATCGCCCAGCAGCCGACGTCCGCCTTCGTGCGCACGAGCCAGGGAGCGACGGCGACCGACGCGCCGACGAGCACGAGAACCACCGGCAGCAGCGGCACGCGCCGCAACGCGAGATAGACCGCGCAGAGGAGTGGGATGAAGACGAGCCGCGAGTTCCCGAGCATCGCGAGCCCACCGACGACGCCCAGGGCCAGCGCCGTCCACCGGCGTGGCCGCTCGGCTACGAGCAGCGTCAGCAGCACCAGCGCGGCCGCACAGAGCTGGTCGATGATCTCGCGGTTGACGTGCACGTCGTGCCAGACGAGATAGGGGTGCAGCGTCGCGACCAGCGCGGCGACGATCGCCCAGCGGGTCGACAGGAACCGCCGGCCGATCTCGAAGACGAGGATCGCGACGGCCGCGGCCACGACGACCTGCGCCAGCCCGAGCGCCTCCCAGTTGCGGCCGAAGATCCAGTAGATCGGGATCAGGAACCAGCCGTACAGGGGCTGGGTGTAGGCCGACGGCTGCCCCGGGATGAAGCCGTACGTTCCGGAGTGGATGAAGGTCGTCGCGAAGATGTCGCTCTTCTCGACCGATCCGGCGAGGATACGGTCGCGCTCGTGCAGGAGGACGGCGAGACGCGGGACGATCGAGACGACTGCGACCGAGGCGTAGGCGGTACGGCGGCTCACGCGGCCCGCACGGGGGCGTCGACGTGCGCGCGGAGCCACAGCTCGAGCATCAGCAGCGTCCAGAGGCGGTGCCCGTTGTCGGCCCGCTCGGTCACGTGGTCGTCGAGCAGGGCCGTCACCGCGTCGCGGTCGAACCAGCCGCGACCGCCGAGCAGGACGTCGTGCGCGAGCTCGCGCAGCTCACCGCGGAACCACGCGGCGAGTGGGACACCGAACCCGGACTTGCCCCGCTCGGCGACGAGCGGCGGCAGGTCGTCCGCGAACGCTCTTCGTAGCGCGAGCTTGCCGCGCTTGAGGTTCGCCGGCAGCGAAAGCCCCAGCTCGATCACGCGGCGGTCGAGCAGTGGCGCCCGCAGCTCGAGCGAGTGGGCCATCGACGCGATGTCCGCCTTCGGCAGCAGGTCGCCGGGCAGGTACGTCGCGACGTCGAGGAGCTGCAGCCCCGTGACGCCGCCGCGGGGCGGAACGCCGAGCAGGAAGCCGGACGACGTCAGGGCGCCGATCTCCGCCTTCGCGTCGTCCGACCAGAGCGCGGCGCGCTCGCCGAGCGAGAAGACCTGCATCAGCGCGCCGTAGCGCTCGCTGCGCGGCGTCGCTGCCGCCTCGAGGAACCGCGCTGCGCGAAAGGTCGTCGAGCGTCGTTCACGGCGCCCCGCGGGCAGGCGCCGGAGCAGCCGGGCGCCGGCTGCCGCCGCCGGGCTCGGGACGCGGTCGGCGAGGCCCATCGCCGCGTAGCGCTCGTAGCCGGCAAACGACTCGTCGCCGCCGTCTCCGACGAGCGCGACCGTCACCTCGTCGCGGGCCGCCTCGCAGATGAGGAAGAGCGGCAGCGCCGCCTCGTCTCCCAACGGCTCGTCGAACGCCTCGGCGAGCCGCGGCAACGTCGCGGCGGCATCCGGCTCGAGCACGATCTCCTCGTGCCGGGTCGACCAGCGGTCGGCGACCGCGCGGGCGAAGCGGCGCTCGTCGTACGCGGCGTCGGCGAAGCCGACCGTGAACGTTCGGACGGGATCGGTCGCCGCCCGCGCCATCTGCGAGACCACGATCGCCGAGTCGATCCCGCCGGAGAGCAGGGCCCCGAGCGGCACGTCCGCGACGAGGCGGCGCCGCACGGCTTGTGACACTTCGTCACGAACTCGGTCGAGCCACTGCTCGTCGGTCAGCGGCTCCTCCACGACCGCGGGCTCCCAGTAGACCCGCTCGGTCTGCGCCCCGTCCTCCACCACGAGCACCGACGCGGGGGCGACGCGGTGCACGCCCCGGATGCCCGTTCGCGTGCCCGGGACGTACTGCAGCGCGAGGTACGCGTCGAGCGCGGCGAGGTCGGGCTCCGCGCGGAAGCCGGGCAGCGCGGCGAAGGCCTTCAACTCGGAGGCGAAGGCGAACGTCCCGTCGGGCAGCCGCGTCCAGACGAGCGGCTTCTTGCCGAGGCGGTCGCGTGCGAGGACGAGCCGCTGCCGAGGGCGGTCGAAGAGCGCGAGCGCGAACATGCCCTCGAGGTGCTCGACGAACTCGACGCCGTACTCCTCGTAGAGGTGCGGGAGGACGGGCGTGTCGCCGCGGCCCCTGATCTCGTGACCGCGCCCACGCAGGTCGTCACGGAGCTCGCGGAAGTTGTAGAGCTCGCCGTTGAAGACGGCGACGATGTCCCGTCCCTCGTCGGTGACCGGCTGAAAGCCCTGCTCGGGGTCGATCACGCACAGCCGCTGGTGTCCGAGCACGCAGTGCTCGAACGCGTCGGAGGATCCCTCGTCCGGGCCGCGGTGCGCGATCCGGGCGCGCATTCCGTCGACGAGCGACCGCGGCGGCGCTCCCGACGGCGAATAGAGTCCGCAGATCCCGCACATGCCGGAAACCAGTGTGCCTAGCGGCTCAGTCGTCTCCTGCCACCTGGAGCGCCCGCTCGACGACGAGTGCTGGCGCCGGTTCGAGGCGATCGCGCGCCGTCATGACGTGATCGCGCTGATCCGGCCACCCGATGCAGCCTTCCGCGAGGACGAGGAGACCTGGCTCGGCCGTGCCCGGACGCTCGAGACGCTCGGGCTGCACACACACTGGACGAGCCCGACGCACGCTCGTCCGACGGGCGGCGACCCCGCCGAGCGGGTCCGCCACGAGGCCGAATGGATGCGCGAGCGCGGCCTCGAGCCGCGCTACTTCTGCGGCGGCGGCTGGTACACGGACGACGGCGTCCGCGCCGCGGTGAAGGAGCTCGGGCTCGTCGACTGCACGCCGCGCACCGGGCTCCCGCACGAGGGCGTGCTGCCGACCACGCACTCGCTCGGACAGCTCGCGCGCGCCGTCTTGCGCCCGCTACCGCGATACGTGCACGCGTACTTCCACGACTACGACCTGCTCGACCGCAGACGCCGGATCGCGCTCGAGGCCTCGCTGCGCGTCCTCGGCGCCCGCACGAGCGCGTACGACGCGAGCAGCGCGATCACGAAGTCCCAGGGGACGCGATAGCGCGTCTCGCCGACGAAGAGCATCGCGACGACCGTCTGGTAGCCGAGCAGCAACACGGCGAGCAACGCGAACGAGCGCGCGACGAGGAACAGGCCGACGGCGCCGAAGACGTACAGCACGATCATGTAGACGGGCTCGGCGACGGAACGCATCGTGTCGAGCCAGGTCCCCTGGCCGCGGCGGTCGGTGACCTCGACCACCGACGGCTGCCACAGCCATTGCGCGTCGAGCGGCACGAGCTGCGCCTTGTCGCCGGGATGGTGGATCCAGAACGAGATCACCTTGCTCTGGAACGTGTTCATCTGCGCGCACTCGTCGTAGGGCTGGACGACGCCCGTCTTCACCCAGTTGTCGTAGACGTCCTGCGGCGTCGGCGGGAACGACTTCGGCTGCGGCACGTGGTCGATCCACTGGCCGCTTTTCAGGGTCGCGTACGTGTTGACGTTGTTCGCCTTCCAGAGCGCGCGGGCGTCGGTGGTCACCGCCCAGCAGCCGACGTCGGCCTTGTTGCGGATCGCCCACGGCATGACGACGA
>JAICLU010000128.1 GCA_025925195.1 Thermoleophilia bacterium
AGAGGCAGACGGGTGTGAGCGACGGGAACACCGACGTCGCCCGGCGATACCGGCCGCGCCGGGCGAGCTGCGCGAGTGTGGGCGCCCGGTCGTGCTCGACGGCGCGTTCGAACGTCTCCGGCGTCATGCCGTCGACGACGACGAGGATCAGCTTCCTCGGCACTACTTGGCGAGCGTGCGCAGCCCGGCGTACCGCTCGGGTTGCCGGCGGCGCAGCCGCCCCGCGAAGGCAGGCAGGGCGAGCGCCTCGACGTAGCCGAGGGCCGGCACCCACGCGAGACCGGCAACGACGAGCGCCGCGCCGGCGACGAGGATCGCCGTCCCGCCGCGCGTACCGCCACGCCGGAGCGCGCCCGTCACGATCACGGCCGCACCGAGCGCCGCGAGGAGCCCGCCGGCCGCGGCTGCGGCGACGTCACCCAAGCTTCCCGGCTGCCACGAGCCGAGCGCGAAGCCGATCCCGGCCCCGATCGCGGCCGCCACCGCCGCCGCGATCCAGGCTGTCCGGGCGGCCAGGCCCGCGACGAGCACGCCCGCGGCGGCCCCCAGCCCGGCGCTGACGCCGATCCAATACCACGCGCCCATCGCAGGTCAGCGTAACGGCGCAGGCGCTTCGTGCGTTCACCACTCGACGCAGCATCCCCCTGCCGAGGAGCGCCATGCCCGAACGCCCCCTACTCGTGTTCTTCACGTCGCAGCGGTCCGGACCCGCGCGGCGGATGGAGAGCCTGCTCGCCCACATCGCCCGCAAGGAGCGCGACACGCTGAACATCCGCAGGGTCGACGTCGACGAGCGGCCCGACCTCGTCGAGAAGTTCCGCGTCTCGCAGGTGCCGTCGCTCGCGCTCGTGATCCGGAAGCGCGTCGTCGCCCGGCTCGAGGGCCGTTCGACCGCGCCGAAGATCGAGTCGATGCTCGAGGAGAACATCGAGCGAACAGCGGCCTGACGCCCGAGAAGTAGCCTTGCGGGATGGCCGAGGAGGCGAAGCTCGACAAGACCGACGCGGGGCTCGCGGCGGCAACTGACGGCTGGTTCGTCGTCAACGCACGCGAGAACCGGTGGTATCACGCCGAGGGGCGCGCCGCGCTCTGCGACCTCGAGGGCGACACGCCGTTCCCACAGCTCGGGATCAACATCAGCGTGCTCGAGCCGGGACAGTCGCTCGGCCTCTATCACTGGGAGGCGGACCAGGAGGACTTTCTCGTCCTGTCGGGCGAGGCGCTCCTGATCGTCGAGGAGCAGGAGCGGCCGCTGCGGCAGTGGGACTTCGTGCACTGCCCGCCGCGCACGAACCACATCATCGTCGGCGCCGGCTCGGGACCGTGCGTCGTGCTCGCCGTCGGTGCGCGGGTCGACTCCGTCGACAACGACGACTGGGGCGGCTATCCCGTCTCCGAGACGGCCGCCCGGCACGGGGTGAGCGTCGAGCGCGAGACGAGCAAGCCCGACGAGGCGTACGCCGGTTGGACGCGGCGCGCGCCGACGCGCTACCGCGACGGCTGGCTGCCCTAACCCTGCTGTAGGCGGTCGATCACCGAGAGGCCGAAGTCGGCGGCGCGCTTGCCGTCGATCACGCGATGGTCGAACGTGACGGAGACGTTGCCGATCCGCCTGACGACGATCTCGCCCTCGCGGACGGCCGGCCGGTCGGCGATCCGGTAGACGCCGAGGATCGCCACCTGCGGGTGGTTGACGAGCGGCGTCGTGAAGAGCCCGGCCGACTTGCCCGCGCTCGTGACCGTGAACGTGCCGCCGCGCAGCTCCTCCGGCGCGAGCGTGCCGGCGTGCGCGCCCTCGGCGAGCCTCCGGATCTCGGCCTCGAGCTCGTCGAGCGACTTCGCCGCGACGTCGCCGACGACGGGAACGACGAGGCCCTGCTCGGTCTGGACGGCGACGCCGATGTCGTAGCGGTCGAGGTACACGAGGTCGGTCCCGTCGATGCGCGCGTTCAGTTCGGGGAAGTCCGGCAGCGCCGCTGCGACCGCCTGCAGCGTGAGCGGCAGCAGGCGCTTGACGTCCGTGTCCGTGAAGTCGCACTCCTCGACCCAGGTGACGGGCGGGATCTCCCGGTGGGCGGTCGCGAGGTGCTCGAACATCTGCCGCCGGATCCCCCGGATCGGCTCCCGCCGCTCGCTCCCCCCACGACCCTTCGCTTGTGACGATTCGTCACAAGCACGCCGCACGTCGTCCTCGGTGATGCGGCCCTGCGGGCCCGTGCCGGCGACGTCATCGAGGTCGACGCCGAGCTCCTGGGCGAGCCGGCGGACGAGCGGCGTCGCGCGAACCTTGTCGTCGCGCGGCGCGGGAGCTTGTGACACTTTGTCACGAGCGGGTTCTTCGGCGCGGGGTTGCGCGGCGGCTGCGACGGGCTGCGCGCCGGCGCCGCCGATCACGACGATCACCGTTCCGACGAGGACGACGTCGCCCTCCGCGGCGAGGATCTGCGAGACGACACCGCCGGCCGGGGACGGGATCTCGACCGTCGTCTTGTCGGTTGCGATCTCGACGAGCGGATCGTCCTCGCGGATCTCCTGCCCCACGCTGACGAGCCAGCGGGCGATCTCACCCTCGGTCAGGCCCTCGCCGAGGTCGGGCAGCTTGAACTCGTACGCCACGGGCCGCAGTTCTAGCCGAAAGACCGGCGCGTCAGCTGCCCAAGGCACCGTCGCGCAGGACCGCGTGCACGCCCTTCACCTGATTGACGATCTGCGTCACGCGCAGGTCGACGGCGACGCTCGACAGCGCGAGGGCAAGCGTGCGCGGCATCCCACGCTCACGCTCGATCAGGTCGAGCATCGTCGCGAGCGCCTGGTCGGCGGCCGCGCCCAGGTCCTCGTCGAATCCGAACGCGAGCCAGGCGCCGTCGATGCGCGCAACCGGCGATCGCAGCTCGAGGTCGCTCAGCTCGAACCGCAGCTGCGCGCGCTCGAGCGGGCACTCGATCGCCGTCCCCGAGACCTCGCCGTCTCCCTGGGCACCGTGACCGTCGCCCGCCATGACGAGCGCGCCGTCGACCGGGATCGGCAGGTAGAGCGTCGTCCCCGCGACGAGCTCCTTGCAGTCGATGTTGCCGCCCCACCGTCGCGGGGGGATCGTCGAATGCTCTCCGGGCTCCGGCGGCGGCATCCCGATCACGCCGAGGAACGGCGCCGACGGCACACGATGGTCGCTCAGCCGCCAGGCGTCGCCGTCGAGTCGCCAGTGGAACGGGGCGCCGTCGGACCACGTCACGCCCCACCCGCGCGGCGTCACCTCGTCGATGTGGACGACGAGCGTCTGGCCGGCCCGTGCGCCGCGCACCTCGAAGGGGCCTTCGAGCGCGTGACCTGCGCCCTGCGGGCGGTCGGGCTCGTCGTCGGGATCCCAGTACCAGCCGGAGTTGCGCGCCTGGAAGACGACCGGCTCACCCGGTTCGACGGTCGCGACCGGCTCGTAGTCGCGCGAGAAGAAGCCCTTCACGCGCGTGGCTCCTGGATCCATGCGTCAGGCGGCGCCAGCAGGACGCGCAACCCGATCCGCCCGCCGGACTCGTCGCGGAACTCCCAGAGCGACACGGCCTGCTCGTCGCCGCGCAGTGACGGCGCGGCCTCGGCCGGCACGTAGCCCGCGTGCAGCCGGCGGCCCGCATCCCAGACCGCCACGGCGTTCGGATCGTGCTCGTTCTCGGGCTCGCGGACGAGCGACAGGCGCCGGCCCGGCGCGAATGCGTCGTCCTGGAGCGCGTCGGCGCGATACGAGGAGCCGGCGAGCTTCACGACGCGCAGCCCGCGGGCATCGTCGTCCCACCTGAGCGCCTCGCCCGTGGCGGCGTCGCGCAACCAGTAGCCCGACTCGCCGCGCTCGAGCCAGATCCGAATCCGTTCAGAGGTCGTCCGCATACCCCATGATCGACCGGCGGTACCGTTCGAGCTCCGGCGCGGGCTCGCCGACGTAGAGCGCTGCGACGAGCGCGCGCAGCGCGTCCGCCTGGCGTCCGGCGCTCCAGAGCGAGTACGCGAGGAAGACGCGCAGCGCACGGTGCTCCGGGAAGCGCTCGACGGCCGCTGACAGCACGCGGATCGACTCGTCGACGCTGCCCACGTTCCGCAACGTGCTGCCGAAGCCGAGCGACGCGCCGGCGAGCTCATCGTCCGGGACTCCGACCTCGAACGCGCGACGATAGTGCGCGAGCGCTTCCTCCTCACGCCCGGCCGTGTCCGCCTCGAAGGCGAGCCGCAGCGCGTCCCCGGCCATCAGAACGCGAGGAGCTTCCGCACGGCGCCGACGACGCGCTCGACCGACGGCATGTACGTGTCCTCGATCTTCCAGTACGGATATGGGACGTCGTAGCCGGTGACGCGCAGCACCGGCCCGCGCAGGTCGAGGATCGCCTTCTCGGCGAGGATCGCCGCGAGCTCGCCGGCGAAGCCGTTGACGCGCGGCGCCTCCTGCACGATCACGACGCGGCCGGTCTTCGCTGCGGATGCCAGGAGCGCCGCTTCGTCGAGCGGCTTCAACGAGCGCAGATCGAGCACCTCGACCGACGCCTCGCCTTCGAGCTCGTCGGCGGCGCGCTCGCAGAGCGGCACCATCGCGCCGTACGCGACGAGGGTCACGTCGGTGCCCTCGCGCGCGAGCCGGGCCTTCCCGAGCGGCACGACGTAGTCGCCGTCGGGCACCTCGCACCGCTCGCTGCGATAGATCAGCTTCGGCTCGAAGATCACGACGGGGTCCGGATCGCGGATCGCCGCGGCCAGCAGCCCCTTGGCGTCGGCCGGCGTCGACGGGATCGCCACCTTCACGCCCGGCGTGTGCACGTAGTACGTCTCGGGCGAGTCGTCGTGCAGCTCGGGCGCGCGCACGCCGCCGCCGTACGGCATCCGGATGACGAGCGGGAACTCCATGCCGCCGCCGGTGCGCCAGTGGTACCGGCCGACATGCGTGATCAGCTGGTCGAGGCACGGATACGAGAACGCGTCGTACTGCATCTCGGTCACCGGCCGCCAGCCCGCCATGCAGAGGCCGACGGCGGTGCCGAGGATCCCCGCCTCGGCGAGCGGCGTGTCGACGCAGCGGCGGTCGCCGAACCGCTCGCGCAGACCGGCGGTCGCGCGGAACACACCGCCGGCGCGGCCGACGTCCTCCCCCATCACCATGACCGAGTCGTCGCGGTCGAGCTCGACGTGGAAGGCGTCGTTGATCGCCTCGACCATCAGCAGCTCAGCCATCGGATCCCTCGCGCATGCCGGGCGGCGGGTCGACGTACGCGTGCTCGAACAAGAGATCGGCGTCGGGCTCCGGCTCGGCCTCGGCGGCCGCGATCCCGGCACGCATCGCCTCGGCCGCGTCGTTCTTGATCTCCGCCTCGAGCTCGTCGCCGAGCAGGCCGAGCCGTCGAAGGTAGCGCTCGTAGCGGCCGAGGCATTCGTTCCGCTTCTCCTGCTCGACGCGCTCGAGGTCGATGTACGCGCGCGGGTCGTCGGCGGTCGCGTGCGGCGCCGCGCGGTACGACACCGCCTCGATGAACGTCGGGCCACCGCCCGACCGGGCACGCTCGGCCGCCTCTCGTGTCGCCTCGAAGACCGCGAGGACGTCGCCGCCGTCGACCCGGACGCCCGGCATGCCGTAGCCGACCGCCTTGTCGACGAGCGCTGCCGCGTGCGTCTGCGCGGAGAGCGGCGTCGAGATCGCCCAATGGTTGTTGTTGCAGAACAGGATCGCGGGCGCCTGCATGACCCCGGCGAAGTTCGCGCCCTCGTGGAAGGCGCCCTCGCTCGTCGCGCCGTCGCCGAAGAACGCGATCGACACGGCGCTCTCGCCCTTCAGCTTCTTTCCCCACGCGAGCCCGACCGCGTGCGGGACATGCGTCGCGATCGGGACGCAGATCGAGGCGACGTTGTAGTCGGCGGGATTCCACCAGCCGGCCGGATGGCCGCGCCACCAGTGCAGGATCGTCGCGGCCGGCATCCCGCGCAGCAGGCCGATCGCCGACTCGCGGTAGCTCGGAAAGATCCAGTCCTCGTCCTCGAGCGCGTGCACCGCGCCGGCCTGCATCGCCTCGTGGTTCCAGAAGATCGCGTACGTGCCGATGCGGCCCTGACGGTGGTAGACGACCGAGCGCTCGTCGTAGGTGCGCAGCAGCACCATCGAGCGGTAGAGCTGCAGCAGCTCGTGCTCGCCCAGCCCGTCGACCTCGCGGTCGTCGTCGATGACGCGGCGAAGTTCGTGCTCCCCTGGGGCGACCCGGGCCACGGCGGAAACCCTAATGGAGTACGGCCACGGCGCCGCGCTCGGCCTCGAAGACCGCCTCCGTCACGTCGCCGAGGTCCTCGCCGTCGGCCTGCAGCGGCATCGGCTCGTCGCAGACGATCTCGATCCGGTCGGCGTCGTGCGCGTAGAGCAGACCGGTGCGCCCGCGGCCGGTCAGGAGCGAGTACGCGAGCCGCACGATCGAGCGGCGGCGAATCCGGATCGGCGCGACGAGGTCGAGCCCCAGCTCGAATTCGGCCTCGGGCGCGATCGGCAGCGGCAGCCCCTTTGCGTACGTGTACGGCGCGCCGTTCGCGACGAACGCGCACGCGGCACGGCCGAGGCCGCGGATCTCGAGACAGGGCTCCATGTGCATCCGGTGCGCCACGAGCGCCCGCACGACGGCGAGTGCGTATGCGAGGTCGCCGGCCCGTTTGCCGTGCTCGTCCCGGCCGAGCTCGTCGACGCGGCGCACCGCCTCTGCGTCGAGCCCGACGCCGGCTGCGAACGCAAAGCGACGGCCGTTGACGCGGCCGAGCGTGATCCGCCGCGTGCGACCGTGCTCGAGCGCGTCGGCGACGCGCGCGGCGGCGGCGAGCGGATCGGGTGGCAGGCCGAGCGCGCGTGACAGCACGCTCGCCCCGCCGCCGGGGAGGAAGCCGATCGGCACGTCGCGCGCGAGGCCGTTCAGCGCCTCGTTGAAGCCGCCGTCGCCCGAGAAGACGACGATTGCCTCGGCGCCGCCGGCGCACGCTTCGGTCACGAGCTCGACCGCGTGCTGCGGGCGCTCGGTCTGGACGACGCGCAGCTCGGCGACGCGTGCGAGCTCGCCCTCGACGGCCCGGAGGCGCTCGGGGGTCACGTTCGTCGCGAACGGGTTGGCGATGAGGACGGTGCGCACGGGCCTCAGACGATGCCCGTGCGCGCCGTCTCTTCGCAACTATCGGATGAAGACCGAGCCGCTCGTGACGACGCCGCCGTGCGACGCGCCGTGGCGCCACGCGATGCGGAAGACGTCGACCTCGGGGAGGGCGTTGTGCACGCCGACCACGGTGAAGCCGACACGCCGGCCGGCGACGATGCCCGTCCCGCGGAGCTTGACGGCGTTCTGGCCGAACAGCACCGTCCGGATCTTCAGGCTGCGGAACTCGCCGAACCGCACCGCCGTGGGTGTCAGCCGGAAGGCCGTTCCCGCCACGACGCCGTTGCCGGTCAGCTCGCGGACGATCGTGTGCGAGGCGCCCGCGACGCCGCTCAGCCCGGCGCCGGGCACGATCTCCGGCGACAGCGACTGCCCGTGCGGCGCATCGGCGAATGCGGGCGCCGCCAGGGCGAGCGCCCCTGCGGCCGCCGCGATGAAGGTCCTGGGCATCTCTCGTCCTCCCCGACAGAGTTGTTGGCCAGAGCGAAAACGCACGAGGGCGTGCTCCGGGTACGCGCGCGGCCGGCTACCGGCTCGAGTACCCGCGCATGCCGTCGAGCAGCAGCGCGGTGAAGCGGTCGGCGAGCTCGTCGGTCGCCGCTCCCGGCCGCAGCCAGGTGTACGCCCAGTTGACGGCCGAGAGGGCGAGCCTCGTCGCGGTTGCCTCGTCGAGGTCGCTGCGCAGGTCGCCGCGTTCGCGCCCGTCGCGGAAGAGCGC
>JAICLU010000125.1 GCA_025925195.1 Thermoleophilia bacterium
CCGTCGCGGTCTCGCCGAGCGGTGGATGCTCGGTGAGGAACGCCGTCGTGACGCGGCCCTCGCCGACGAGCGGGTGTGAGACGAGCCAGCGCAGGAAGGGCAGGTTCGTCGTCACCCCGCCGACCTCGGTGTCGCGGAGGGCGGCGGCGAGCCGGCCGTACGCCTCGCGGCGGGTCTCGCCGTAGGCGATCAGCTTCGCGATCATCGGGTCGTAGGAGGTCCCGACCTCGTCTCCCTCGGCCACGCCCGCTTCCACCCGGATCCCTCCAGGCAGCCGCAGCCGCTCGACCCGCCCGGCCTGGGGCAGGAACGTCCGTGGATCCTCCGCATAGAGGCGAACCTCGACCGCGTGACCCCGGAGCTCGTGACGATTCGTCACAAGCGGCTCTCCGCGGGCGATCCGGAGTTGCTCGCGGACGAGGTCGACGCCCGTGACGAGCTCCGTGACGGGATGCTCGACCTGGATGCGCGCGTTCAGCTCGAGGAAGTAGAAGTCCCGGCCCTCGAGCATGAACTCGGCGGTGCCGGCGGACACGTAGCCGATCGCGCGCGCGAACGCGACCGCCGCCTCGCTCATCTGCGCCCGCAGCCCCGGGTCGACCGCCGGAGACGGCGACTCCTCCAACACCTTCTGGTGCCGCCGCTGGATCGAGCAGTCGCGCTCGCCCAGCGCGACGACCGTGCCGTGGGTGTCGGCGAGCAGCTGGATCTCGACGTGGCGCGGCCGCTCGAGGTACCGCTCGAAGAAGACGGTGTCGTCGCCGAACGCCGCAGCCGCCTCGCGCTTCGCCGCCGCGACGGCTTCGTCGAGCTCGTCCGGCGTGCGGACGATGCGCATGCCGCGCCCGCCGCCGCCCGCGGCGGCCTTGACGAGGAGCGGAAAGCCGATCTCCGCCGGCGTCCCGTTCGGGAGCACCGGCACGCCGGCCCCGCGAGCCGTCTCCTTCGCTGCGAGCTTGTCGCCGCCGGCGCGTAGCGCCCGCGGCGGCGGGCCGACCCAGGTCAGGCCCGCGGCGAGGACGGCCTCCGCCAGCTCGGCGCTCTCGGAGAGGAAGCCGTAGCCCGGGTGGACAGCATCCGCGCCCGACTCGCGGGCCGCCCGGACGTGCTCGGCCGGGTCGAGGTACGAGGCGATCTCGATGCACTCGCCGGCGCTGCGGGCGTGCAGAGAGCCCGTGTCGTCCGGCGCCACGACCGCCACCGTCGCGATGCCCTCGTCCGCGCACGCGCGAAAGATCCGCAGGGCGATCTCACCACGGTTAGCGACGAGCAGCTTCCGGATCTCGACCACGGCCGATAACCCTAGAGTCGGATACCCTGCCCCGTCTGTCTTGAGGCGCTGCGGGGTCATAGCACTGGCGTTCTTCGCCGTCGTCGCGCCCGCGTCGGCCGCGACGAAGCTCGTCGTCACCGGCCACGGCTGGGGGCACGGCGTCGGCATGAGCCAGTGGGGCGCGTACGGCTATGCCCGGCACGGCTGGAGCTGGCAGCGGATCCTCGGCCACTACTACCCCGGCACGCAGGTCGCGCCGGCGCCGCTCTCGCGCGTCCGAGTGCTCCTCGCCGTGTCGCAGCAGCACGCCGCCGTGGGCTGCGCCGGTGCGCTGAAGGTGAGCGACGCGACGGGCCGGACGTACGCGCTTCATCCTGGGTCCTACTCGGTCGGCCGCGCGCTCGTGCTGCCGGTCGGACATCGCCGCGTCCACGTCGCCGGCCCGCGCCACGCGCACCACGAGTCGTTCGCCGTCGTGCCGGTTCGCCGCGCGCTCCGTTCGCCGCTCGTCTTCGACTGCCCGAGCGCGCCGCTGACGTGGAACGGCCGCGCGTACCACGGAGTGCTCGTGATCCGCCGCGGCGGGAAGCGGCTCTCGGTCGTCAACTCGCTCGCGCTCGACGACTACGTGCGGGGTGTCGTCGGCGGCGAGATGCCGGACCGCTGGAGCATGGCGGCCCTCGAGGCGCAGGCGGTCGCCGCGCGGTCGTACGCGCTCGCGACGCTCCACCCGTCGAGCCACTTCGACCTCTTCTCCGACACGCGAAGCCAGGTGTACGGCGGCGTCGGGTACGAGACCGAGCGGACGAACCTCGCGGTGCAGCGGACGGCGGGACGCGTGCTGACCTGGCACGGTCGCGTCGCGACGACGTTCTTCTTCTCGACGTCGGGCGGCCGCACGGCGGACGTCCGCGAGGTATGGCCGGCGCTCGGCGACATCCCGTACCTGCGTTCCGTCAGCGACCCCTACGACGTGAGCTCCCCCCATCACACGTGGCACGTCGTGCTGCCGGGCTCGGACCTGCCGGCCGGGAGGCTGACCGTCCGGCGCGCCGCGGACGGCCGGGTCACCGTCGTCGACATCGGCTCGCACCGGATCCCTGCGACGACGTTCCGCGAGAAGCTCGGCCTGCAGTCGACGTGGTTCGACGTCGGCGAGCTGTCGCTCGCGCCCGACACGACCCGTGTCCGCTACGGCAAGGACGTGACGCTCGACGCGCGCGTCGCAGGCATCCCCGGCGCGCGGCTCGAGCGCCGGATCGGTGCCGGCGCGTGGAAGCGCTTGAAGACGGTGAGCGGGGCGGACGAGGTCGACGTGCAGCCGCGCGCGCACACGCTGTACCGGCTGCGCGTCGGCGAGATCGTCGGCCCCGAGGTGAACGTCGACGTCGCGCCGCGGCTCTCTGTCGCGCCGACAGGCGCGGACGTGCTGACGGGCGGCGTCGAGCCGGCGTCACATGGGGCGATCAGTGTCTGGCGCCTGGTGGGCGGCACGTGGAAGCTCGTCGCGCGCCCGCACCTCGGGGCGGGCGGGACGTTCCGTGCGCCGCTCCGCCTGCGCGCGGGCAACTATCGCGTCGAGGTCGCCGACGACGGCCGCTATGCGAGCGCGACCGCGAACCTGCACGTCAGTCCCCGGTTGCTGGCACGGTTCCGTCACTAGCTAGCGCCCCGGCCGGGCGTCTGTCACGATTCCGCCATGTCCGACGATATCCGGCGAGAGCTCGAGGCGGCGCGCGTCGAGGCGCGCCGGCTGGCTGCCGACCAGCAGGCCTGGCGGACGCACGTCTCGGAGCTCTTCGAACGCGGCCGGGCGGCCGGCGGGCCGCGATGAGGGCGCGCCTCGTGAGCCCGCGTTGGCCGTTCCTGTTCGGCGCGCCGCCCGGGCCGTAGAGGCCGCTACCGCGTCCAGCTCGGCTTGCGCCGCTCGAGAAACGCGGCCAGGCCTTCCTGCCCTTCCTCGCTCGTCCGCCGCTCGGCGATCCACCGCGCAGTCTCGGCGCCGTCGGGAAGCTCGCGGACGAGGCGCTTCGCCCAGCGCGCCGCCTGCGGACCGGCCGACAGCAGTTCGGCGACGACGCGGTCGACGGCGCCGTCGAGATCCTCGGCGACCTCCGAGACGAGACCGATCCGCAACGCCGTCGCGGCGTCGAAGCGCTCGCCCGTCACGAAGTAGCGCCGCGCCTGTCCCGGGCCGATCCGGGCGAGGGCGAAGGGCGAGATGACGGCGGGGATGATCCCCAGCTTCACCTCCGAAAAGGCGAAGACGGTCCGGGGCGCGGCGATCGCGACGTCTGCCGCCGCGACGAGCCCGGCGCCGCCGCCGAGTGCGTGCCCCTGGACGCGCGCGACGACCGGAGCCGGGCAGCGGTCGATCGTCTCGAACATCTGCCGCATCGCATTCGCGTCGGCGACGTTCTCGTCGAACGACAGACCCGCGGAGGCCCGCATCCAGTCGACGTCGGCGCCTGCGCAGAAGCTCGGGCCCTCGCCTGCGAGCACGACGGCACGCGCGCGGCCGAGGTCGACGAACGCCTCCGACAGCTCCGCGATCAGCCCTGCGTCGAAGGCGTTCCGCCGGTCCGGACGGGTGAGCGTGATGCGAAGGACGGACCCGTCGCGCGTGACGTCGATGTTCGACATGCTTCGGAGCCTAATGCCGCTGCGTGGAGCCGTCGCCGCCGCACTGACGCCGCTTCGCGCGGGGGGAGTCGACGACGACGCGATCGGCCCGTACGTCGAGTTCCTGGCCGACGGTGGGCTCGACGGGGTGCTCGCGATGGGGACGACGGGGGAGGGGATGCTGTTCGATCTCGCCGAGCGGCGGCGAATCGCGGACAGTTTCGTCGAGGCCGCCCGCGGACGCCTACAGGTGGCCGTCCACGGCGGGATGCAGACCACGAGCGACACCGTCGCGCTGGCGGAGCACGCCGCGTCGATCGGCGCCGACGCGGTCGCGGTGATCCCGCCGCCGTACTTCCCGCTCGACGACGACGCGCTGTTCGAGCATCTCGCCGCGGCAGCGCGCGCCTGCGCGCCGGTGTCCTTCTACGTCTACGAGTTCGAGCGCACAGCCGGCTACGCGGTCTCGCGACACGTGCTCGAGCGCCTGCGCGAGGCGGCGCCGAACCTCGCGGGGATGAAGGTCTCGGACACGCCGTGGGAGTCGTTCGCCCGCTACCTCGACGTCGGTCTCGACATCTTCGTGGGGCCGGAGTCGTTCATCGGCCGCGGCATCGACCGCGGCGCGGTCGGAGCCGTCTCCGCGCTCGGCAGCGCGTTTCCCGAACGCGTCGCCGCCGCGGTGCGCGACCGCAGCGACGAGCTGTCCGCGCTCCGCGAGGTGATCGAGCGCTTCCCGCGCCACGCGGCGCTGAAGCGCGTCGTCGCCGGGCGGGGCGTGCCGATTCAGGTCGCGGTGCGCGCGCCGCTGCGCGCGCTCACCACCGAGGAGGAGGCAGAGCTCGATTCCGCCCTCGAGCGGTGGAGTGCGTAGAGGAGCACAGCGAGGATCGCGACGACGAGCAGGTCGCGCACGAGCACCAGCGTCGAGATCGAGCGACGCAGCTCGATCGGCAGTTCCCAGTAGCGCCGCGGGAAGTAGAGCTGGGTCAGGATCAGCGCCGCGGCGAAGAGCGCGCGTGCGGCAACGCTGCGGACGAGCGGGACGAGCGGGATCAGCCAGATCAGGAATTGGGGTGAGAAGACCTTCCCGAACGCGAGGAGCGCCGCCACCGTCCCGGCACTCGCGACGAGCAGTCGCTCGACGGTCGGTCGTCCACGGGCGAAGAGGACGAAGACCGCGACGATCGCAGCCGCCTCGGCCGCCGTGGTGATCGACGCGACCGCAGCTGCACCGTGGCCGGCGACGTTCTGGGAGCCGAACGAGTCGTTGCGGCCGATCGCGGTACCGAACGCGTGGTGCGAGGCGATCAGGATCTCGGCGCCGAGGCTCTCGATCTGCAACGGCCTCGCGAGCTGCGCATAGAAGCTGTGTCCGACGCCCGCCGGCGACAGTGCGACGAACGGCAGGAACCAGGCCGCCGCGGCCGCCAGCGCGGCGGCACTCCATTCGGCGGCCGCACGCCGACCACGCGTTCGCCACAGCCAGAGGACGACGAACGGAGCGAGCACGGCCGGCCAGAGCTTGGCCGCGAACGCGGTGCCGAGCACGAGGCCCGACGACCGTCTGCGGCCGTGCACGACGAGGCCGAGGGCCACGGCGGCGAGCGCGGCAGGCCAGAGGTCGAACCGCGACAGGACGACCGAGCCGAGGAGGAGCGGTGCAACCGCTGCCGCCGTTGCCGCTGCCCGGCCGCGCAGCCACCAGACGGAGAGCGTGATCGTCAGCAGGCAAACGGCCATCTCCACCTGGAACACCCGGCGGAAGTCGAAGCGCTCGAGCGCGGCCGGGAGGGCGAACACGGGCAGTGCACCGGGCGGGTATTCGAGCCGGAAGTCCCGGTACGGGACGGCGCCCTGGTGCACGATCGAGTCGCCGTAGTGGCGGTAGACGCCGTAGTCGACGATCTGTCCGTGTGGATACCAGGCGAGGTGGAGCAGGGCCCAGACGAGCGCCACGAGGGCGACGGCGAATGCGGCCGATGCGAGGCGGAGCGACCCGGCCGCCTGCGTCGGCCGGCGGTCGTCGGCCGGGGTCACTCGACGTCGAACTCCTCGGCGACCTCCGGCTCCTTGCCGATCAGGCGCGGCACCTCACCGAGATCGGGCAGCTCGTCGCCGTAGGAGATCAGCCCGAGCCGCTCGGCGGCCTCGTTCGAGATCCAGCGGTCGCCGCCCGGCAGCTCCGGAAGGTGCTGGCGGAGCTCGTCGAGCGTCGTCATCGAGTCGCCGACGCTCCAGATGAGGATGCGCGCGATCACATGCGGAAGATGCCGAAGGTGGTCTCGGGGATCGGCGCGTTCGTCGCCGCGGCGAGACCGAGTGCCAGGACGCGGCGGGTGTCGAGGGGGTCGATGATGCCGTCGTCCCAGAGCCGGGCGGTCGAGTAGTACGGATTTCCCTCCGCCTCGTACTTCGCTCGGATCGCGTCCTCGTCGACGTCGCCCACGATCGACAGCACGGTTGCCGCCTGCTCCCCCCCCATCACGGAGATGCGCGCGTTCGGCCACATCCACAGTTGCCGCGGCTCGAACGCACGACCGCACATCGCGTAGTTGCCCGCGCCGAACGAGCCGCCGGTGACGACCGTGAACTTCGGCACCGCTGCATTGGCGACTGCCAGCACCAGTTTGGCTCCATCACGGGCGATGCCGCCGGCCTCGTACTCCGCCCCCACCATGAAGCCGGTGATGTTCTGCAGGAAGACGAGCGGGACCCGCCGCTTGCAGCAGAGCTCGACGAAGTGCGCGCCCTTCTGCGACGACTCGGCGAAGAGGACGCCGTTGTTGGCGAGGATCCCGACCGGGTACCCCTCGATGCGCGCAAAGCCGGTGACGAGAGTCTCGCCGTACAGCTGCTTGAACTCCTGGAAGCGCGAGCCGTCGACGATCCGCGCGATCAGCTCGCGCGGGTCGATCTGGTGGCGGAAGTCCTCCGGGATGAGGCCGTAGAGGTCGGCGGGCTCGAGCGCGGGGGGCTCGGGCTCCGCGACGTCCCACGGCGGCTCCGGCCTGCGGCCCTGCAGGTTGCGCACGATGCCGCGTGCGAGCGCGAGCGCGTGCTCGTCGGAGGTCGCGTAGTGGTCGGCGACACCGGAGCGGCGCGCGTGCACGTCCGCGCCGCCGAGCTCCTCCGCGGTGACGTCCTGGCCCGTGGCGGCTTTGACGAGCGGCGGCCCGCCGATGAAGATCGTGCCGGTGCCGCGGACGATCACGGTCTCGTCGCTCATCGCCGGGACGTACGCGCCGCCGGCCGTGCACGAGCCCATGACGACGGCGATCTGCGGGATACCGGCGGCCGACATCTGAGCCTGGTTGAAGAAGATCCGGCCGAAGTGCTCGCGGTCGGGGAAGACCTCCGCCTGCAACGGCAGGAACGCGCCGCCCGAGTCGACGAGGTAGATGCACGGCAGCCGGTTCTGCGCGGCGACCTCCTGCGCGCGCAGGTGCTTCTTCACCGTCAGCGGGAAGTACGAGCCGCCCTTCACCGTCGCGTCGTTTGCGACGATCACGCATTCGCGGCCCTCCACGACCCCGACGCCGGTGACGATGCCCGCGCTCGGCGCTGCGCCGTCGTAGAGGTCCCAGGCAGCGAGCGCGTTCAGCTCGAGGAACGCGGTGTCCGGGTCGACGAGCCGGTCGATCCGCTCGCGCGCCGGCAGCTTGCCGCGGTCGCGATGCCGTTGGAGAGCCTTCCGGCCGCCGCCGCCGGCGACGGTCCCCGACCGCTCCCGCAGCTCCGCGACCAGGCCGGTCATCCGGTCGTGGCGCCGGCCGAACTCGTCGTCGTGGTCGACGTGCGACGTCAGGACAGCCATCGCCGGAGCCTACCCAGCGCTCGTGGGCGTCCAGCTCGGCCCGTACATTTGTTCGTGTGATCGTCGCCCATCTCGATCTCGATGCGTTCTACGCGGCCGTGGAGGAGCTCGAACATCCGGAGTTGCGGTCGAAGCCGCTCGTCGTCGGCGGCGACCCGAAGGGGCGGGGCGTCGTCGCCACGGCGAACTACGTCGCCCGCCGGTTCGGGATCCATTCGGCGATGAGCGCTGCCGAGGCGATTCGCCGCTGCCCGCAGGCCGTCTTCGTCCGCCCGCGGCACACGCTGTATCGCGAGTACTCGAAGCACGTCTGGTCGACCGTCCGCGGCATCGTCCCGACGGTCGAACAGACCGGGCTGGACGAGGGCTATCTCGATCTCGGCGAGGTGGCGCGCGACTTCCTCGAGGCCCGCGTCGTGGCGGAGGCGCTGCAGACAGCCGTCCGGGCCGCGACGTCACTCACGTGCTCGCTCGGCGTCGCGCCGTGCAAGGTCGTGGCGAAGGTCGGCAGCGACGCACGCAAGCCGGGCGGTCTGACCGTCGTCGTTCCCGGCCAGGAGGCGTCGTTCCTTGCGCCGTTCGACGTGCGGCGGCTGCCGGGCGTGGGCCCGAAGGCCGAGGCTCGGCTGCGCCCTGCGGGTGTGGAGACGATCGGTGCGCTCGCCGCTCTGAGCGACGAG
>JAICLU010000199.1 GCA_025925195.1 Thermoleophilia bacterium
CCGGCGGCCTCACAGCGGTCCATCGCCTCCCACAGCGACATCTCGGCGTCGTCGGCGAACGACATCAGCTTCGCGAGCGTCGAGTCGCCGATCCCTCGTCGCGGCCGGTTCGCGATCCGCAGGAGCGACACCGCGTCGTACGGGTTGTCGATCACCTGCAGGTACGCGACGAGATCCTTGATCTCCGCGCGCTCGTAGAAGCGCGGGCCGCCGACGACTTGATAGGAGATGCCCTGCCTCACCATCACGTCTTCAAGCACCCGCGACTGCGCGTTCGTCCGGTAGAAGACCGCGACCTCGCTGCCGTTGTAGCCCTGCTCGACGAGCATCGCGATCTCGGCCGCGACGTAGCGAGCCTCGGCGTGCTCGTCCTCGACCTCGACGATCCGCACCGGGTCGCCCTCCCCGAGCTCCGACCAGAGGCGCTTCGGCTTGCGCTCGCGGTTGTGCGAGATGATCCCGTTCGCCGCGTCGAGGATGTTCGTCGTCGAGCGATAGTTCTGCTCGAGCGTGATGACGCGCGCGCCCGCGAAGTCGTGCTCGAACTCGAGCACGTTGCGGATGTCGGCGCCGCGCCACCCGTAGACGGACTGATCCGGGTCCCCGACCGCGAAGACGTTGCCGTGCTCTTGCGCGAGCAGCTGCAGCAGGCGGTACTGCGCGTGGTTCGTGTCCTGGTACTCGTCGACGAGCACGTAGCGGAACGACTTCTGCCACTTCTCCCGCGCTTCGGGAAAGCGCTCGAGCACGTCGACGGTCAGGTAGAGCATGTCGTCGAAGTCGACGGCGTTCGACGTGAACATCCGCCGCTGGTAGAGCTCGTACGCGTCGGCGACCGTCTGGTCGTAGAAGCTCGCGACCCGGCTCTTGTACTCCTCCGGCCCGATCAGCTGGTTCTTCGCGTTCGAGATCTGCGAGTGGATCCCGCGCGGCGTGAAGCGCTTCGGGTCGCGCTCGAGCTCCTCGAGGCACTGCTTGACGAGGCGGGTCTGGTCGGCGGAGTCGTAAATCGTGAAGTTCGACCGGTAGCCGAGGCGCGGCGCCTCGCGGCGCAGGATGCGCCCGCACGCGGCGTGGAACGTCATCACCCAGCTCGCGCGGGCCGGCGGGCCGACGAGGTCGACCAGGCGGTCGCGCATCTCCCCGGCCGCCTTGTTCGTGAACGTGATCGCGAGGATCTCGGGCGGCTTGGCCCCAACCGCGTTCAGCAGGTGCGCGATGCGGCGCGTCAGGACGCGGGTCTTGCCGGAGCCCGCGCCGGCGATCACGAGCACCGGGCCCTCCGTCGCGAGGACTGCCTCGCGCTGGGCCGGATTGAGGTCCTGGAGGTAGGTCTCCGGCGTCGTCGCGGCCATCCGTCGATGCTAGCGTCGGCCCTCGATGCGGCTGGCGCTGATGATCGAGGGCCAGGAGGGCGTCACCTGGGCCGAGTGGTGCGCACTCGCGGACGCCTGCGAGCGGCATGGGGTCGGGACGCTCTTCCGCTCCGACCACTACATCTCGCAGTCCGCCGAGGACGAGAACGTGGCCCATGACGCGTGGACGACGCTGGCCGGCCTCGCGGCGCGCACGACGACCCTCCGGCTCGGGACGCTCGTCTCCCCCGCGACGTTCCGGCTACCCGGCCTGCTCGCGAACGCCGCCGCCACAGCCGACCACATCTCCGGCGGCCGGATCGAGCTCGGCCTCGGCGCCGGCTGGATGGAGCGCGAGCACCGCGCCTACGGCTTCCCGTTTCCCGACACGAGGACGCGGCTCGCGATGTTCGCGGAGCAGCTCGAGATCGTCCACCGGCTCTGGACCGAGGACCGCGTCGACTTCCACGGCACGCACTACACGCTCGAGGACGCGCCGGCGCAGCCGAAGCCGCTGCAGGATCCGCATCCACCGCTGATCGTCGGCGGCAGCGGCGGCCGCGGCACGGTCGAGCCCGCGCTCCGCTTCGCCGACGAGTACAACACGCCGTTCGTGACCCCCGACGAGCTCGCGCGCGTGAAGGCGAAGGTCGGGGATTCGCTTCCCGTCTCCGTCATGCTCGGCATCGTCGTCGGCACGACGCGAGCAGACGCGCTCGACCGGGCGCACGCGCTGTACTCGCGCGTTCCGCGCGACGACGACTTCGACACCTGGCTCGACCGCTACTCGACCCGGGCGATCGTCGGCAGCGTCGACGAGGCGGCGGCGCGACTCCGCGAGTACGAGCAGGCGGGTGCGGCGCGCGTGATGCTGCAACACCTGCTCCACGCCGACCTCGAGACGGTCGAGCTGATCGGGCAGCGCCTGCAGGCGTAGGATCGCCCGCATGGACCGGCACGTCGTCACCGGGCCGGGGCTGCCCGCCCAGATCGGCCCCTATTCGCAGGCGGTCCGCGCGGGCGGCTTCCTGTTCGTCTCGGGGCAGCCGGGAGTCGATCCGGAGACCGGCCGGCCCGTCGGCGCCACCTTCTCGGAGCAGGCGCGGCAGGCGTTCGCCAACCTCGACGCCGTGCTCCGGGCCGGCGGGAGCCGCCCCGCTCTCGTGGTCAACACGACCGTCCTCGTCGCCGACCAGGCCTCGTTCGCAGAGCTGAACGAACTCTATGCCGAGTTCTTCCCCGACGAGCCGCCGGCGCGGATGACCATGCAGGTGCCCCTGCCTCACGGCCTGTTGATCTCGATCGGCTGCACCGCCATCGCCGCCGACTGAGAGCAGCGCCTACGGGAGCAGCTCGTCCAGGTCGATCCGACGGACGTTCGTCGTCACCGTCCACCGGCCGCGACGCGAGCCCGGCACGGCGCTCCGCGTCAGCGACGCCGCGATCCACGCCACGAAGAAGGTCGCCCACGGCGGCAGCCCGAGCGCCGCGAACAGGAACGCGTACCCCGTCGCGGCGGCGGGCCAGATCGCCTTCCGCAGGGCCCGGTCGGCCCGGCCGCGCACGAGCGCCCCGAGCACACGGCCGGCGCCCATCGCGACGAAGAATGCGAGGAGGCCGTACCAGAACGAGTCGCTGCGGTCCCCGACGATCACGGCGGCCACGATCGCGAGCACGAACGTGACCGGGCGCAGCACGAGGGATGCCGTCCACCGCATGCGGTCAACTGTACGCCGTGGAAGGGACGACGAGGATGGAGGCGTTCAGCGACGGCGTGTTCGCCATCGCGGCAACGCTGCTCGTGCTCGAAATCGGCGTCTCGAGCCACAGCAGCGATCTCGGCCGCGACCTCGTGCACCTGTGGCCGTCCTACCTCGCGTACGCGACGAGCTTCGTCACGATCGGGATCATCTGGATGAACCACCACACGTGCGTCGACACGCTGGCGCGCGCCGACCGGCCGCTGCTCTTCATCAACACGTTGCTGCTGATGAC
>JAICLU010000023.1 GCA_025925195.1 Thermoleophilia bacterium
CGAAAAAGCAACCGGCCGCCCCGGGGGGAGGCGGCCGGCGTCGTCGGGAGACGACCTGGCGGAAAGCGCAGCGGCCCGTGCTCGGGCACCGGCTTTCTCAATTACAAGTGATAAACGGCGGCGGGCCGCAGCCGGTTACGGCAGGTAGCCGAGCGGGTCGACGGCGGTCCCGTGGAGGCGGACCTCGAAGTGCACGTGCGGGCCCGTGCAGAACCCCGTGCAGCCGCTGTAGGACACGACCTGCCCCTGCGAGACCTGCTGGTTACAGCTCACGGCGACGCGTGTGTTGTGCCCGTAGAGCGTGACGAGGCCGTTGTGGTGGTCGATCATCACGAGGTTCCCGTACCCCGACATCCAGCCGCACCAGATGACGGTGCCGCTGCCCGCGGCATGGACCGGGGTCATGCTCGGGACGCCGATGTCGATGCCCGGGTGGAGGGTGCCCCACCGCATCCCGAACGGGCTCGTGATCGGGCCGGAGACCGGCCAGATGAAGCCGCCGCCGCCGGCGGCGGGCGCCGGCTGCTCGCTCGAGCCGGAGTCCGTCGACGTCGATTCGGCCGACGACGCAGTCTTCGCCTGCTGCTCGGACTCACGGATCCGCTCGGCGAGCTGCGCGCTCGACGCGGCGAGCGCGTTCGACTCGTCGATCTCGTCCTGCACCTGCTTGCGGGTCGTCACGAGATCGTGCGACTTGCTCGAGCGGGCGCTCGCGAGCTTGCTGCGGTTCGCGAGCAGCTCGCCGCGGAGGATCGCCTGCTGCTGCGTACGCGCGCTGATCACCCGGGTCTCCTGGGCAACGCCCTGCTTGACCTTGCGCGTCTGCGCACGCGCGCTCCGCACCTGCCGCTTCGCGTACGCGACGGTGAACGCGACCTTCTTGTCCTGCTTGGCGACCGCGCTCAGGTAGTCGAGCTGGTTCAGCACGTCGTCGAAGTTGCGCGCGGCGAGCACGATGTCGACCGCGGTCGGCTGGTTCTGCTTGTACATGTTCACGAGCCGCAGGTTCAGCCGTTGCACCGCGAGGCGGTATTCGTGCTCGAGCGACCGGAACCGCACCGTCTGCAGGTGGAAGAGCTCGTCGAGCTTGTTCAACCGACGCTGGTGGAGGGCGAGGTCGTCCTGGAGCACCTGCAGCCTCGACGACACGTCGCCGACGCGCAGCTCCAGGCCGTGGATCTGGGTCGTCAGGCCGGAGATCTGGGAGTTGAGCCGCTGTTCCTGCTCGTGCTGCTGAGCGATCTTGGCCTGGAGGGTCGACAGCCGGGCATCGACGGCGGCCTTCTGCTGGCCGTAGTTGTCACCGGCGATCGCCGGCGCGGCGAAGGCCGCCGCGAGGGCAAGCAGGAGCAGCAGGCGCCTGGCCATACCCCCCCATCTTCGCTGACGATCCGGTCAGTCCTTGCCCGGCGCGTCCGGGCGGCGCGGCTGATCCGGCGTCGGCTCGGGGATCCGTGCCGGTTCCGGCGGATTTCCCTCGTCGGGCGGCGGATACGGCTCCGGCACGACGGCCGGCTGCGGCGGGACGGCCTCGCCGGGCGGCGGGCCCGGTTCGCTCGGGAGCACCATCATGGTGTCTTGTACCGGAAGCTTCGCCTTTCGAATCCTCTCCCCCGCCTGCTGCTGTGCCGTCGCGAGCTGCTGCCGGAGATCGTCTTCCTCACGGTCCAGCTCGGTCAGCCTCGCGCGCGCAGCCGCCTCGGCGCCGCCGTCCTGCGCGTGCGCGGCGAGGCCGAGCGCGTGGAGCGCCTGCCGGCGCTCGCTCTCGACGAGCAGGAGCCGGCTCTGGAGCCGCCTGACCTCGGCTGCCGCGGCCGAGCGGGCGCGAAGCTCCTCCCACGCCGACCGCGTCCGCTCCCGAACCGCACTGCCGCTCTTCGGCGACGCGTCGGCGCGCGGGCGGTGCCGCGCCGCCTCGACGAAGCCGGCGAGGACGAGGGCGGCGAGACCGAGCAGGATCAACCCGTACGGCCAGTGCCCGGTCGCGAACAACACGATCGCCAGGAGCGCCCCGGCGGCCGCCAGGCCCAGCAGGAGGTACGGCGGCGGAACGCCGAACCAGCGCGGCTTGGCGCGCTGCATCGTCACCGGCACCGGGCCTGTCTCCTCGGCCGGGAGGGGCACCTCCATCGTGCTGCTCCCGTCGACGCGCGCTCCGCACTCCGGACAGAACCGGGCGCGCGCCGGGACCTCCGCCCCGCAGGCCGGACACGCGTCAGTTGCCGCTGCCGCGCTCATTTGGATCTCCTGCCCGGGATCCGAGCCCCTTTAACGCCTCCGCCGCGCGCCGGCGGAGCGGGCCGACCTGCGCCCGGTAGTCCTCGTCGGTGACCTTGCCCGTGCGATGGTCGAATTCCAGCTCTTTCAGGGCCGCGAGCGCCCGATCGCGCTCTTCCACCAGCTCGAGCCTCGCCCGCTCCGCGGCGCTCAGCTCGTCGAGGCGGTCGCTCTCCGGCGCCGGCTCGCGCAGGAACGGCCGCGCCACGAATCCGACGACGAGGAGCGCGAGGAGCGCCCCGAGGATGAGGGCGAGGGTCACGCCGGAGCTGCTGCGTACCGCTCGGCGAGGCGCCGCTGCTCGACGGCGTCGGGCCAGAGCGCGACGAGCGCCCCGAAGACGAACAGGAAGCCGGCGCCCCAGATGAGGTTGACGAGCGGCTTGTCGAGTGCCTTCAGGTAGAGCGTCCCGTTCCTGTCGATCTGGTCCGCGATCAGGAACAGGTCGCCGATCGTGCGCGGGTCGTGGTAGATCGAGACCTCGTTCGACGTCGTCTGCTCGACCGGGTACGTGTTCTTGCCCGGGTCGAGCGTCGTCACATGCTTGCCGCCGCGCGAGACGTCGACGGTCGACCGGATCGCGAGATGGTTCGACGCCTGCGTCGTCGACGTGCCGCGGTACGTGAGCGTGTAGCCCGCCACCTCCATCGACTGGCCCGGCTGCAGCCCGCGCTCGCGCACCGTCTGGTACGCGCTCGAGCCGGCGACGCCGATCGCGAACAGCAGCACGGCGACGTGCACGAGGTAGCCGCCGTACCGCCGCCGGTTGCGTCCGACGAGCCGCACGATCGAGCCCGTGGCGCGACGCCCGCGCCAGAACTCGAACGCGATCGACACGGCGACGAACGCCGAGAACGTGTACGCGAGCAGGCCCGGCAGCGACGAGCCGTAGCCGAGCGCGAGCAGCGTGACGCCGGTGACGACCGCCGCCACGAACGGCAGCACGAACATCCTGCCGAGCGACCGCAGCGACGCCTTGCGCCACGCCACGAGCGGCCCGATGCCCATCAGCAGGAGCAGCGGCAGCCCGAAGCTGTGCAGGAAGAAGTCGTAGTACGGCTTCGACACCGACCGCGTCTCGCCACGCACCGCCTGCGTCACGAGCGGGTACACGACGCCCCAGAGGATCGTCAGGCAGAACGCGACGAGCAGCAGGTTGTTGTAGAGGAACGTCGCCTCGCGCGACACGAGGGACTCGAGCTTCGTACGCGCCTTCAGCAGCGGCAGCCGCCAGTAGATCATCCCGACCGAGAAGACCGTGATCACGATGATGAAGCCGAGGAACCAGCCGCCGAGCGGGCTCTCCGAGAACGAGTGGATCGAGTTGATGACGCCCGACCGGGTGAGGAACGTCCCGAAGATCGACAGGCCGAACGCGAGCGCGACGAGCACCATGTTCCAGACCTTCAGCATCCCGCGCTTCTCCTGGATCATCACCGAGTGCAGGAACGCGGTCGCGGCGAGCCACGGCATGAACGCGGCGTTCTCGACCGGATCCCACGCGTAGTAGCCGCCCCAGCCGATCTCGACGTACGCCCAGTGCGCGCCGAGCAGCTGGCCGACGCCGAGGAACATCCACGCGGCAAGCGTCCAGCGGCGCGTGAGGACGATCCACCGCTCGTCCGTGTGTCCGGAGATGAGCGCGCCCATCCCGAATGCGAACGGGATCGTGAGCCCGACGTAGCCGAGGTACAGCATCGGCGGGTGCGCGAGCATGTACGGGTTCTGCAGGCTGACGTTCAGGCCCGCGCCGTCCGCAGGCGCCGGCTGCGTCGCGAACGGGCTCGAGACGAAGCACAGCATGAAGGCGAAGAAGAAGGCGACGCCGCCGAGGACAGGCACGACCCACGCGATCAGGTCGCGCGCCCGCCGGTTGAGCCAGACGGCGAGGGCCGCATAGCCGGTGAGGATCAGCAGCCACAGCAGGAGCGAGCCCTCCTGCCCACCCCAGAACGCCGACAGGGCGTACCCGAGCGGCAGCGAGCGACTCGTGTGCTGCTGGACGTACGTGAACGAGAAGTCGCGGCGGGCGAGCGCGGCCCAGAGGATCGCCGCGGCGACGATCGTCGTCCCGAACGCAGCAAGGAGCGCGTTCTGCGCCGACAGTGCGAGCCGCCGGCGGCGTGCCCACGCCGCGTACGACCCCGCGACGACCGCGTACGTGACGAGGCCGAGGCTGAGCAGCAGTGCGACGCGGCCGAGCGCCGCCACTACGTGTTGGACTTCTTCGCAGGCGCGTACTTCGATGGGCACTTCGTCGACAGCGAGCCCTGCTCCGCGACGAAGCGGCCGCCCCGCAGCGCGCCGTTGACGACGACCGTGCGCCCGACCTTGTACAGGTCCGGCACGGTCCCGTGGTAGACGACCGGCACCGACGCGCCGCCGTTCGGATCGCGCATGACGAAACGCATGCCGGCGTTCGAGTGCGCGTCACCGCGCGTCGCGACGACCGTGCCGACGAGCGTGACGTCCTGGCCCGCGTACTGGTGCACCTTCGACGGCAAAATCTGCGGCGTCCCCGCACCCGCGATCGACGTATAGAGGATGAAGACCGCGAGCGCGGCGGCGACCGAGAGGGCGATGACGAGTCTGGCAGGCGAGCGCCGCACGGCGCCTTACAGGCTACCGCTCGACTGTCGCCCGCCGCGCCGGGACCCGATATCCGTGATCCTGGCAGAGCGAGCCGGGCGAATCCTCGGTCAGGGCGTCGCAGTAGCCCTTGCCGTAGGCGGCCCGCATGAAGGCGGCGACCACCTCGAGGCTCCACTCGGAGATATCGGCCGCCTCGCGCCACAGATCGGCGAGCCGGAGGTCGATGTCGAGCTCGAGAAGGTCGATCCGGGAGGGCGTCTTGGCCATGCAACGAGAGTAAAAAAGGGGTCGGACGGCATTAGTGTCCAGGCATGGGCGACCTGCGATTCGGCCCGTCCGGCCTGCCCGCGGCGGCCTCGTTCGAGGCGGCGGCGGCGACGCTCGCGTCGGCGGGCTATCGCGCCGTCGAGATCGGCTTCGCCGGCGGGTTCTGGCTCGACTACGACACGGCGCCGCAGCTCGGCGAGGCGCTCCGAGCGGCCGACGTCTCGCTCTCCGTGCACGCGCCGCTCGCCGCGTTCATGGGGCATGTCGCCCGCGAGAAGAAGTTCAAGATGGCGCTCGGGATGCTCGACCATACCGCCGGTCTCGCGAAAGCCGCGGGCGCCGAGGTGATCGTCTTCCATCCGGGCTTTCTGCTCGGCCGCGAACGGGAGCACGCCATCGCCGACGTCGTCGACCAGCTCGGCGACCTGCGCGCGCGGCTCGTGTCGAAGGACCGCCTCGTGCCGTTCGGGATCGAGGTGATGGGGCGCGTGCGCGAGCTCGGGACGCTCGACGACGTGCTCGCGATCGCGTCGCAGGTCGACTTCGTCCGGCCGGTGCTCGACTTCGCGCACATGCACGCGACGAGCGACGGCGCCTATCTCGACGTCGAGATGTTCGCGACGGCGCTCGAGGCGGCCGACGACGCGATGCGCGAGGGCGAGCCGTTCCACATCCACTTCAGCGACATCGCGTACGCGAACCGCAACGAGAACCGGCACCTGCCGTACGGCGAGGGCACGCTCCGCGCGGACGGGCTCCGCGACGCGCTGGCGCGGCTCGACCGCGACGCAACGGTGATCAGCGAATCGCCCGACGACGCGTCGACTCAGGCGATCGGGACGGTGCTCGCGGGCGCGAGCTCGGCGCGACGCGCCTCGTAGACCGCCGCCTCGTCCTCACGCCCGCGCGCGCGCAGGAAGAGGGCCAGCTCGGGCAGCGCCTCGAGCAGCGCGAGGCGAAGACCGAACCGCTCGAATCCGTCGACCGCGTCGCGCAGCAACGCCTCCGCTTCCTCGTCACGATGCTGCGCGGCGCGGACGACGCCGAGCGCGAGCTTCGTCGAGGAGACCGAGAAGCGGTCGCTCTCGCCGACCGTCTCGCGCGCCTCCAGGGCGAGCCGCTCGGCCTCGGCGAGATCGCCCTTCCGCACGAGCACCTGCGCGAGGCTCCGCTGTGCCTCGCAAAGCTGGCCCCGGTCGCCGACCGCCTTCAGCACGCGGACCGCCTCGCGCAGCAGCGGCTCCGCCTCCTCGTCGCGCCCGCCGAGCCGGAGGACGCGCGCGAAGTGGATCCCGGCCGCGGCCGCATGCGACGCGAAGCCGATCTCGCCGTACAACGCGCGCACCTGCACGAACGCCTCCGCCGCCGCGGCGAAGTCGCCGCGCGCGTACTCGAGCCAGGCGAGGCCCCACGTCGCGCTCGCGCGGCCGGCCATGCTGCCGCTCGACGCCGCGAGCTCCAGCGCGCGCTCGACGAGTGGCCCCGCCTCGTCGAGCTCGAGCCGCCAGAGGTAGTTGCGGGCGAGCGCCTGCGTCACGAGCGCCTCGAGATCCTTCCGCTCGAGCTCCTGCGCGACCTCGATCGCACGCCGAGCGCTCGTGTCGAACTCCTCGTCGGCGGCCAGCGTGATCGTGATCTGCATCTTCACCGCGAGCGCGTCGAAGAGCGGCACGCCGCCCTCGGGCTCGAGCAGGACGAGCGCCCGCTCGACGAGGTCGAGCGCCGCGGTCGCGTCGGCGCCCGCGCTCAGCGCCGCCTCGGCGAGCCCGGTCAGCGCACGCCCCTCGATCGTCCGCTCGCCCGTCGCCGCCGCCTCCGCGCGCACGAGCTCCATCTCGACCTGCACGGCGGGGAAGTCGGCCAGGCGCCACGCCGTGCGCGCAGCGTGGTACCGCCGCTCCAGCGTCGGCGCGAGGTCGACCGCGCGGACGAGTAGGTTGCGGGCGCTGCGGTACGACTCGCGCGACAGCGCGCGGCGGCCGGCCGCCTCGAGCACGGCCGCCGTCAGCTCTCGCAGATCCGGCGGGGCTGCGCCGTCCAGCTCCGCGAGCAGCCGCGTCGCCTGGTCGAGATGGAAGCCGCGGATCTCGAGCAGCTCGTCGCCCGCGTTCTCGGTCAGCCACTGCGCGTACGCCTGGTGCAGATCTGCGCGCGCGGCCTTCGAGAGACCGGAGTACGCGACCTCGCGGATCAGCACATGCTTGAACTTGTAGGCGCGCTCCGAGCTGATGGTCGCCCGCGGCTCGTTGACGATCAGGTCACGGAGCAGAAGCTCGTCGAGGCAGTTCTCGACGTCGTCGATCTCGGGCGAGAGCTGGGCGAGCGCGCCGCGCATGAAGATCCGACCGATCACCGACGCCCGCTGGAGCGCGAGCCGCTGCGCGGCCGGCAGGCGGTCGATGCGGGCCCCGATCAGCGCCTGCAGCGTGTCCGGAATCCGTTCGGCGCCGGCTCCCTGCTCCGCCAGCATGCGCACGGTCTCCTCGACGAACAGCGGATTGCCCTCGCTCTTCGCGAGCACCGTGTCGACGTCGATCGGCAGGTCGAGCTCCGCCGCGAGCGCCGTGACGAGCTCGGCGCTCTCCTCCGGCCGCAGCGGCTCGAGCTCGAGCGTCGTCGCGCGGACGCGTCCGCCGCCCCACGTCGGCCGGACGTCCAGCAGCTCCGGCCGTGCCAGGCAGAGCAGGAGCAGCGGCGCCTCCCTGACGGTGGCCGCGAGGTGGTCGATGAGCTCGAGCAGCGGCTCCTCGCCCCAGTGGACGTCCTCGAACACGAGTACGAGCGGCTGTGCCGCGGCGAGCTGCTCGGCCCACGCCCGCACGGCCCAGGCGATCTCCTGCTGCGCGCGCTCGCCCTCGACCGCCTCGAGCACGCCGACGGCGAGGCCCAGCAGGTCGGCGACCGCGTCGTCCTCGCAGCACGCGCGCAGCTTGCTCTGCGCCTCGTCGAGCGGGTCGTCGTCGGAGATGCCGGCGGACGCCTTCACCATCTCCGCGACCGGCCAGTACGTGACGCCCTCGCCGTACGGCAGGCAGCGGCCGCTGAGGATCGTCGCGCCCTCGAGGCCGTCGAGGAACTCGCGCGCGAGGCGGCTCTTGCCGACGCCCGGCTCGCCGTAGATCGTCAGCAGGCTCGCGCGGCGGTCGCGCGCCGCCCGGGCGAACGTGTTCTCGAGCAGCTCGAGCTCGGTCTCGCGGCCGACGAGCGGCGCGTGGACGCCGAGCACCGGTGCACCGAGCTCGACCGCGCAGATCACGCGGTGCGCGACGATCGGCTCGCGCCAGCCGTGCAGCTCGAGTGGGGTCAGCGGCTCGAGCTCGACGCGGTCGCGGAGCAGGCGCGCGGCGCCCGGTCCGACGAGGATCTCGTTCGCCTTCGCGTGCTGCTGGAGGCGCGCCGCGAGGTTCACGGCCTCGCCGGTCGCGAACGTCGAGTCGATGTCCTCCGCCACGACCTCGCCCGACTCGATGCCGATGCGGGCATCGAAGCCGAGCTCTCGCGTCCGGTCGAGCGTCGCGAGCGCGGCGCGGACGGCGCGCTCGGCATCGTCCTCGTGGGCGAGCGGAACGCCGAACGCGGCCATGACGGCGTCCCCGGCGAACTTCTCCACCGTGCCGCCGTGCGTGACGACGCAGTGGCTGACCTGGTCGAAGAAGCGCGTCACCCGGCGGCGGACGACCTCGGGGTCCGACATCGCGACCTGCTGGGTCGACGAGACGAGATCGACGAAGAGGACGGTTGCGAGCTTGCGTTCCACGGGTGAATCGTACGCGGGGCGAGGCAGGCTAGGATCGCCGCGGATGCTCGATCCGAAGGTCTTCAAGGCGTACGACGTGCGCGGGATCTATCCCGAGGACCTCGACGAGGAGGGCGCCTACGCGATCGGGCGCGCGTACGTCCAGCAGTTCGAGCCGCGCCGGATGGCGGTCGGGCGAGATATGCGGATGTCCTCGCCGCAGATGGCGGAGGCGGTGATCCGCGGCGCCTCCGACGAGGGCGCGGAGGTGCTCGACCTGGGGATGGTCGGGACGGAGATGCTCTATTTCGCGGTCGGGTCGCTCGAGCTCGACGGCGGGCTGACGGTCACCGCGTCGCACAACCCGAAGGAGTACACGGGGATGAAGATCGTGCGGCGGGGCGCGTTGCCGGTCGGCGGCGAGTCGGGGCTGCTCGACGTGCGCGACCGGGCGCTTCGTGTGACCGACGTGCGCGGCGGCGGCGAGTCGCGGGTGTCGTCGTACGACATCTGGCCGGCGT
Source organism: Thermoleophilia bacterium (assembly GCA_025925195.1). Taxonomy (GTDB): domain Bacteria; phylum Actinomycetota; class Thermoleophilia; order Gaiellales; family Gaiellaceae; genus Palsa-739. Next base: position 9,394 of record JAICLU010000023.1, read on the forward strand.
ACGTCGATCGCGTCCTCTCGTTCGTCGAGCTCGACGCGTTGCGGCCGTTGAAGGTCGTGATCGACGCGGCGAACGGGATGGCGGGCGCCATGCTGCCGCCGGTGCTCGAGCGGCTGCCGATGCTCGATGTCGTCCCGTGCTACTTCGATCCGGACGGGTCGTTCCCGAACCACGAGCCGAATCCGCTGCTGCCCGAGAACCGGGAGTTCATCGTCGCGAAGACGCTGTCCGAGGGCGCCGATCTCGGGGTGGCGTTCGACGGCGACGCCGACCGGTGCTTCTTCGTCGACGACACCGGCGAGTTCGTGCCGGGCGACTTCGCGACGGCGCTGCTGGCGGAGACGGTGCTCGCGAAGGAGCCGGGGGCGAAGATCATCTACGACGTGCGCGCGTCGTGGGCGGTGCCGGAGGCGATCGAGGCGGCCGGCGGCGTCGCGCTGATGAACCGCGTCGGGCATGCGTTCATCAAGGAGCGGATGCGGCGCGACGATGCCGCCTTCGGAGGAGAAGTGAGCGGCCACTACTACTTCCGGGACTTCTCCCAGGCCGACACGGGTGTCGTCCCGTTCCTGCTGATGCTCGAGCTCGTGTCACGCCGTGGCGTCCGGCTGTCGGAGATCCTGGAGCCGTACCGGTCGCGGTACTTCATCACGGGCGAGATCAACACGCCGGTGTCCGACGTCGCCCTGAAGCTGCAGGAGCTGAAGGAGCGCTATTCCGCGGAGGGCCGCGTCTCCCATCTCGACGGTATTTCGGTTGATGCCGACGACTGGCATTTCAACGTGCGCCCGTCGAACACGGAGCCCCTCCTCCGACTGAACCTCGAAGCCCGCTCGAACGAGCTGATGCAGCGGAAGCGCGACGAGGTGCTCGCCCTCATCCGCTCCTAGAAACCCGTGTCTGACACCCGGACTTGCCCTCGATGGACATGTTCGTCCAGGCAGGCGCGCAGCTCATCGGCCGTCCGGCCGAACAGGGGTCGAACACGGTGGACGTCCAGCCATTGGGCGGGCGGCTCGAGGCCGAGCGTCTGCCTGTAGCTGCTGTAGGGCCAATCCTCCGCTCGCTCGACGAGCCCGGCGGAAACCGGATTCCGGTAGACGTATGCGAGCGTCCCTACGAGCCGGCCGACCGTCGTCAACTCCCTGTCCCACGGCCGGTTCTCGAACAGATGCGCTCGTCGCTCGTATCGGCGGTTGGTGCGACGGCTGTGATTCCCGTTGATCTGCTGGAAGCCGACCGAGAATCCGCCGTGGGGCGCCTGGAGCACGACGTGGTGATGATTGGGCATCACGCACCAGGCGAGCACCGACCAGCGATGGCGCATCACGGCACGTCCGATCTCGCCGATCAGCGACTGGTAATCCTCGTGATCCCAGACGATCGGGCTTCGGTTGCTGCCGCGCGAGCCTGCGTGGTACAGCAGCGAGGGCTCGATGCTTCGGTGCGGACGTCCCATGACCCGAGCATCGCTCGAAAAGTGTCACGAGACCGTCACGACTTCCACGCGGGTTTCTAAGAGCCTGACACCGGGTCTTGGCTCTTTAGGATCTGTCCGGGATGGAGGGGCCGTTCAAGTTTTCCGCGACGACGCGGGTCGGGTTTTCGGATACCGACGCGCAGGGGATCGTCTATTACGGGCGGTACAACCCGTACTTCGACCTCGCGCGCGTCGAGTACCACCGGGCGCTCGGGTTGCTGCACCGGGATCGGCCGGACGGGGATGCCCGCGAGGGGGACGCCCGCGAGGGGGACTTCGTGATGCGGGCGAACGACGTCGAGTACTTCGCGCCCGCGCGGTTCGACGACGAGCTCGAGATCCACTGCCGGGTGTCGCGGATCGGCAGGACGAGCGTCACGTTCGAGTTCGCCGCGCACCGCATCCCCGACGACACGCTCATGGTCACCGCGCACCAGACCCTCGTCTACATCGACCTCCGCGAGCGCCGCGCGACCGACGTGCCCGCCGACTACAGAGCCGCGATCAAGCGGCACGAGGGCGACGATGTCGACGCCTGAGATCGAATCGATCGTCGCCGACGGCGGGGACGCCGACGACATCCTGCGCAGCGTGGTCGCCGCACTGGCCGCCCGGTACTCCTGGGCAGGGGTCTTCTTCGTCGAGGAGGGCGACCTCGTCCTCGGCCCGGAAGCGGGCACGCCCGACGAGCCGCGACGCACCCGCGTCCCGGTCAGGTTCAACGGCGACCGGATCGCAGAACTCGCCGTCGACGGCGCGCCCGAGGAAGACCGCACCGCCCTCGAGCACGTCGCGGCGCTCGTCGCCGGCCACTGCCTCGTCGGCTGGGACACCGGCGGCGAGCACTGGGAGCCCTGATCCGGATGCCGCGCGCCCGGCCGTGTCCTCGCCGGCCGGACGCCGCAGCTCCTCGGTGCCCCCTCCCCTGATCACGTTGTAGTCAGCCCGCGGCCGCTGTCGATCCCTCGATCAAGGGTGAGCGATATCGCGGCGATCATCCCTCGAACGAGGGAACGGCGTGGCTCAACCATGCGGCGATCCCTCGAACGGGGTACCCCGCCCCGGGCGAGCAGTCGTCCCTCGATCGAGTGACCGGCCGACTAGCTCGGGGTGACGCGATAGGCGTCGAAGACGCCGTCGACGTTCCGGAGCGTATTGAGCAGCGTGCGCAGGCCCTTCACGTCCCCCACCTCGGCGACGTACCAGTTCCGGGCCATCTGATCCTCGACCGTGCCACCGTACGAGACGATGTTCGCGCCGTGCTCGGCGAACGTCCGCGCGACGTCCTCGAGCAGGCGGGGCCGGTCCCACGAATCGAGTGCGATGTGGACGCGGAAGCTCTGCGACGTGTCGCCCTCCCACTCGACCGGCGTGAACCGCTCCGGGTTGCGCATCAGCGCCCGGACGTTCGGGCAGTCGCCGCGATGGATCGTGATCCCCTTGCCGAGCGAGATGTAGCCGACGATCGCGTCGCCCGGCACCGGCGTGCAGCACTTCGCAAGCCGCACGAGCACATCCTCGACGCCGACGACGTTGATCCCGTACGTGTTGCTCGCGAGGGCGTCACGCGCCTTCGGCTTCTTCCGCGGAAGGACGGGCTCCTCCTCGGCGACCTCGGCGCTCTTCAGCTTGTGCAGCACCTTGTTGACGATCGAGCCGGCCGTCAGCTTGCCGCCGCCGAGCGCGAGGTAGAAATCCTCCGCCTTCTTGAAGCCCGACTCGCGGATCACGCCCGCGAGCACCGCTGAGCCCGCGAGCTTGCGGTACGGGAGGTTCTGCGCCTTCAGCGCGTTCTCGAGCGCGTCGCGCCCCTTCTGCTCGAGGTCCTCCTTCTGCTCGCGGGAGAAGAACTGGCGGATCTTGTTGCGCGCGCGCGACGACGCGACGAGCGACAGCCAGTCGCGCGACGGCCCGCGGTCGCCCTTCGAGGTCATCACCTCGACGCGGTCACCGCTCTTCAACTTGTAGTGCAGCGGGACGATGCGGCCGTTGACCTTCGCACCGACCGTTCGGTGGCCGACGTCGGTGTGCACCGCGTAGGCGAAGTCGATCGGCGTCGCGCCGGCAGGCAGGGTCTTCACCTCGCCCTTCGGCGTGAACACGAACACCTCTTCGTCGAACAGATCGGTCCGGAACGACTTGACGAACTCGCGCGCGTCCGCCTCTTCCTCGTGCGCGTCCATCAGCTGCTTGACCCATGCGTTCCACTCGGCGTCGGCGGTCGAGGCGCGCCTGCCCTCGCGCGTATATGCCCAGTGCGCGGCGACACCGAGCTCGGCCGTCTCGTGCATCTCACGTGTCCGCACCTGGATCTCGAGCGGCCGCCCCTCGGGCCCGATCACCGTCGTGTGCAGTGACCGGTAGCCGTTGAACTTCGGCATCGCCACGTAGTCCTTGAACCGTCCCGGCATCGGCTTCCAGAGCGAGTGGATCAGACCGAGCGCGCCGTAGCAGTCGCGCGTGCCCTCCTCGCCGCTGCGCTCGACGATGACGCGCATCGCAGTGAGGTCGTAGATCTCGTTGAACTCGCGGCCCTTCTTCACCATCTTGTCGTAGATCGAGTAGAAGTGCTTTGCGCGTCCGGAGATCTCCGCCGGGATGTCGACCTTCGCGAGCTCGCGCGCCAGCACGTCCGCCGCCTCGGCGACGTGCCCCTCGCGGTCGGCGCGACGCTCCGCGACCATGGTCTTGATCTCCTCGTACTTGCGCGGATGCAACGTCTGAAACGCAAGATCCTCGAGCTCCCACTTCAGAGCATGGATGCCGAGCCGGTGCGCGAGCGGCGCGTAGACCTCGAGCGTCTCCTTCGCCTTCTGGATCTGCTTCTGCTTGCCGAGGTACTCGATCGTGCGCATGTTGTGCAGCCGGTCCGCGAGCTTGATGAGGATGACGCGGACGTCTTCCGACATCGCGACGACCATCTTGCGGTAGTTCTCCGCCTCGGCCTGCTCGCGGCTCTGGAACTGGATGCGCGTCAGCTTCGTGACGCCTTCGACGAGCCGTGCGACCTCGTCGCCGAACTCTGCGCGCACTTCCTCGATGTCGCGGTGCGTGTCCTCGACGACGTCGTGGAGGAGCGCGGCGCAGAGGGTCGCCTCGTCGAGCCGGAGCTCGGCGCAGATCTGCGCGACGCCGACCGGGTGCAGAATGAAGGGCTCGCCCGACCGTCGCTGCTGGCCCTCGTGCGCCGCGGCGGCGTAACGGAACGCGCGCGAGATGAGGTCGCGGTCGATCGCGATGTCGTAGGCCGCGACCTCTTCGAGCAGCCCGTCGAGCAGCCCCTGATGCTTCTCGCCTGTCTCGACGGTCGCCATCTATTCAGTGTACTCCGGGCACTTTCGGGCGTATCTCTGCGGAAGGAACGGTCGTTCACCCCTCGAAGTGACGGTTCCATGCTCAAGCGTCGGAAACTGAAGAAGCTCGCCCGGGCGCTGGCGGCGCTCGAGCGCGACCGGCCTCGCTCAGTGCCGGAACGGCGCCGAGTAGTGCAGCTGGCCCTGCGGTAGCCGCGTCCCGTCCAGCACCGCGACCTGCACCGCCCAGTCGTACAGCGCCTCGGGCGGCGGCAGGATTCCCAGCTCGTCCGCGGGGACGAAGCCGAAGCGCCCGTAGTACTCCGGATTGCCCTCGACGACGAGCGCCGCCGCGCCGCTCCTGCGCACCGCGTCGAGCGACGCACGAACGAGCGCGGAGCCGTGTCCTTGCCTCTGATACGCCGGCAAGACGCCGAGCGGCGACAGCTGCAGGACGGGGACGCCGTCGATGTCGTTCCAGGTGTTCATGACATGTCCCGCCACCACGCCGTCGGAGATCGCCACGAACGAAAGCTCGGCGACGTAGAGGGAAGGGTCGCCGCGCAACTCGTCGACGAGTCGAACGATGTCGTCGTCGGCGAACGCCGTGCGCTGTACCTCCCGGATCGCCGGCCAGTCGTCGTCGCGCGCGGCGCGGACGCTCAAGCGGCGCGCGCGAGGACGGGTTCGCGCTCGAGCAGCGCCCGGAACCGTTCCGACTCGAGCAGGTGCCGATCGCCGAGCTCGAGCTGCAGCTCGGCGAAGATCGCGGCTGCTTCGGGGTCCCGCGCTGCGGCGGCCTTGCGGTACTCCGCGACGAGCCAGTCGCGCAGCTCGTCGAACCGCGCCGCCGCACCGAAGACTCGCCGCACGACGAGCTGGGGCGACACGGTGCCGTTCCAGCGGTTCTCGTTGAGGCGGAACGCGATGTCGTAGCTGCCGCCGCCCCGATACGACTCGAGCCAGGTGCCGGCGCCGAACTGGATGGCGGCGCCCGCGTCGGCGCCGTCGCGGCGCACGCGGAACCGCAGGTGCTTCCCCTCGCCGACGGTCGCGAGGTCGCCGAGCTCGCACCCGGGCGCGAGCAGTGTCACTTCGGGATTGCCAAGGCCGAACGGCGCGAGCCGGGCGAGCTCGGCGCAGAGGTCGAGCGTCAGCCGCGTGCCGCGTGGCACGATCGCGTCGACCGGCGTGTGCGGGCGCAAGTCGTCCTCGAGCAGCAGTCCCTCGGCGTGGGCCGCGAACGCAGCGGCGAACGCCTCGACGTTCTCGGGCTTGATCGACAGACCGGCAGCCGCCCGATGACCGCCCCAGCGGCCGAGCAGGTGCGAGCAGGCCCCGAGGCCGCCGTGGAGGTCGAACGACGCGATCGACCTCCCGGAGCCCTTCCAGTCGCCGTCGTCGACGCCCGCGATCAGCACGACGGGACGGTTGAACCGCTCGACGAGGCGCGACGCGACGATCCCGATCACGCCCTCGTGCCAGTCGGCGCCGGCAACGACGTACGCGCGCCGAGCGCGGTGCTCCTCGGGCCACGACTCGACCTGCGCGACCGCCTCGCGGAAGATGCGCCCCTCGACGGCCTGCCGCTCGCGATTCAGGTCCTCGAGCGACGCGGCGAGCTGCCGTGCTTCGTCGCGATCGTCGGTCAGCAGCAGCTCGAGCGCCGCGCGCGGATGGCCGAGCCGGCCGGCCGCGTTGATGCGCGGCCCGAGGCGGAAGCCGCACGCGCCCGCGTCGACGATCGCCGGATCGACGCCGGCCGCGCGCATCAGCGCCTGCAGGCCCGGCTTCTGCGTGCGCGCGAGCGTGCGCAGCCCCGCGATCGCAAGCGACCGGTTCTCGTCGAGAAGCGGCACGACGTCGGCGATCGTCGCGAGCGCGACGAGGTCGAGGTGCCGCTTCGGCACGTCCGAGTCGATGCCGAAGAGCGCTTGCCCGAGCTTGTAGACGACGCCCGTGCCGCACAGCTCGGGAAACGGATAGTCGGACGGCCGCGTCGCGACGATCGGGCAGTCCGGCAAGTCCGCGCCGGGCCGGTGGTGGTCGGTGACGATCACCTCGAGCCCCCGTGCCTTCGCGTCCGCGACCTCGCGCACGGCGGTGATGCCGCAATCGACCGTGAGGACGAGCCCGCACCCCTCGTCGGCGAGCCGCTCGAGCGTCGACGCGCTGACGCCGTAGCCCTCGTCGAAACGGCTCGGCAGGTGCCAGTCGACGTCGGCGCCGAGCTCACGCAGCAACAGGACGGCGAGCGCTGTCGCGCTGATCCCGTCGACGTCGTAGTCGCCGTGGATGCAGATGCGGCGCCCGTCGGCGATCGCCGCGCGAATCCGCTCGCATGCGAGCTGCATGTCGCCGAGCAGGAACGGGTCGTGCGGCGCCAGTTCGCCCTCGAGGAACCGCCGTGCCGACTCGGGGTCGGTGAAGCCGCGCCGCACGAGCACGCCTGCCGTCAGCTCACTGATTCCGAGCGAGCGGGCGAGCTCGGCCTGCACATCGTGCGGGCACGGACGGAGTGTCCAGGTGCCCTCCTGCATCGTGCAATCACGCTACGGTCACGATCGGACGGCATGAAAGAGCTCTTTCTTCTCGACCCGGACGTCGTGTTCCTCAACCACGGCTCCTTCGGCGCCTGCCCGCGGCCGGTCTTCGAGACGTACCAGCGCTGGCAGCGCGACCTCGAGCGGGAGCCGGTGGACTTCATCGCGCGACGTCTGCCCGGCCTGCTCGAGGAGGCGCGGATCGCGCTGGGCGATTTCGTCGGGGCCGATGCCGACGACCTGACCTTCGTCCAGAACGCGGGGACCGGCGTGAACATCGCGGCCCGCGCGATCGGTCTGGACGCGGGCGACGAGGTGCTCGCGACCGATCTCGAGTACGGCGCGTGCAACTTCGCGTGGGAGCACGTGTGCGCCCGCGCCGACGCGCGCTACGTCCGCGCGCCGCTCGACGAGCTCTTCGACCACGTGACGGAGCGAACGCGCGTCCTCTTCGTCTCGCACATCACCTCCGAGACCGGGCTGCTCCTCCCGGTCGAGCGGCTCGTCGCCCGCGGCCGCGAGCTCGGGCTCGTGACCGTCGTCGACGGCGCGCACGCGCCGGCTCACGCCCCGCTCGACGTGCGCGCGCTCGGCGCCGACTTCTACGCCGGCAACTGTCACAAGTGGCTGTGCGCGCCGAAGGGGGCGGGCTTTCTCTACGTCAACCCCGACCTGCAGGAGCGCGTCGACGGCGCGATCGTCAGCTGGGGCTACGCGGACGGCGGCGGGACGTTCATCTCGCGCACGGAGGAGCAGGGAACGCGCGACTCGGCCGCCTACCTGTCGGTGCCGGCGGCGATCGACTTCGTCCGCGAGCACGACGATCCCGCGCGCTGCATCGAGCTCGCGCGCGAGGCGCGCCGGGAGCTATGTGCGCTGACCGCCCAGGAGCCGATCGCGCCGGAGTCGATGGTGCTGCGCATGGCGAGCTTCCGCGTCCCGGACGCCGAGGAGGTGCAGCGGCAGTTGTGGGCACAGCACCGAATCGAGATCCCCGCGATGCGGCCCGACCTGCTCCGCATCTCGGTCGCCATGTACACGGAGCGGGAGGACGTCGACCGGCTCCTGTCAGCCCTCGCGCGGCAACTTGACGCCGAGCACGCTGAGCAGCACCAGTAGCCCGATCCCGAGGATCCAGAGCGCCATGATCAGCTTCGGCCGCCGGCTCTCCCGGAGCTGCTGCACGATCACCTTCACCCAGAGCATCCCGAGCCCGACGAGCGCTGCGAAGCCGACGACGATCACGGGTGCGAGATAGACCGCGCGCTCGAGCGGCCACCCCATCAGCAGCGCGGTTACGGCGACCATCGCCCCGACGGCGACGACGGCGATCGGGAGCCTGAGTGCGCGCACGAGACCAGGGTACGCTTGGGGCCAGTGGACGGCGCCGGGAACTACGACTCGGGCGACGACTACGTCGTCGAATTCCTGGGCTACCGGTTCAGCTTCAACGCGGGCGACTTCACCGAGCGGGTCACCGCGGCGGCAGTCAAGCTCGGGCTGCTCGGCGGCAACGAGCTCGACGACGACGAGACGGCGGATCTCGTGGAGCTCGCCGAGCACGACACGATCGACGAGCCGCGGAGCGAGCTCGGGCGCTACCTCGTCCGGCACTGGGCCGAGCTCGCGCTCGTCGACGGCGAGTCGCTCGTCTACTGGCTCAAGAAGCTGGTCTTCCGCGGCGCGTGGCTCGATCAGCGGGTGAAGGAGGGCAAACTCGAAGTGTCGTTCGAGGAGAACGACGCGGAGTTCTCATACCACGATCCCGGCGGCGGGCGGGCCCTGCTCGAGCTGCTGCCGACGCCGTCCTGGCACAACGTGCAGTACCGCCGGTGAGCGCGCCGCGCTCGTACGCGCTCGCCGGTCCGGCCTATCTCACGGCGCTGCTCGCGGTCGACACGCAAGTCGGTTGGGGCGCGCAGGTGCTGCTCGGCGCCGTCACGTGGCTCGTCCTGCTCGCCGCGCTGGTGCCGCTGGCTCCGCTCGCCCGGGCGCAGGCGCTCGGCGTCGTCGCGTTCGCGACCGTCGGCGAGGTGACGGGGTCGCTCGTCTGGGGGGTCTACCACTACCGCCTGCACAACCTGCCGCTCTTCATCCCGCCGGCGCACGGCCTCGTCTACCTGACCGGTCTCGCGCTCGTCGGGATCGTGCGCGGGCGCGTGCTGGTCTGGTGCGCGGCCGCCGGCGCCGTCGGCTGGGGGATCGCCGGCCTGACCGTGCTCCCTCGGCTCGACGTCGCCGGTGCGATCGGCGTCCCGCTCCTCTGCGTCTTCCTCTGGCGGTCGCGGTCGCGCGCCGTGTATGCGGCCGTCTTCCTCGTCGTCGCCGCACTCGAGCTGTACGGGACGTCGATCGGCACGTGGCGCTGGGCCCGCGAGCTGCCCGGGCTCGGCATCCCGGACGGCAATCCTCCTTCGGGCGTCGCGTCGGGCTACGTGTGGTTCGACGTGATGGCCATGCTCTCAGCACCGATGATTCTGGCGCTTCTCCGACGTCTCGACATCCGTACGTACACCACGATCGAGGAGACGTCGTGAAACTGCTGCTCACGTCGGCCGGCATCAAGAACGCGAGCATCCACGCGGCCGTCGTCGAGTTGCTCGGTAAGCCGACCGTCGAAGCGACGGCGCTCTGCATACCCACCGCGCTGTATGGGCACCCGTATGCTGGCCCCCGGCAGGCGTGGCGCTGCATCAGCGGCGCGGAGACGAGCACACCCACGGTCAGCGTCGGCTGGAAGTCGGTCGGCGTACTGGAGTTGACTGCACTCCCGAGCCTCGAGGAGGAGCGCTGGGTGCCGCTCCTCCGCGAGACCGACGTCCTGCTCGTCGAGGGCGGCGACGCCGCGTATCTGTCCCACTGGGTGCGCGAGTCCGGGCTCGCCGACCTGATGCCGTCGCTCCACGACACGGTCTGGGTCGGCGTCAGCGCCGGCAGCATGGTGCTGACGCCGCGCGTCGGCGAGGAGTTCGTCAGGTGGGAGTCGCCCGCCGGCGACCGGACGCTCGGGGTCGTCGAGTTCTCGATCTTTCCGCACCTCGAGAACCCTCACCTGCCGTCGAACACGACGGCCGCGGCGGATCGCTGGGCGGCCCGCCTGGGCGGACCTGCCTATGCGATCGACGACGAGACCGCGATCCGCGTGACCGACGGCGCCGTCGACGTCGTCTCCGAGGGAACCTGGAAGGCGTTCGGCATCTGAGGCGCTAGGCGGTCTTGGTCTGCGGCTGCTGCAGCCACAGGCGGTGCAGGAGCCGGCCGAGCGAAGCCTGTAGCGCGCGGTACCGCGGCCGGTCGGCGATGTTGTCGAGCTCCCACGGATCGCGCCGCAGGTCGTACAGCTCGCGCCAGCCGCGCCGGTACTCGACGTAGAGGTAGCGCGCCGTGTGAACCGCGACGTACGCCGGCGGGCCGCCGACCTTGAGCATGTTCCGGCCGAGGTACTCGAGGAGGTACGCCTTCCGCCACGGAGCCTTCCGGCCCTCGAGGAACGGGACGAAGCTGCGTCCGTCCTGCGGCCCGCCGGGCTTCACTCCGGCGAGCGCGCTGATCGTCGAGGCGAGGTCGACGTTCAGCACCGGCTCGTTGCTCACGCGCGGACGCTTCGTCCAGGGCGCCCGCACGATCAGCGGCACGTGCGTCGACTCCTCGTACGGCCACAGCTTGCCGCCGAGGCGGTGCTCGCCCCACAGGAAGCCGTTGTCGCTCGTGTAGAGGATCACCGTGTTGTTCAAGACGTGTCGCTGCTTCAGCGTCCGCACGATGCGGGCGACCGAGCGGTCGAGTGAGAGGAGCGACTGCAACTGGCGCCGCCGCACGTCGCCGTCATAGAGCTGTGCCGCCGTCCGCAGGAGGCCCTTGTGCCAGTACGACCACGGCTTGTCGCCGATGTTCGCCTCGTCGATCGACGGCGTGTGGAGCGGCCCGATGTTCTCGAGCTTCTTGCGGTCCTGCGGCGCCGGGATCGCCGGGAGATGCGGCGTCACCGGCGCGAAGTAGAGGAAGAACGGCTTCCGTGCGCGCCGGATGAACCCGATCGCCTTGTTCGTCAGGACGGTGGTCGAGTAGTCGCGCGGCGCGTAGCCGTACTCCTGCCGGTGGCCGTTGTCGTCGATCGCATAGCCGTAGTACCGCTCCATCGGGATGCTGTCCATCACCTGCCAGTCGTCCCAGCCCGGCGCGGTCTTGTGGTGGCCGTAGATCGTGTAGTCGTTGATGTACTTGCCCACGAGCGCCGTCTCGTAGCCCGCGTCGTGCAGCCAGACGGCGAGCGTCGAATTCGCATCGAAGGCCGGGAAGCTGTGCAGCCCGAAGTTGTCGACGACGCCGGTGTGGTGGGCGTACTCGCCGGTGAGGATGCTGGCTCGCGAGGGGCCGCACTCGGACGTCGTCACGTGGTAGTTCGCGAACGTCACGCCGTGTCGGACGAGGAGCCGGCGGACGTTCCGCATGACGCTCGTCCCGTCGACCCGCTCGTCGTCGCTGAGGATGACGACGACGTTGAGTCGGCGGCCCGTACCGGCGCGACGCGGCAGCGCGCGATGCGCGGACGCGCCGCCCGCGGCCACGGCCGCAAGCGCAGCGACCGCCACGACGACGAGTGTGGACCATGCCCTCACGGAGCAAATGTCTCGCGGCGGCATGAGACGCAGGTGAGAATCCGTATGCTTGCGCCGCGCGGCGATGGAGCCCGCCCTCAACCGCCGAGAACGGCTGATGGCTCCTACGGAACCGAAGGAGCTCGCATGCCTGTCGTTCTCGCAGTCGCCCTCGGCGGTGCAATCGGCGCCTCTGCCCGGTACGGCACCGACCGGCTGATCTCGACGCCCTATGCCTTTCCGTGGAGCACGTTCGTGGTCAACCTCGTCGGCTGCTTCCTGATCGGGCTCGCCTCACAGGAGCTCGGTGACGCGCCGGACTGGGTGCGAAACGGTGTGGTGGTCGGGATGATCGGCGGCTTCACGACGTTCTCGACGTTCGCGTTCCAGGCGCTCGAGAACCACGCCGCGCTGTCGGCGGTCTACGTCGCGCTCAGCGTGGGCCTCGGGATCGCGGCGGTCGCGGCCGGTCGCGCGCTCTAGCCTGCGGGCCGGCGGGAGCCCGCGCACAGTACGTCACATCTCCGAAACGGGGCCTGGCCCCGGACGTGGCCGCCGGGGACGAAATGCCCGCATACGGCGTCGCGGAGATGTGACGGGCGGTGACGGGACCGTCAGAAGAGCTTCGCGGCGGTGTCCGGCGGCGCGCTGCCGATGTGCGTCCGGCCGAGCTTCGTGATCGTGCGGCCGCGCGGCGTCCGCTGGATGAAGCCGAGCTGGAGCAGATACGGCTCGTAGACGTCCTCGATCGTCTCCTGCTCCTCGCCGAGCGACGCAGCGAGCGTCGAGAGGCCCACGGGCCCCCCGTCGAACTTGCCGGCGATGGTGTGCAGCAGATCGCGTGCCTCCCGGTCGAGCCCCTGCTCGTCGATCTCGAGCAGGAGCAGCGCCTCGCGCGCGATCTCGGTCGTGATGACACCCTGGTGCCGGACCTGCGCGACGTCGCGGACGCGCCGCAGGATGCGGTTCGCAAGCCGCGGCGTGCCGCGCGAGCGGGACGCGATCTCCTCCGCCGCGTCGGCCGCGATCTCGACGCCGAGGATGTGCGCCGAGCGATGGACGATCTGCGCGAGCTGGCCGGGGTCGTAGTAGTCGAGCCGGAACGTCAGCCCGAAGCGGTCGCGCAGCGGCGTCGTCAGCAGCCCCGTCCGCGTCGTGGCGCCGACGAGCGTGAACGGCGGCAGGTCGAGCGTCAGCGTGCGCGCCCCGGCGCCCTCCCCCATGACGATGTCGATGCGGAAGTCCTCGAGCGCCGGATACAGGATCTCCTCGGCGGTGCGGGACATGCGGTGGATCTCGTCGACGAACAGCACGTCGCGCGCCTCGAGCGAGGTGAGGATCGCCGCGATGTCCTTCTTCTCGACCGCCGGCCCGGCGATCGTGCGCAGGCCGACCCCGAGCTCTTCGCGGACGATGTGGGCGAGCGACGTCTTGCCGAGGCCCGGCGGCCCCGCGAGCAGGACGTGGTCGAGCGCCTCGCCGCGCGCCTTGGCAGCGACGAGCGCGATCTCGAGCTGCTCCTTGACCCGCTCCTGCCCGACGAACTCGTCGAGCGAGCGCGGCCGGAGCGTCTGCTCGACCGCCTCCTCGTCGCCGTCGTCGGCGAGCGCCGGTGCGACGAAGGCGCTCATGCAGCTCGACCCCCAGCAGTCAAACGGAGCGCCTGCCTGACGCGTTCAGCGGGCGGCGCCGCTGCATCGGTCTCTGCGAGCGCGCGCTCGGCGTCGACGATCGAGTAGCCGAGCTCGACGAGGGCGTCGCGCGCCACGACGTGCTCGTCCGGCGCGCCGCCGCCGCCGAGCGGCGTCACCTCGGCGCTGCCGATCTTCTCCTTCAGCTCCAGCACGATCCGCTCGGCCGTCTTCTTGCCGATGCCCGGGATCGCCTGGAACCGCGCCGTGTCCTCGCGGACGATCGCACGCCGCAGCTCCTCGGCCGGCGAGCCCGAGACGATCGCGAGCGCCACCTTCGGCCCCACCCCGTTCACGGTGAGGAGCTGCGTGAAGAGCTCGCGCTCGCCGCGGTCGGCGAAGCCGTAGAGCTGCATCGCATCCTCGCGGACGTGCAGGTACGTCTCGACCGTGATCTCGTCGCCTGTGCCGCCCTTCCGCAGGGCGCTCGGCGTCGCCGCGACGAGATAGCCAACGCCGCCGACGTCGAGCACGAGCCCGTCGGCGGCGGACCCGACCACGGTCCCGCGCAGGCGCGCGATCATCCCGCAATCCTCAGCAGCGGCGGCGCGAGTGCGTGGCAGATCGCGACGGCCAACGCATCGGCTGCGTGATCGGGCGTGGGAACAGCCGACAGCCCGAGGATCGCCTTCACCATCCGTCCGACCTGCGCCTTGTCGGCGCGGCCGTAGCCGCACACGGACTGCTTGACCCGGGCCGGCGCATACTCGGCGCAGGCGATTCCGGCGCTCGCGGCGGCGACGAGCACGGCCCCGCGCGCCTGGCCGACGGACAGCGCGATGCGGGCGTCGGCGCCGACGAACGACTCCTCCAGGACGACGGCGTCCGGCGCGTGCTCGACGATCAACCGCGCCACGCCGTCGAAGAGCGTCTTGAGCCGAAGCTCCATCGGCTCGCCGGCGCCGGTATGCCAGCAGCCGTGACCGAGCGCGCGCACGCGGCCGCCGCGCTCGTCGACGATCCCGTATCCGCACGAGGCCGTTCCCGGGTCGATGCCGACAACTTTCACAGCGTCACGTTAGGCAGCAGGTCGGACGACTCCCTTCCTGGCTTACGCTCTGCTCATGGAACGGCCGTCGGACGCGATGCGGAGCCTCTACGAGGATCGCGCCCAGCAACAGTACGCGGAGCCTGCACCGCTGCCTGATCCGCGAATCGACCGGAAATTCCGGCGAATGTGTGAGCTCGTCCGGGCGCAGCTGCCCTGTGAGGCCTTCCTCGACGCCGGCTGCGGCGACGGGCGCTACCTCGCCGCGCTCGCCGGCGAGCTGCCCGAGCGTCGGGCAGGGATCGACATCTCGGAGCGCATCCTCGAGACGGCCGGACAGCGGGTCGAGGCGGATCTCCGCCGGGCCAACCTCGAGGCGATCCCCTTCGAGGACGGCGCCTTCGACCTCGTGCTCTGCTCGCAGGTGATCGAGCACGTGCTCGACGCCGGGCTCGCCGTCCGGGAGCTCGCCCGGGTCCTGCGCCCGGGCGGGACGCTCGTCATCTCGACCGACAACGCCCGCAACTACGTCACCCGATCACTGAACGCGCCGCGGACGCTCGCCGTCGGCGCACTGCGGCTGCACGGCGCGCGCGGCAAGGTCGAGTCGCCCGCGACGCCGTACACGCGCGCGACCTTTCGCAGCCTGCTCGAGGAGGGCGGGTTCGCCGTCGAGCGCCTCGAGACGTTCCGGTTCCACCTGATGTGGCCGTTCGACGCAAAGCCGCTGACGCGGACCCTGAATGCGATCGACGCGCACCTGCCGCGACACGGGCTCGGCGACATCGTCGTCGCGGTCGCGCGCCGGTGAAGCTCGCGGTCGCAGGCAGCGCGGTCTTCGTTCTCGCGTGCATCCTCGTCCCGCAGGGGCTCCTCGACACGTCCCTCTACTCGGACGTCCATACGTACTCCCTGTACGCGCACCGGATGCTCGACGGCATGATCCCGTACCGGGACTTCTACGACGAGTATCCGCCGCTCGCGCAACCGCTGATCCTCGCCGCACGCAGTGTGCTCGCCTTCAAGCTCGTGCTCGTCGCGTGCGGGATCGGCATCGTCGCGCTGCTCGCGCTCGTCCTGCGGTCGACATACGCCGTGGCGGTGTTCGCGGTATCGCCGCTCCTCGTCGGCTCTGTCTACCTGAACGCGTACGACCTGTGGCCGGCGTTTTTGCTCACGCTGGCGCTGGCGCTGTTCGCGCGCAACAAGCCGATGTGGGCCTTCGCGGTGCTCGGCGCGGCGACGGCTGCGAAGATCTACCCGGCGGCGGTGCTGCCGGTCGCACTCGTGTTCGTGCCCCGCGGCTGCCGGCTGCGCGGCGTCATCTGGTTCGCCGGCGTATTCGTGCTCGTGCATCTGCCGTTCCTCGCGCTCGGCCCTGGTGGGTTGCGGTTCAGCTACTCGACGCAGATCAGGCGGGGGCTCGAGCTGAACAGCCTCGGCGCGTCGCTGCTGATGGCGACCGGCCACCGGACGCTCGCGAGCCAGCCGCCCGGCTCGCTGAACGTCACCGGCGGCGCCGCGGATGCCGTCGCCGCGATCAGCACCGTGCTCGTGATCGTGTCGATCCTCGCCGCGACGTGGCTCTACGCGCGCGGCCGGCTCTCGTTCCTCACGGCGTCCGCGGCTGCGGTCGCCGGCTTCG